>NZ_JBDJLB010000015.1:0-144157 GCF_039673155.1 Stenotrophomonas sp. TWI1149
GGCGCAACAGCGGGCGCGGTAGCTGCAGGCATGGGCGCGGGCGTGGCAGCCACGGCGGTGTGCGGCACTTCGGGGGTCACCGGCGGCTGCGCCACCGGCGCCGCGGCCGGGGCCGATGCCGGCGTCACGTCCTGCAGCGCGGGCGCGTTGTTCGTCGGCGTCGCCGCAGCCGGGGGCGCCTGCGTGGGCGGCAGCACTTCCAGCTGCGCCACGCCGACCGGCGAGGCCGGGGGTTTGCTGACCGGTTCGCCGCGCAGCAGCCACCACAGCGCGACACCGAGGTTGAGGATGACCAGGACGACGATCAGGGCACGGGTGAGCATCGGCTGATCCTAGCCTGCCGACGGCGGTTGATGCACGGCCCAGCGGGCCAGCCCGTCGAGCACCAGCGAAGGCTGGAATTCGGCATCGCCGAGCAGCGGCAGCAGGGCGGGTGCACCGCCCCCGTGGACCAGCAGGTGCGGCAGCGTGCCGAGCCGTTCGCCCCCCCGTACGCGGCTGCGTTCGATCAGCGCCACCGCGGCACCATCGCAGCCGGACGCCAGCGCATCGGCGGTGTCATTGGCGAACTCGCTGTAGTCGCCGCCGGCTGCGGGCAACTGCACCGCACGCGCATGCAGCGCTTCGCGCATGGTGGTCGGCGAGGCCGCGATGCGGCCGCCGTGGTGCTGGCCATCGGCATCGAGCAGATCGATGGTCAGCGCTGTGCCCACGCCGGCGATCAACACGGCCTGGCCCCGCGCCGCCACGGCCAGCAGCGCCAGATAGCGGTCCACGCCGAAGCGACCAGGATCGGCATAGGCGATCCGCACCCCGGCGTACTCGGCCTCGGTGCGCGCCACGCGCACATGGCGGAAGCGCGCCTGCAGCACATCCAGCATGGCGGCGGTCAGCGAGGGCGCTGCGACGCTGGCGACATAGGCGGTGTCGCCCGACGGCAGCGCATCCAGTGCCGCGGCCGGCATCGCTTCGGCGCCATGCGGCCATGCCTGCACATCGCCCGCGCGCACGCCCTGCAGCGGGGCGAACTTGAAGCGCGAATTGCCCAGATCAAACAACCAGTCGCTCATTGCGCCCTCACGCTGACTTCGCCCGCATGGAAAACCCGTTCGCTGCCGTCGATGCGCACGCGCAGCGCGCCATCGTCGGCCAGACCCAGCGCCGTGCCGGCAAACAGCACGCCGCCTTCTTCCACCTGCACCTCGCGCCCGGCCAGGCTGTCCAACACGGCATAGCGCGCGAGGAACGGCGCAAGACCGTCCTGCTCGAACGCGTCCAGTGCCGGCAGCAGGACCGCGAGGATGCGTGCGACCACGGCGTTGCGCGACGTCTGTGCGCCGGACAGCGTGTCCAGATCGGTCCAGGGCTGGGTGATCTCCGCGGCGAACGCGGCGGGCATGCGCACGTTGACCCCCAGGCCGATCACCGCACGCGCGGGCCCGGCGAACTCACCGCCGCCCTCGATCAACAGGCCGCCGAGTTTGTGTCCATCGACGACAAGGTCATTCGGCCACTTCAGCGCGACATCCCGAAAGCCCGCCTCGCGCAGCGCCTCGGCCACCGCCACCCCGGCGACCAGGCTCAGCCCGCCCAACCGCGACAGGCCACCGGCAAAGCCGCGCAGCACGGAGAGATAGATGTGCGCCGCCAGCGGCGAGGCCCAGGCCCGTCCGCGGCGTCCGCGGCCACGGGTCTGGCGCTCGGCCAGCAGGACCATCGCCCCGCGCTCCGGCGCGCTGCAGCGCAGCAATTCACTGTTCGTTGACGCGACCGACCAAGCCACCTGCAGGGAGGCGAGCTGGCCCGCGGCCGGGGCCGGCAGCGCGGCCTGGATCGCGTCGGCATCCAGCAGATCCAGCGGTTGCTGCAATTGGTAGCCGTCACCGGCGCGCCCGTCGATATCGACGCCCGCCGCTCTAAGTCCTTGAATCCGCTTCCAAATCGCGGCGCGGGTCTGGCCCAGTTCGCGCGCCAGCGCGTCGCCGGACAAGCGCCCGGCGCCCAGTTTGGCCAGCAGTTGGCGGTCGTCCACGGCAGCTTCCATCGGGTAAACGGGAAAAGTATGCGGGAAAGCCGCCGCCAGCGCCCGCCCGGAGCCTTCCAATCCCCCGGCGGAATCGGGCTAGAATCGGGAACTTCACCCGCCGCTGGATGTTGACGATGCGCCCGTTCGCCCATTGCCTGCTCCTCCTGATGGCCCCGCTGGCCGCGCATGCTTCCGATGCGCTCACCACGGCGGGCCGCGGCGCGTGTGTCTATTCGGCCAGTGAAAACGAGCGCAGTGCGCCGGCATCGGCATCTGCATCCGCCGCACCCGCCACCGTCAAGCCCAGCGCCAGCAGCGGTACCAGCACCGGCGGCGGCGGCGATGAGGACGTGCTGCCGCGCCTGCGCGCGCCGAAATGGCACAGCTTCCTGCCGGGTATGTTCCGCTGATCGAACGACTGTTGGGCTGGCTGCGCCGCACGCCACGCGAGATCGACCCCACCCTCTGGGGCACCACCTGCCGCCGCGCCGCCTGGCTGCAGCAGCTGGACGCTGCCCGCCGCGAACGCCTGCGCGTCCTCGCCGCCCGCTTCCTGCACGAGAAAACCATCAGCCCGGCCGCCGGACTGCAGCTGGACGACGCCGATGGCGTGCTGCTGGCCGCGTTGTGCTGCCTGCCGCTGCTGGAGCTGGGTGAGGTGGGTCTGCGCGGCTGGTCGCAGCTGATCGTCTATCCCGACGCGTTCCGCGTCCACCGCAGCCAGGTGGATGCCGCCGGCGTGCTGCACGAATGGGACGATGCGCTGATCGGCGAATCCTGGGACAGCGGTCCGCTGATCCTGTCGTGGGCCGACATCCAGGCCGACATCGCCGATCCGGAGGCCGGGTTCTGCGTGGCGGTGCATGAGATGGCGCACAAGATCGATGCACTGGACGGCGCGATCGACGGCACACCGCCGTTGCCGCGTGCGTGGCAGAAACAGTGGGCGGCGGATTTCCAGCAGGCCTATGACGCGTTCTGCGCTGCGGTGGACCAGGGTCGGGAAACGCAGATCGATCCGTATGCGTCCGAGGCGCCGGAGGAGTTCTTCGCGGTGGTCAGCGAGTACCACTTTTCCGCACCGGCGCTGCTGGCATGCGAGATGCCGGCGGTGGCCACGCATCTGCAACGGTTCTATGGTCCGTCGCCCCTGATGCGGTGAGGTGCGCCACGACCAACGGTCGTGGGCTACCTGTCCGATGGCTGGGTCGCGACCAACGGTCGTGGGCTACCTGTCCCGTGGGAATGCCGGCGATACAGATCGATGATGCACGTTGGGTGGGTACAGGCCATCGGTAGGTACCGACCATTGGTCGGTACGGCCTTTACGGCCCCGGCGGCAACTTCACTTCGAAGCGTGCACCACCCAGCTCCGGCGAACGCTTCACCTGCAGCTCGCCGCGGTAATCCTTGATCAGATCCTGCACGATCGACAGACCGATGCCGTGGCCCTGCACGCGCTCGTCGCCACGCACGCCACGCTGCAGCACCTTGGCGATGTCCTCCGGTGCGATGCCCGGGCCATCGTCATCCACCGACAGCACCAGGCCCGCACGACGCGCACCCGGTGCCGGCAACGGATGCGCGGTCAGCAACACGCGGCGCTTGGCCCACTTGAACGCGTTCTCCAGCAGGTTGCCGAGCAGTTCCTGCAGATCGCCGGGCTCGCCATGGAAACGCGCGGCCGGATCGATGTCGAACTCGCACAGCACGCCCTTGGAGGCGTAGACCTTCTCCAGGCCACGCACGATCTCTTCGGCGTTGGACTCGATCGGCAGGGGGGCGGAGAACAGCTTGTGGCCGGACGACGCCGCGCGCGCCAGCTGGTACGACACCAGGTTGTTCATGCGCCGCAGCTGCACGTCGAATTCTTCGCGCAGATCGTCATCGCGCGCGCCGCTGTCGAGCTGCGTGCGCAGCACCGCGAGCGGTGTCTTCAGGCTGTGCGCGAGATCGGCCAGGGTGTTGCGCTGGCGCTCGAGGTTTTCGCGCTCGCTCTCGATGAAGGCGTTGATGCTGTCGGTCAGCGGCTCAAGCTCGCGCGGATGGCGTTCGCTCATGCGCTCGGTTTCACCGCGCTGGACCTTGGTCAGTTCGTTGATCACGCGCCGCATCGGGCGCAGGCTCCACTGCAGAATGACCGTCTGCAGCAGCAGCAGGATCAGGCCGATGCCGCCGAGGTAGAACCATACCCGCCCGCGGAACACGCGCAGCTGTGCGCCGAGCGCACGCGAGTCTTCGAGCACGTAGATGGTGTACGGGAATTCGGTGGCCGGATCGGCGTCGGCATCCCAGACCAGGCCCATGCCATAGCGGTAGGCCGAGCCCTCGCTGCCGTCGATCTGGATCATCGGCAACGGGCCTTCGAAGACTTCCTGACGCGGGGCCAGCATGCCGCCGCCCACGGTCGGCAGCATCGGGCCTTCGGCGGACATGGAGTTGCCCTTGCCGTCCGGCATCACGACCTGCAGATAGAGGCCGCTGCCAGGAACGTCGAAGCGCGGATCCGGCGGCTGCTCGCGGATGTACAGCGAGCGGTCGCGGGTGAAATCGATGCCGGCCGCATACGCGGTGGCGTAGTTCTTGAGCCGCTCGCGCAGGTTGGCCTTCGCGGTATCGGCGAAGGCGGCATCCAGCGCATAGCCGGCCAAGGCCAGGAAGGCCACCAGGCCCACCGAGGCGGCCAACAGCTGGCGCGCCTGCAATGAGCGCGGCCGCCAGCGTTTAAAGAACCACAGACGGCCGGACATCATCTATCGCCAGCCGCGGCTCAGCCTTCGTTGCGCGGAATGGCGAAGCGGTAACCGCGGCCACGCACGGTTTCGATCGGCTTGAGTTCGCCGTCGGCATCGAGCTTCTTGCGCAGGCGGCCGATGAAGACTTCCAGCACGTTCGAGTCGCGGTCGAAGTCCTGCTGGTAGATGTGTTCGGTGAGGTCGGCCTTGGAGACCAGTTCACCGGCATGCATCATCAGGTACTCGAGCACTTTGTACTCGTAGCTGGTGAGGTCCACGTTGCTGCCGTTGACGCTGACCGTCTGCGCGGCAAGGTCCAGCGCGACCGGCCCGCACTCCAGCGTGGGCTTGCTCCAGCCGGCGGCACGGCGCAGCAACGCATTGACGCGGGCCAGCAGCTCTTCGACATGGAACGGCTTGACGAGGTAATCGTCGGCGCCCTGCTTGAGGCCCTCGACCTTGTCCTGCCAGCTTGAACGCGCGGTCAGGATGAGCACCGGGAACTTCTTGCCCTCGTCGCGCAGCGCCTTGATCAGTTCCATGCCCGACATCTTGGGCAGGCCCAGATCGATGATGCCGACGTCGAACGGTACTTCGCGGCCCATGTACAGACCTTCCTCACCGTCCTGCGCAGCATCTACGGCAAAGCCTTCGCGCTTGAGCCGGGCTGCCAGTGTTTCCCGCAGCGGGGCTTCGTCTTCGACCAGAAGGATACGCATGAACTCTCCCTAGTGTCCTGGGTATGGCCCCATGGGGCCAGTGGGTAATGCAGATGACTGCGGACAACTATCCCTGTTCAGGGGTTATCGCCGCGTAGTGATGACATATCCGAGCGCGGCGTGCGGGGCTGTGAACGCGATGTCGCGGGATCGTCCATATAGCGGACGCGGCCGCGGTCATCCATGTACTTGACCCGGTTGATGTCGCGCCCGTCGAAGGGCACGCGCTCGGCGCCGAGGATGTGTCCACCGGTAGTCCGCTGCACCCGACGGACCGCATCGGACAGCGAGCGCTCCTGCGGACCACCGCGTTCGGCCGTGCGCATCATCTCGGCACGGGCGGCTTCCGGCGGCATCTGCGCCCACGCACTGGCGGAGGCAGCTGCGCCCGTCGCCAGAAGGGCGAAGGCAGCGATGCGGCGGTGGCGGGTCACGGAGAACATCGGTCTGATCCTAGCGGAGCGCGGCTAAACGTTCAAAAGTTGTGAATCGGCAACCGCCAGCCTGGGCCGGCGCTTTACGAATCTTTAGCGAATTCTTGGTTTTAGCCAGTGAATCCGGTCTGAACTTTTCCGGTTGCCTCCCCGCTTTGTTCATCTAAGTGAACATTGGCGGCCAAAGCGAGGCCCTTGTCAAGCTGACAGGGTGATGCGGTTCACGCCGCGACGCGTTCGGCCTGGGCGCGGGTCACCGCCAACGCCTGGTCGATCAGGCTCCAGTCGGCCCCGACGCGGTGCGAGCCTTCGCTCAGGATCTGGCGGAAGGCGCGCCCACCGGGTTGGCCGTGGAACAGCCCCAGCAGGTGGCGGGTGATGTGCTTGAGCGCCAGCCCGCGGGCCAGCTGAGCCTCGATGTACGGCTGCATGGCGCGCAGCAGCGCCTCGCGCGACTGCAGCGGGGCACCGGTCTGGGCCGCCTCCAGCTGATGCAGCACGTAGGGGTCGTGGTAGGCCGCACGGCCCAGCATCACTCCGTCCAGCGCCGGCAGCTGGGCCTGCGCGGCCTCGACCGTGGCCAGACCGCCGTTGAGGACGATCTGCAGCTGCGGGCGGTCGGCCTTGAGACGGTGCGCCCAGTCGTAGCGCAACGGCGGCACTTCGCGGTTTTCCTTCGGCGAGAGGCCCTTCAGCCACGCGTTTCGCGCATGCACCACGAACATCGCGCTACCGGCGTTGGCCGATTGATCGACGAAGTTGACGAATGTTTCGTAGTCGTTGTCGTCATCCACGCCCAGGCGGCACTTCACCGTCACCGGGATGTCCACCGCTGCGACCATCGCGCCCACGCACTCGGCAACCAGGGCCGGCTCGCGCATCAGGCAGGCACCGAAGCGCCCGGCCTGGACCCGGTCGGAGGGGCAGCCGCAGTTGAGATTGACCTCGTCGTAGCCCCACTCCTGCGCGATGCGTGCGGCCTGGGCCAGCACGCCCGGATCGCTGCCACCGAGCTGCAGCGCAAGCGGATGCTCGCTGCCGTCGAAGCCGAGCAGGCGCTCACGGTCGCCATGGATCACCGCGTTGGCGTGCACCATCTCGGTATACAGCCGTGCACCCGGCGCCAGCAGCCGGTGGAAATACCGGCAATGGCGATCCGTCCAGTCCATCATCGGAGCGACGGACAGGCGCAGGGAGGCGGCGTAACGCGCGGTGGCGTCGGTGATGGGCTGGGTCATGGGGCGCGGGGCTATCTGGATTCACTGGCAATACCAGCGCAATCAATAGTTTACCCCCCTGAGCTGAATACTGCCCGGGGGAGCCGAAGCTGCACCCCAGGGCCGACGGCGCTGCGCGGATACCGCGCGCGTCCCGGGAGACCCGTCGAACAGCCTCACGGCGCGTACGTGGGCCCATCCCATCCATCAAGGTACTTCGGCAAGTCGTCCGACACGTCGACGACGCGCTGCCGATAGAACAGGTGCATGGTGGGAGCCAACGCCGCGTCAAGCTGCCCGTCGGTCGCACGGGCAACCAGCGCATTGGGGACGACGCGCATGCCCAGGCGATTGGTGCCGAAGAGAATGTCGCCGCAGACGCCACAGAAGGTCTTCGCCACCTGTTTTCCGGGATGCTGGAATGTCAGCGCCACGCCGTCTTCAACACGAACGGCAGCGGCTTCCCATGCGGTTGCGGACAACAAGGACGTCCCGTAGAAGCCCCTGCAGGTGGAACAGTGGCAGTTCGCACGCGCTGCGGGCGCGCCATGCAGTTCAACGGAAACCTTGCCGCACAGACAGGTAAAACGAAGTGACATGGTGACCTCGATGGCGCGACGAGCGTTGATTGTAGTGCGCCATCGGCGACCACACCCTGGCCGCGTCCGCTGGCCAGAACCATCACTGTAATGTCCGTCGCGCCTGTCATGGTTATTTCCGCAGGGCTGGCGCAGGCTTGACCCGAAACGCACAGCCACAGGCGAGAATGCCCCCATGAACCCTCCCGCGCACACCGCCTGATGTCCCTGCTCCGCCCTGGCACCTTCGACCCCAGCACCGAACAAGGCGTGCTGCGCCTGTCGATCGCCGCGTCGCTGGCAATGGCCGCCGCCGCGGTGGCCTTCGGCCTGCTGGCCAACTCCTCGCTGATCATCTTCGACGGCATCTATGGCCTGATCGACGTGGTGATGACCTGGCTGTCACTGCTGGTGGTCCGCCTGATCAGCCTGTCGACCCACGTGGATACCCTGCAGTCCCGCTTGAACCAGCGCTTCACCATGGGTTTCTGGCATCTGGAGCCGATCGTGCTCGGGGTCAGCGGCACGCTGATGATCGGGGCCGCGCTGTACGCCGCGGTCAATGCGGTGGACGCACTCATGTCCGGCGGGCGCGAGATCGCGCTGGGGCCGGCGATCCTGTTCGCGGTGATCTCGATCGTGGCCGAAACCGGGCTGGCGCTGTTCGTGCGCCGTGCGAACCGGTCGATCGGCTCGGACTTCATCGCGCTCGATGCGAAGAACTGGGTGGTCGCGGGGAGCATGTCGGCGGCGTACCTGGTCGCCTTCGTCGGCGGCTATGTGCTGGGCGGCACCGAGTGGGCGTGGCTGGTCCCGTACATCGATCCGGCGATCCTGCTGGTGGTCTGCCTGTTCGTGGTGGTGGCGCCCTTGGGCACGGTGCGCCAGGCGCTGTCGGACATCCTGCTGATCACGCCGCTGGACCTGCAGGCGCATGTCGACGCGGTGGCGCGCGACATCGTGGCCAAGCACGGTTTCCTGGAGTACCGCAGTTACGTGGCCAAGGTCGGACGCGGTGAGCAGATCGAACTGTTCTTCGTGGCGCGCGCGGACGATCCGCCGCGGCCGCTGATCGAATGGGATCGCCTGCGCGATGAGATCGGCGAGGCGCTGGGCGAGGAGTCGCCGGATCGATGGCTGACGATCATGTTCACCACCGACCGGGAATGGGCTATCTAGAAAAGGCTACGACTTGCGGGGCGGTCCCTTCAACGTCCGCGCAGTCTCGGCTTTCCACGGCCTCAGTTCTCACTGGGAGGCCGCGACGGCTTTTGCGGCTGTGCCGGGCTTACGGTGACCCTTCCGGTGCCCCCACCGCCTCCGCCTCCACCGCCAATCGGCCCGGTGTATCCACCACCACCACCACCACCACGGCCACGGCCTCCGCCACCGCCAGGCCTGCCCGGCGGTTTCGAAACCTGATTACGTGGGTTTGTACCCTCCCAGTCTCCAGACTCATTTTTTACGTAGTCAACACACCTTGATCCATTGCATATCACGATCACATCACCGACAAAAACATTGAAGTTTGGTGAACCGAGCAGGCCAGGCGTTTTCAACTTTTTAACATATGTAGAGATAAAGACGCCGGTGGTCCCATCAACCGGCGGGTATCCCAACCCACAGGAAGTACAAGTCAATGGTCCATATCGATTTTGATTTGCGAAAATCGCTCCTGCCGCCGTCAATCCCGCAACAAAGATTCCACCAAAGATTGCCACGACAACTATTCTCTTCCTCATTGCTTATCTCTCGATTGCCTCTGGCAACATCCGCGTACGATTTCTTCAGCCAAGCGGCGCCCTTGCGATTGCTGCCGCCATGACAGTTCGTTTCTGTGCTGCTCAGTCAGCTCTGACATGTAGGGCAGCGGATGTGTTTGATACGCAGCAAGTGCGTACGCAAATGCTTTGATAGGGTCTTCTCGAACAATCACGCCATTGGTGTGTGCGCGCGAGAGCGATAGCAGTGCATCGTGACTTCCAGATGCAGCAGCGCCTTCCAAGTATCGCGCTGCGCGTGCTTTCCATTCGGACACGCGCTCGGAATCTTTCAGATAGTTGCTGCGCCCGCCTAACGTGTACTCCGGATTGACGCCGTACATCAGCATTGCCTCAATGCTCCCTTGCTGAGCAGCTCGGGTAAGCCAGTCTCCCTCCATTAATTCTTGGTCCACTAGAAGTGATTCACAGGCCCGGAATCGCTCTGCTGCTTCTGCATCGGCAGAAGTTGCATTCGGAAGCATGAAAGCCGCGCACTCTCGCGTGGAAAGAAATATCTCGTAACTTGCGACCGCGTCACCGCTATCAGACGCATGAAGCAGGGAGGTGACAAAGGAAAGAGCGTCTGCATCAGAGCGCAATGATCCCCTGCGCGTGATGCTGAAGACGCCGTTATTGATAGACGTCACGACTCTCGGGTCGAGCCTTCTTGAACTTAGGAGCGCCTTGTATCCTGAGCTGATAACCGTCGCTGGATGATTCATCACTGGTTCTTGATTGCTCTTGTTGCCAAGGCGTGAACTCTCTGAAATAGGCTCCGTCCTTGAAGGCTTGGCGGTCGCGTCCATCGATGTGACATAGACCCACAAGAGCGCAGCAAGACAAGTCCCTCCAATTGCCAGCCAAGTGATCTTGGATCTGCTGGCCCCACGCACGGGCTTGTCTGATTTCTCGATCACTGTAGAGCTAGAAAGGCTCACGTTTATCTAAGCTCGGATGCGCGAGCGAGCGCGACAGCGCAACTATGAAGGTTACCTTCCACTCATCAGATCAGTCGCTCTAGTAGGCGACTGTAAGTTTTATCCGCGCTAATGCATCGGAACTAACTTGCTGCGTGGACCAGACTCCATCCAGGCACCGCTTCCAGCCTCCGCTGCCGCCGCGACTGCCCGGTCTGCGCCTTTAACGCGCGCTAGAATGCTTCTTCGCTGCCGTAGCCCACCTCGATGGCGATGCGCTTGAGCGAATGGCTACGGCGTAGCGCCTGCTGCACGAGGCAGGTGTGCCGGCCCTGCAGATAGTGGCCGGGCGTGCTGCCGATGGTGTGGCGGAAGCTGTCGGCAAAGGCGCTGCGCGACATGCCGGCGCGCTGCAGCAGCATCACTCGTGCCCAGCTATCCAAAACAGAGAATGGCATCCGTCAGAGACAATCATCTCAAGAAGATCCGTGAAGGACGTGGCGATGAGAGTTGTTGAATCAGCCGTAGGGTAAATGTCCCAGTGGGAGTCATTACTTCGGCATTTGAGATTTCTGGCGGCAGAACCCCCGTTGAATTCTTACCAAAGGGTTCGAATTGTGGTCTCTCGTCATCAGACCTTCATGACGCAACAGCCCCATGCTTCCACTGCCGCGGCGACTGCCCGGTCTGCGCTTTGAACGAGCGCGACAATGCCGCTTCACTGCCGTAGCCCACCTCGATCGCGATACGCTTGAGCGGATGGCCGCGGCGCAGCGCCTGCTGCACGAGGCGGGTGCGCCAGCCCTGCAGATAGTGGCCGGGTGTGCTGCCGATGGTGTCGCGGAAACTGTCGGCGAAGGCGCTGCGTGACATGCCGGCGCGCTGCGCGAGCGACTCCAGCGTCCACTCGTCGGCCGGCGCTTCGTGCATGGCGACCAGCGCGTGGCGCAGCCGCGGATGGGCCATGCCGGCGAGCAGGCCGACACGGATCTGGCCACTCTCCATCAGCGCACGCAGGATCTGGATCAGCACCACCTCGAACAGGCGATCCAGCAGGGCCTGGCGGCCGCAGCGCTGCGCGAACGCTTCTTCGAACAACAGCGACAGCACCGGCTGGCCGCCATACAAGCCCTCCAGCGGCAGGCACACGATCGGCGGCAGTGCCGCGGCGACCGGGTTGTTGGCGCCCCCTTCGAACTGCAGATGGGCGCAGGCGAAATCCGCACCCCGCGTGGCATCGGTGACGAAGCGGTGCGCGAGCGGGCGCGGGTACAGCAGTACGCTGGGCGTGGTGATCTGCAGCGTGCTGCCGTCCGGGTGCTCGACACGCACCTCGCCGTCGCGGATCAGATGCAGCTGGCCGCGCTCGCCGTCGGCCGGCAGATCGTTGATGCCGCACAGCGCGCCGGCGTGGAAGACCTCGGCCGAGACCGCGAAACGGTCCAGCAGGGATTGCAGTCGATCGACCATGGCGGACTCCAGATCAAGTTTTCTGGACGAAATGTTGCCACAAGTACGAGGTAGGCGCGCACAGTACACCTGCCATCTGGCCCACCCCTTTCACTCCGCAGGAGAGTCCCATGTCCATTGCCAACGTTCTGTATACCGCCCAGGCCACTGCCAACGGCGGCCGCGACGGCCGCGCCGTCTCGTCCGACAACGTGCTGGACATCCAGCTCTCCACCCCGCGCGAGCTGGGCGGTGCCGGCGGCCCGGGCACCAACCCGGAGCAGCTGTTCGCGGCCGGCTACTCGGCCTGCTTCCTGGGCGCGCTGAAGTACGTGGCCGGCCAGGCCAAGGTCGCCCTGCCGGCCGAAACGCAGATCACCGGCAAGGTCGGCATCGGCCAGATTCCGACCGGCTTCGGGATCGAAGTGGCGCTTGAAATCTCGGTCCCGGGCCTGCCGCGCGAGCAGGTCGAAGAACTGGTGCAGAAGGCCCACATCGTGTGCCCGTACTCGAACGCGACCCGCGGCAACATCGATGTGACGCTGACCGTGGTCTGATCCACCCGAGGCGCGCGATGCGCCTGCAATCCACGTACGGCCGGGCCTTGTCCCGGCCGTACGCGTGTGTGCGCGCCGTGATGCCGTGAGTCAGGATTGCTTCGTATACTGCCCGCCGGACAATGGAATGAAGGAATCAGGCATGCAGGCGAATTTCAAACAGTCCCTTCTGGTCGGCATCACGCTGACCGCGCTGATCGCCAGCGGTGCGGCGATGGCGCGCTCGCCGGTCTCCACGGCGCAGCCCGGCAAGGGCATCAGTGCCTCCTTCACCACCTGCCAGCAGCGCGCCCAGGGCGCGATCGCCCAGGCAGCGTGCATCTCGCAGGAAACCAAGCTGCAGGATCAGCGCCTGAACCGGGTCTACAAGGCGCTTCAGGGCAAGCTCGACGCCGCCGGCAAGACCAAGCTGGTTGCGGCGCAGCGTGCCTGGCTGGAGTCGCGCAAGCGCGACGGCGAGCTGGAGACCGTGATCTTCGACAGCACCCAGCCCGGCAACCTGCAGGGAAGCGAGATTGAAATGCGCCGCCTCGGCGCACGTGCGGACCAGTTGCAGGGCTACGTCGACCTGCTCGACTGAGCCGCGCCACGCTGGAATGCAGACCCGGCCCCCGGCCGCCCCCCGATTGCACAGAAACAAGGAAGTAAGCCATGCCCGACAACATCGATACCCGCAACCTGGATGCCACCTCCGGCGCGGTCTACTTCGCGGTAGGCCGTGGCACCGAAGGCGGCCCGGCGTCGTACCATCTGTCCATCGCCGGCATCACCCGCGGTACCCGCGAGCCGGACTGGGGCGAGGTCAGCAGCGTCGCGCAGAACAGCGGCTACAGCCTGGGCGCGATCCAGGTCGATTTCGGCCAGCGCGGTACCTGGCCGGTCGGCGCGATCGGCGATCGTCCGCTGGCGGCGGGCGAAAAAACCTATGTGGATGCGGTGATCGACCAGGCCCAGGCCTACGCGAGAACGCACAATCTGCCGTTCACCAACGATCGCGCCGACCTGCGTGGCGACCTGCTCAGCCACGGCAACGGGCTCAGCGGCCGTTCTTCGATCCGCTTCATGGACGAACAGACCCGCGACAGCATCAACGCCTGGGCCGGTTCGGACGAAGGCAAGCAGTGGATCCACGCCAACATCGATTACCCGCAGGTGCGCAACGCCACCCAGACCGCGATGTCGATCCTGGACGCGCACGGCAGCCATATTCCCGATGAGCGTCGTTTCGAGGCGATCAGCCTGCTGGCCAAGACCGCCAACCAGATGCCCGGCCAGCTTTCAAAGCTGGAAAAGGTGCTGGAGAACGGCGGCGACTACGACGCCCTGCGCACCAAGGCCGGCGAGATCCGCGCCACACACACCTACTACGATGGCCCCAAGGCCGCCGACATCGCCGCGCGCTACGAAGACGCCTACGCGAACAACAAGGACGCGATGGACCGTGCCCACACCAAGGTCAGCAGCCGTGACTACGCGCCGGCCGGTGAGCGCAATGATGCGGACATCCGCGTCGCGCTCGACCAGATCCATCCGCCGCGCCAGCAGAGTGCCGCCTCGAGCGTGCTGAAGGAAGGCGCCAGCGGCAAGGAGGTGGGCAAGCTCGAGTCCAATCTGGCGGTCCTCGGCTACACCGCCGCCAACGGCCAGGCCCTGAACGCCGACAAGCGCTTCGACGGCGACACCCGCGCGGCGGTGGAAGCCTTCCAGCGCGCGCATGGGCTGGAGCCGGTGGACGGCAAGGCAGGCCCGGCCACCCTGGGCGCGATCGACCGTGAAGCACGTCAGCTGCAGACCGCACTGGCCGCGCAGGGACATACGGATGCCAACGGCCGCGCGCTGAGCGTGGACGGGCACCTGGGCGCCGGTACCCGCGCCGCGCTGGGTGCTTACCAGCAGGCGCACGGTCTGGACCCCAGCGGCGTACTGGACGCGCAGACCCGTGAAGCGATGGCCGCACCGGCGCGCACCCAGGCACCGGCCGACAGCGCGCCTGCGCCGGAACCGGCGCAGCGCGATGGCGCCGCGCTGCGGCCGCTGAGCGACCCGGGCAACGCCCAGCACGTGCTGTACATGGAAACCCTGATGCGCGTGCATGAAGCCGAAGAGGCCCGCGGCATCGGCCACGGCCCGCACAGCGAGCGCCTGGCCGGCGCCCTGACGGTGGAAGCCGCACGCGCCGGCCTGCACACCATCGACCGCGTCGAGCTCAACCAGGACGGTTCGATGGCGCGCGCCGTGCAGGCCAATGCGCTGCGCGACGAGGCCGCGTTGAACCGCACCAGCGCGCCGGTGCAGACCGCCGACGCGATGGGCCAGTCGCTGGAAGAAAGCACGGCCCGCGCGCAGCAGGCCGGCGACCAACAGCGGGAGCAGCGGCTGATGGATCAGCAGGCCCAGCAGCATGGCGCACGGGCCATGTCGGCCTGAACCCGGCCGCCAGCGACCGGGCTTTACCGGTCGCTGGTGACCAGCTGCACCACGCTGGAGAAATCCAGTTTGCCGCGACCGGCCTGGTGGTTCATCGAGTACAGGTTGCGGGCCAGCTCGCCCAGCGGGATCGAGGCGCCGACACTCATCGCCGCTTCCACCGCCAGGCCCATGTCCTTGAGCATCAGGTCGCTGCCGAAACCGCCGCTGTAACCGCGCGACGCCGGGGCGTTGTCCAGCACGCCGGGCCACGGGTTGCACACTTCGGTGGCCCAGCTGCGACCGGTGCTGACCGCCATCATCTGCGAGAGCACCTTCGGGTCCAGCCCGTGTGCGACGCCCAGCGCGATTGACTCACCGGTCACCGCCATGATCACGCCCAGCGCCATGTTGTTGCACAGCTTGGCGACCTGGCCGGCACCGCTGGCGCCGACATGGAAGATGTTCTTGCCCATCGCCTGCAGCAGCGGGCGGGCGCGTTCGAGCGCCTCGGCTTCGCCACCGACGATGAAGGTCAGGGTGCCGGCCTGGGCACCGGCGGTGCCGCCGGAGACCGGGGCATCCAGCATCTGCAGGCCACGTGCGGCGGCTGCTTCGGCGACCTTGCGGGCGGTGGCCGGGGCGATCGTGCTGCAGTCGATGACCAGCGCGCCGCCGGGGATATCCGCGAGCAGGCCGTCATCGCCGAGGTAGACGCCTTCGACATGGCGGCTGGCCGGCAGCATCGAGATGACGATCTCGGCGTCGGTCAGCGTATCCAGCGCCGAGGTGGCGGCAGTGGCGCCGGCGTCGACGGCGGCCTGCACCGCGGCAGGCACCAGATCGAACACGCGCACGGCGTGGCCGGCTTTGGCCAGGTTGGCGGCCATCGGCCCCCCCATGTTGCCCAACCCGATGAATGCAATACGGCTCATGCGTGGCTCCTTTCAGGGACGGTGGCACCGAGGTCGGCCAGCGGATGCGCGGCATCGGACCACGGCGAAACGAAGAAGGTGCGGGCCCACTCGGCCGTCGCGTCAGCCAGCGTGCGCGGCTGCCACTGCGGGGTGCGGTCCTTGTCGATCAGCAGCGCACGGATGCCTTCGGCGAAATCGCCATGGGCCGCCGCGTGCAGGGCTGCGATGTATTCGATGCGATAGACCTCGGCCAGCGAGGCGCCCTCGGCCAGGTGCTGCAGCTCGAACGCGAGTCGCGCCGAGCCCGGCGCACCGGCGGCGAGCGTCGCTTTGGCGGTGCTCAGCCAGGCATCGTCCGTCTCCAGCGCAAGGACCGCCTCGACGATCGCGCCGACGTCGTCGCTACTGCACAGCGCATCGATCGTCGCGGCGTTGCGCAGCAACGGGCCGGTGGCCGCATCGCTGGCGTGCTGCTGCAGCAGCGCGGTCAGCTGTTCGTGATTGCGCTTGGCCTCGGTGCTCCAGTGCACGTCCGCCAGCGCGTTGAACACGGTCTCGCGCTGCGCCTCGGCGATGTGGATATCCGCCAGACCGGCATAGATCGCATCGCCTGCGTTGAGCGGCGCGCCGGTCAACGCCAGGAACAGGCCGCCATGGCCGGGCACGCGCGGCAGCAGCCAGCTGCCACCGACATCCGGGAACAGGCCGACCGTGATCTCCGGGAATGCCAGCTTGGAGCGCTCACTGACCACGCGGTGGCTGGCGCCGGACATCAGGCCGATGCCACCGCCCATGACGATGCCATGGCCCCAGCACAGGATCGGCTTGGGATAGGTGTGGATCGCGTAGTCGACGCGGTATTCGACGTCGAAGAATTCGGCCGCGTAGGCGTTGTCGCGGATATCGGTCTTCCCGCTCCCGCGGTACTCGACCATGCTGCGGTACAGGCTGTGCAGGTCGCCGCCGGCGCAGAACGCCTTCTCGCCCGCGCCCTGCAGCACCACCAGCGCGATGCCGTCATCGCTGGCCCAGGCATCCAGCCGCTCGCGCAGCAGGTGCGCCATCGGCAGCGAGAAGCCGTTGAGGGTGCGCGCTGCGTTGAGCGTGGCGATACCGATGCGCGTGCCATTGCCGGCCTGGCGCTCTTCGAACAGCACCGGGGCCGCGTCGTTGGCGACGACGGTGCTCATGCGTTCTTCCACTGCGCGGCGCGCTTTTCCAGGAAGGCGTTCACGCCCTCGGCCTGGTCGGCGCTGTCGAACAGATCGACGAAGGCTTCGCGCTCGGCCACCAGTGCCGAGGCGTGGGTGCCGGTGCGGGTGGCCTGCACCAGGGTCTTGCAGGCGGCGATGCTGGTCGGGCTCTGCTTGCCGGCCTTGTGCGCCCACGCCAGGGCCAGGGCCAGGGCCTCGCCCTTTGCAACCTTCTCTTCCACCAGGCCGATACGCAGCGCGGTGTCCGCATCGATGCGTTCGCCGAGCAGGATCATGCGCTTGGCCCAGCCTTCACCGACCAGGCGCGGCAGGTTCTGGGTGCCACCGGCGCACGGCAGCAGGCCGACGGTGGCCTCCGGCAGCGCCACCTGGGCGTGTTCTTCGATGATGCGCAGGTCGCAGGCCAGCGCGCATTCCAGGCCACCGCCCATCGCGTAGCCGTTGATTGCCGCGATGGAGACACCGCGGAAACCAGACAAGGCTTCGAAGGCCTCACCGAAGCGGCGCGCGGCTTCACGAGCGGCCGCCTTGTCGCCGGAAGCGAACTGCTTGAGATCGGCGCCGGCCGAGAAGAACTTTTCGCCGTCGCCGGTGATCACCAGCGCGTAGATCCCGCGGTCTGCATTGAGCGCGCCCACGAGATCGCGCAGCGCGGACAGGCTGTGCACGGTCCAGGTATGCGCCGGCGGGTTGTCGAGGGTGATGACCGCGACGTGGCCATCGGCCTCGACCTTCAGGCCGACATGATCATGCTGGCGCCAATCCATCATCGCAGTTCCTCTTCGGTGTTGAGCAGGTGGCGGGCCACGATCACACGCATGATCTCGTTGGTGCCTTCCAGGATCTGGTGCACGCGCGAATCGCGCAGCAGCCGTTCAATCGGGTATTCGCGGATGTAGCCGTAGCCGCCGTGAATCTGCAGTGCGTCGTTGCAGATGTTGAAGCCGGCATCGGTGGCGAAGCGCTTGGCCATCGCGCACCACACATTGGCATCGCTGGCACCGGCGTCGAGCTTGCGCGCGGCGGTATGCACCATCTGCCGGGCGGCGACCAGCTGGGTGGCCATGTCGGCCAGCTTGAACTGCAGCGCCTGGAACTCCGACAGCGCCTTGCCGAACTGGCGGCGCTCGCCCATGTAGCGGCGGGCGGCATCCAATGCGCCCTGGGCAGCGCCCAGCGAACAGGCGGCGATGTTGATGCGGCCGCCGTCCAGGCCCTTCATGGCCAGCTTGAAGCCGCTGCCTTCCTCGCCGAGCAGATGGCTGACCGGCACGCGCACGTTCTCGAACGTGATGCCGCGGGTCGGCTGGCTGTTCCAGCCCATCTTCTCTTCCTTGCGGCCGTAGCTGATGCCCGGCAGATCGGCCGGCACCGCGATCGCACTGATGCCACCGGCCCCGGCGCCGCCGGTACGGGCCATCACCACCAGCAGCTCGGTGGCACCGGCGCCGGAGATGAAGGCCTTGGAGCCGTTGAGCACGTAATGGTCGCCGTCGCGTACCGCACTGGTCTTCAGCGAGGCCGCATCCGAGCCGGCACCCGG
Source organism: Stenotrophomonas sp. TWI1149 (assembly GCF_039673155.1). Lineage (NCBI taxonomy): Bacteria > Pseudomonadati > Pseudomonadota > Gammaproteobacteria > Lysobacterales > Lysobacteraceae > Stenotrophomonas > Stenotrophomonas sp. TWI1149. The sequence goes on from NZ_JBDJLB010000015.1 coordinate 18,476, forward strand.
CTCGGTCAGGCAGTACGAGGCCAGCTTGGTGCCGGACGAGAGGTCTGCACCCCACCCCGCACGCAGGCTCTCCTGGCCCCATTTGGCCACCATCCACGACGCCATGTTGTGGATGCTGACATAGGCCGCCGTGGACGGATCCACATTGGCGAGCTCCTCGATGACGACGGCGGCGTCCAGACGGCTCAAGCCGCTGCCACCGACCTCGGGGTCCATGTACAAACCACAGAACCCGAGTTCCCCTGCCTTGGCGATCGCCTCGCGCGGAAAGATGCCCTCCGCATCCCATCGCGCGGCGTGCGGCGCCAGTTCGGCCTGGGCGAAGTCACGCGCTGCCTCTCTATAGGCCTGCTGCGCTTCGTCGAGTTCCATCGTCATCGAGTGGCTCATGGTCGAACTCCGTTGTTGCTTACTTCAGGCTGATGGTGGTGTTGACGCCATGACCCAGCGTCTCGTCATCGAACCAGCGCGAGGTGATCGTCTTGGTCTGGGTGTAGAACATCACCACCTGCTTGCCGTACGGGCCCAGGTCGCCGAGCTTGGAGGCGCGCGAGCCGGTGAACGAGAACAGCGGCACCGGCACCGGGATCGGCACGTTGATGCCGACCTGGCCGACGTCGATGTCTTCCTGGAACTTGCGCGCAGCCGCACCGGACTGGGTGAACAGCGCAGTGCCGTTGCCGTTCGGGTTGGCGTTGATCAGTTCGATGGCGTCCTCCAGCGTCTCCGCTTCCAGGATCACCAGCACCGGCCCGAAGATTTCCTCGTCGTACACGCGCATGCCCGGGGTCACGCCGGCGAAGATGGTCGGACCGACGAAGTTGCCCTTCTCGAAGCCATCCACCTGCGGGTTGCGGCCGTCGAGCACCAGCTTGGCGCCCTGCTCCACGCCCGAAGCGATCAGGCCTTCGACACGTTCACGCGCGGCGCAGGAGATCACCGGGCCGACATCGGTCCCGGCGACGCTGCCACCGCTGACCTTCAGCGTCTTGGCCTTGGCCACCAGGTCCGGCACCCACGCGCGTGCTTCGCCCACCAGCACCAGCGTGGAGGCGGCCATGCAGCGCTGGCCGGCCGCACCGAAGGCGGCACCGACCATCGCGTTGAGGCTCTGTTCCTTGTTGGCGTCCGGCAGCACCACGGCGTGGTTCTTGGCGCCCATCATGCACTGCACGCGCTTGCCGGCCAGCGAGGCGCGGTTGTACACATGCGTGCCGACGCGGGTGGAACCCACGAAGGAAACCGCCTTGATATCCGGGTGATCGCAGATCGCGTTGACCACGTCTTCGCCACCGTGGACGACGTTCAACACGCCCTTGGGGATGCCGGCTTCCAGCGCCAGTTCGACCAGGCGCATGGTGACCATCGGGTCCTGCTCGGACGGCTTCAGGATGAAGGTGTTGCCGGTGGCGATCGCCATCGGGAACATCCACAGCGGAATCATCGCCGGGAAGTTGAACGGGGTGATGCCCGCGCAGACGCCCAGCGGCTGCAGCAGGGTGTAGGTGTCCACGCCGTTGGCCACGTTGTTGGCCAGCTCACCGAGCTGCAGGTTGCCGATCGCCGCAGCATGCTCGACCACTTCCAGGCCGCGGAACACATCGCCTTCGGCATCCGGCACGGTCTTGCCCTGCTCGGCGCTGAGGATGTGGGCCAGCTCGCTCATGTTCTCGCGGATCAGCTGCTGGTACTTCAGGAAGATGCGCGCACGGGTGCCGATCGGGGTCTTGCGCCAGGTCTTGAACGCTTCCTTGGCCGAGGCGACGGCGGCGTCGACCTCGCTGGGGGTGGCGAACGGGACCTGGGCCAGGACGTCCTGGGTGGCCGGATTGACCACGTTCTGCCAATGCGAGCTGGCCGATTCGATGAACTGGCCATCGATCAACATGCGGATACGGGGCGCTGCAACAGTCATGGACAATCCCGACGGGTCGAAAGTTGTTGGCATTATTCACAGTGCCATCCTCGATTTCCGGGCTGTATACGCTTAATCTGGCCAATGCCCGCTACGATTCTTGTGAATTCTGTGAATAGCCAGCCCGTCCAACGCCAGATCGGCCTGCGCCTGCTCAAGCTGCGCGAGCAGCGGGGCTACAGCCAGCTGGCGCTGGCCAAGGCCCTGGGGCTGTCGGCCAGCTACCTGAACCAGATCGAGCGCAACAAACGGCCACTGACCCCGGCGGTGCAGGGCAAGCTGCGCGAGGTGCTGGGTGATGTCAGCGACCTGTTCGAGGTCGATGACCCCGGCGCGCTGCAGGAATCGCTGGGCGAGACCCTGCGCGACCTGGGCCTGGCCGATGTCAGCAGCACCGAACTGCGTGCCATGGCCGGCAACCTGCCGCAGATCAGCCGTGCCCTGCTCGACCTGCACCGCCGCCACCTGATGCTGCGCGAGCATGCCGCCGCGCTGGAGTTCCAGCTGGGCGACGTGCATGCGGGGCAGGCGCTGCCCGCCGGCGACCAGGTGCGTGACTTCTTCAACCGCATGCACAACCACATCCCCGAGCTGGATGACCTGGCCGAGCAGTTGTTTGGCGAATGGGGGCTGGTGGCGGGGCATGTCGCGCCGCGCCTGCGCCAACTGCTGGCCGACCGCCACGGCGTGCTGGTGGAAGTGGGGCCGCTGCAGGCCGGGCGCGAGAAGCGCGTCTACGACGGCGGCAGCCGCACCTTGTGGCTGCCCGACTACCTGGAGCCGGGCCAGCAGGCGTTCCAGATGGCCGCCGAGCTGGCCCTGCTCGGGTATGCGGCGCAGATCGATGCGGTGATCGCACGCGCGGGGTTCGGTGAAGCCGAGCAGATCGCGCAGGCGCGGATCGGCATGTCCAACTATTTCGCCGGTGCGCTGGTGATGCCGTATGCGCAGTTCCTGCGTGCCGCCGAGCACAGCGCGTACGACATCGATGCGCTGGCCCATCGTTTCGGCGTGGGCTTCGAGGCGGTCTGCCATCGCTTGAGCACACTGGCGCGACGCAGCGCGCCGGGGCTGCCGTTCTTCTTCATCCGCGTGGACCGCGCCGGCAATGTCTCCAAGCGGCATTCGGCGACCGACTTCCACTTCTCCCAGGTGGGCGGCTCCTGCCCGCTGTGGATCGTGTACGAAGCCTTCAACCAGCCAGGCCGCGTACTGACCCAGACCGCACGCATGCCCGACGGGCGCCGCCATTTCTGGTTGGCGCGGCAGGTGAGCAGTGGCCCGATCGGGCATGGCCAGCCGCGCAAGACCTTCGCCGTGGCACTGGGCTGTGATCTGCAGCATGCCGAGCGCCTGATCTACACGCGCGGGCTGGACATCCAGAGCCCGGGCAACTCGGTGTCGATCGGCCCGGGCTGCCGGGTGTGCCCGCGCGAGGACTGCATGCAGCGCGCATTCCCGCAGCTGCCGGGACGGGGCTGATACGGCCCGGTGGCGGTTGGATCGTGCCGGCCAACGGCCGGCACCTACCGGGTTACAGCACTACCGACCGCTGACCCGTTCCCCCGACAAGGTAGTGCCGGCCGCTGGCCGGCTCCACGTAGCGCGCAGTGCCGGCCAACGGCCGGCACCTGCCGGTTTGGAGGACACCGATCTAGTAGATCGGCGTCACCTTCATCTGCGGCAGCGGTCGCGGTGCGCCATCCGTGAGGTCCGGCCCGAGGTCTTCCCAGGTCTGGCCCTGCTCGACCATGTGCCGCCACAGCTGCTGCGACTCGCGGCGTTTGTCTTCCGAGCTCAGGCGGTAGGACGGCGGCACCGGCGTGCCGGTGGCCACACTTTGATACGCCGCTTCGTACGCCGCCACCCGTTGTGCGGGGTCATCGGTGCGCGCCACATCCAGCGTGTAGCGCTGGTAGGCCGAGGCCAGGTTGCGCCAGCGGATCCAGTAGTGATTGGCGAAGGAAAAGTCGCAGAAGCGTTCGCCAGCGATGCTGCCCTTGTCGGCGATGCGGCTGAGCACGGCCTGCGGCATGTCCAGGTTCATGCCGCCCTCGTCGCCCTCCAGCGCGACATGCACGATGCGGTCGCGGTAGCCCGGTGCGCGGGCCTGCAGCACATCGCGCCAGTTCTGCATGGTCGACACGATCGAAAACAGGAAGCCGGACATCTCCGCCGCCGCCAGCGGCTGCGCGATGGAATGGTAGCTGCGCTGCCAGCCATGGCGGTTCTCGGTCGGCAGGAACACCGCCTGCTCCGCACGCGCATGCGGGTCGCCATGAGCCAGCACGCTGACCGCCTCGGCGTGGCGCGGATACACCAGATTGATGCCGAACGTCGGCCAGCGCGGCAGCGCGGCGTCGAACAGGTGGATCGGGAAATTGCTGCTGATCCCACCATCGGAGAACCAGCAGACGCGGAAGGCCGCGATCACCGGGCCACAGCTCTGGCCGCCACTGGTGAGCCCTTCCATGCTGTCGGCGACGTTGGTGTTGTCGCGCCGTGGCTCGGCGTCCGCGACCGGCTCGCAGCGACGCTCGCGGCGCGCCGGCTCGTGCAGCGGCACCGCGCTGATCAGCAGCGGGAAGCTGAGGCTCATGCGCGTGGCGACCAGCACCGGCAGTTCCTCGCCATCGACCAGGCGGTAGTAGTCGCGCCCATCGACGTGCTCCGGCGTGCCTGCACGTGCCACCAGCCAGTCGACCACGCTTGCCGGGAACAACTGCGCGAACTCCTCGCGCAGGAACCAGAAATGCGCCGCACTGAACGGCAACGTGCGCGGCTCGCTGTGCGAGATGCAGGTGGTGATCATCTGCAGGGTGATCGCGTGCGCGCCGCCCGGCTCACCGGGATAGCGCGGCGCGGCGTGCAGATCGCCGAAGGTCAATGGCTGGTCGTCCGGCTTGCCGGCCAGTGCCTGCAGCCGTGCGTGCAGCCAGTCGGTCAGGGCCGGCGCGGACGCATCGGGCTGGGTACTGCCATTGCACAGGCCGAGCAGGTTGCGCCGTGCCACCCGCGCGACGCGCAGCGCCGAGGCCAGCACGCCGGCGCCATACGCGCACAGCAGCGAGGGCAGCAGCGTGGCCCAGATGCCGTCGATGCCACCGGCCAGGTAGCCGATGCCGAGCAGCCCGGCGAGCGCAACCAGCAGCTCCACGGGTGCGATCGCGAACACTGCCGCGAGCAGGCAGGCGATCTTGCGCAGCAGGCCGGCCTTGCCAGTGAGCATCACCAGCAGGCGATACGCGGTACGCGCGCCGTAGGCCGGCTGGAACAGGCTGTGGATGAACCCCTGCCGCGACAGCTGCGCCGAAACCTCGGCCAGCCCGGGAAAGCCGACCGTCGCCGCGACCGGCTCACCGGCCTGGCGACGCCGATCACCCAGTGCGGCGGCCGCTGCCACCGCTGCGGCGATGGCCCCGGCCGAGGTGCCGCCGATGCTCTTGAAGCGGTACTCGCGGGCCAGCGACAGCACCGCATTGGGATACACGATGCCGCTGGTGATGCCGCCCTTCATGACCAGATCGCAGTACTTGTCCGCCACGTTGCCGCCCTCTGTCCGCCGGTGCGCGGCCGATCCGCGCACCCTCCCCGCCTGGTCCCGCAACGATGCAGGGACCGGGGAGGTCGATGGCGACAGTATCGCCCGCGCGCTTCTCAGGGCCTGAGAAGCGCGGCACGGAACGGCTTATTCGGCCTTGCCGGACTGCGGCACGCGCCTTACCTGGGACAGGTCGTAGCCGAGCGCGGCGATGCGGGTCATGGCCGCCTGGTAGTCCGCATCGGAGATGGTCGGCGTGCGCGCCATCAGCCACATGTAATCGCGTTTGCTGCGCCCGACGATGGTCTGCCTGTAGTCGGAATCGAGATCCACGATCACGTACTCGGCCTGGATCGGCCAGATGAACTGCATGCCCCAGACGGCGCCGCCGGTGCCCTCCTTGACCGTCCCGATCGGGTGCATGGTCTTGATCGGGGCCTGGAAGCTGCCCTTGCGGTAGCGGAAGGTAGTCTGGATGCGACCGTCCGGACGCAACGCATAGGACTCCACCGCATCGAACGCTTCACGCTCGGGGCGGCTGGGGATATGCGCGATCACATACCAGTCGCCCATGAAGCGCGGCACGTCCACGTGGGCCACGGGCGGGATCGGACGGGTGTTGCCACTGCAGCCGCCGAGCATCATGCCGACGGCCAGCAGGGGGATGAGAGCGCGGATCGACATGACGGTTTCCTCCAGGAACGTGGGGTGATCACGGACGGTTGAACAGGTAATGGGCCACCTGCCACTGTTGGCCCTGCTGATAGCCGAACAGCTCCGCGCAGGCCATCCAGAACATGCGCCAGCGCTGGTGCCACAGCGCGGCCGAGGCATCGCCGTAGGTCTGGCGCAGCACAGCCATCACCGCCTCTTTCTCGCGGTCCTGGTTGGCCAGCCAATGGTTGGCGGTGCGCTCGTAGTGGGTGCCATCGAGCAGCCAGCGCTGCTGCAGCTGCAGGTGCTGCTGGAAGAACAGCAGGGTATCGGCGGCCGGCATCAGGCCACCGGTGAAGAAGTGGCGACCCATCCAGTTGTCATCGCCCTCGGTCTCGAACGGGTACATCAGCGTGCGGTGCACGAAGATGTGCACGAACAGCTTGCCCTCCGGGCGCAGCCAGCGGTGGATGCGCTGCAGCAGCTGCGGGTAGTTGCGCATGTGCTCGAACATCTCGATCGACACGCAGCGATCGAAGGTCTCCGCATCCAGCATCAGATGGTTCACGTCACGGGTCAGCACGGTGACGTTGATCAGGCCACGCGCGCGGCACTGGCCCAGGATGTACTCGCGCTGGCTGTTGGAATTGGATACCGCGGTGATCTGCGCGTTCGGATAGCGCTCGGCCATCCACAGCGTCAGCGACCCCCAGCCGCAGCCCAGCTCCAGGATGTGCTGCCCATCGGCCAGCTGTGCGCGCTCGCCGTACAGCGCCAGCATCGCCTCTTCAGCCTCGTCCAGCGTTTCCGTGCCGGTGGCGTAGTAGCAGCTGCTGTACTTCAGGCGCTTGCCCAGGCAACGGTGGAAGAACTCGGCCGGCACCTCGTAGTGCTGGCGGTTGGCGGCATCCACGTGCAGCGCCACGGCGCTGCTGGCCAGCCCGGCGATGCGCGCGGCAAAGCGCTGCGACTGCACCTGCTGGCCGCCGGCGAGCTCTTCGCGCAGGCGCTGCTCGCACTGGCGGCGGATGCCCAGCCGCAGCAGGGCATCGGGCAGCAGTCCGCGTTCGGCCAGGCCGGTCAGGCCCGGTGCGTAGTCCGGTAGCGGAAGACGGTCACTGGCGACATTCATGGGGAAGATTCCTTGCGGGCATGCGACGAGCGGGAGGGGAACCACGGAAACAGCATCGGCGTGGTGCGCTGGTACTCGCGGTAATCCTCGCCACGCGAACGCAATGCCTGCGCCTCGGTGAAGGGAATCCCGCTGACCCAGCGCAGGAACACGTACATCACCAGTGGCCCGGACCAGGCCAGCCACCACAGCGGCGACTGCACGGCGAGCAGCACGTAGGTGAACCAGTGCAGCCACTCGAAGAAATAGTTGGGATGCCGCGAGTACCGCCACAGCCCGTCACGGCAGGTCTTGCCCTTGTTGGCCGGATCGGCACGGAAGCGCGCCAGCTGACGATCCGCCAGCGATTCGCCGCCCACGCTCAGCAGCCACATCGCGATGGCCGCGATCAGCCAGCCCCAGCCCTGGGGTGCCGGATTCACCGACACCGCCACGAACGGCAGCGCGAACAGCACGATCAACAGCGCCTGGAACTGGAAGAAGCCGAAGATCTTTCCCTGGTGGCCGTTCCAGTGCCTGCGCAGGTGCTGGTAGCGGCCATCCTCGGGCTCGCTGCGCACGCGGTGCCACAGGTGCAGTGCCAGGCGTGAGCCCCACAGGCCGCCCAGCACCGCCAGCGCGATCCGCGGCATCGCCGCGCCGTCGCCCAACAGTGCCAGCAGCAGGGCCGACGCGCCGACGCCCTTGGCCCAGAGCACATCCACCACGCCGATGTTCTGGTGCCGGCGCTGCCACCACCAGCCCAAGGTCATGATCACGGCGGCGTACAGCCACACCCACCACAGCATCTTCATCGTGTCTCTCCCGGAACGAGTGGGCGCATCGGTGCGGCGTGGCGCTGCCAATGACGGGCGCACGCCGCAAGTACCGGCAGCGCGATCGCCCAGCCGATGCCAAGCAGCAGCACGCCGTGCCACTGCGGTGTAGCGAACACCACCGACGACCAGCCGCGCGCGGCGGACAGATACGCCAGCGGCGCCAGCAGCAGGCCGACCAGCGTGGCAATGACCAGATGACGCTGCAGCACCGCGAACGACACCGTGAGCGTCATCGCGAACGCGGCCCACAGTGCGAGGATCCAGACCGGGGCGACCCACGCGAGTTCATTGCCGGCCGCGTAAAGCACCCACCCGGAAGCGCCGGCCAACCCGTCAACGACCAGCCCGCAGCCGATCGCCACCAGCATCAGTTTGAGTTCGACCGACGGTTGTGCCGACAACGCCAACTGGCTGCCCACATACACCGCCGCCGCCACCAGCGCGGGCCAGCGCAGCCCGTGGCCGGCACCGATCACGGCGCACAGCCAGACCAGCTGGTTGCCGATCACGTTGGCCCAGAAACGGGGCACCTCAGCCCTCCCCGGCGATCAGCGCGGGCCGGTAGCCCGGACGCGCCATCAGCAGGTGCGAGACACCGATGGAGCGCTCCAGGAAGCCACCTTCGCAGTACGCGAGATAGAACTCCCACAGACGGATGAAGCGTGCATCGAAGCCCTGCGCGCGCACTGCGGGCAGCTGGGCCAGGAACCGCTGGCGCCACGCGCGGAGGGTGAGTGCATAGGACGGGCCGAAATCGTGCTGGCCGATCAGCTGCAGGTCGCTGCTGCGGGTCTTGGCCGCGACGATCGCGTTGATCGAGGGGATGAAGCTGCCGGGGAACACGAAGCGCTTGATGTAGTCCACGCTGCGCCGGGCCTGCTCGTAACGCTGGTCTTCGATGGTGATGGCCTGCAGCAGCGCGAGGCCATCGTCCTTGAGCAGGCGGGTCAGCGTGGCGAAGTAGGTGTCCAGGTACTGCGCGCCGATCGCCTCGATCATCTCGATGGAGACCAGCTTGTCGTACTGCCCGTCCAGATCGCGGTAATCCTTGAGCAGCAGGGTCACCTTGTCCTGCAGGCCGGCCGCCTCGACCCGCTGCTTTGCCAGCGTGTACTGCTCGACCGAGATGGTGGTGGTGGTGACGTGGCAACCGATATGGCGCGCCGCGTACAGCGCGAAGCCGCCCCAGCCGGTGCCGATCTCGACCACGCGGTCGCCCGCAGTCAGCTGCAGCTGCTCGCAGATGCGCGCCAGCTTGCGCTCGGACGCAGCCTCCAGCGTGTCGTCCGGGCTGGCATACAGCGCCGAGGAGTACATCAGGTCCGGCGACAGGAACAGCGAGAAGAACGGATTGCCCAGGTCGTAGTGCGCGGCGATGTTGCGGCGGCTGCCTTCGCGCGTGTTTCGGCGGAGCCGGTTCCAGCCTTTCAGCAGCCAGCCGCCCAGGCGGGCCGGGCCGCGCTCCATGCCGTCGAGCAGATCGCGGTTGCGTACCAGCAGCTGCACCAGCGCGACCAGGTCATCGCAGCGCCAGTCACCGCGGATGTAGGCCTCGCCCGCACCGACACTGCCCTGCGCGGCGACCGCGCGGTAGAAGCCGGGGTCGTCCACCCAGACCGTCACCTGGGGCGTGGCGTCCGGATCGCCGATCACCACATCGCCCACGGCGTCGCGCAGCCGCAGATGCCCGCCGCGCAGCGGCGCCAGCTGCGCCAACAGGCGTGCGCGCAGGAACCCTTCGAGGGCGGACGGTTGCGGCACGGCCACCGCACGGGTCATGTCGTTCATGGGGATTTTCCGGCAAGAGAAGGATGGTCGTGGACGGGGGTGCGCTTCAGCCACAGGCGCAGCGCCTGCCAGTGGATCGCGGCAACGACCTTGAGGGTCATCAGCGGGTAGCGCAGCAGCACGCCGGCCAGGCCACGACCGGTGAGCGGATGGCGCCGCATGACCAGGTCGGCATCGAACTGGCATGCGCCCTCGCGCCAGACCTGCATGTGCACGTGCAGGTCGTCGCCCGGCGCGGTGAAGCGCCAGCGGTACTCGCAGTCCATCGGCATGAAGGGCGAGACATGGAACTGCTTGTCGAACGTCCAGCACAGCGCGCGGCCCCGGGCGTCGGCCTGCGCTACCGGCAGCACGTAGGCATGGCGCTCCTTCCACGGCGTGTTGGTGATCTCCGCGACGATGCTGTCCAGCGTGCTGCCATCGGCGGCATAGCAGTAGTAGAAGCTCACCGGATTGAACACATGCCCGGCATAGCGCGGATGCGTCAGCAGGCGGATCGGTCCGGCAGGCGCGCGGCCCAGTGCCTCGGTGATGCGTGCGCGCACGGCATCGGCCAGCGGCTGATCGGGTACGCCGAGATAATCGCTGCGGCGGAACTCGACCACGTTGCGGCGGCCGACCGACCACAGCCAGCGCCGCTCGAACAGGCGCGGCAGTTCGTCCAGGTCCAGCAGCAGCTGCGCGATCGGGTAGCGGAATGCATGCGCGTGCGGCGCGTGCCGCCGATGGCGCATCCAGCCGCGGTAGATCGCACTGGCGCTCATGCCGGCAGCGCCTCGGCCAGCGGCCAGTACGACTCGGCATCCAGCGCCTGCAGCGCATCGACCACGCGTCGCGCACTGCGGATGCCATCCTCGTGGAAGCCCCAGCCCCAGTACGCACCGGCGAACCAGGTACGGCGGTGGCCCTGGATCTCCGCCCAGCGCTGCTGCGCCCGCACCATCGCGTGGTCGTGCACCGGATGGGCGTACTGCAGGCGGCGCAGCACGGAGGCCGGATCGATCGCAGCGCTGCGGTTGAGGGTGACCACCAACGGCGTCGGCGTGTCGATGCCCTGCAGCAGGTTCATGCAGTAGCTCACCGTGCACGGCGCCAGCGGATCGCGCGGTACGTGCGCGTTCCACGCCGCCCACGCCTTGCGGTCGCGCGGCAGCAGGCTGGCATCGGTGTGCAGCACGACCTCGTTGTGCTGGTAGCGGATCGCGCCCAGCACCGCGCGCTCGGTGAGATCGGCATCGGACAGCAGGGCCAGTGCCTGGTCGCTGTGGCAGGCCAGCACCAGCTGGTCGAAGCCTTCCAGCCCGGTAGCGCTTTGCACGCGCACGCCATGCTCGTGGCGCTCCACGCCGAATACCGGGCACTCCAGGCGCTCACGCACCTGCCAGCGACGGCGCAGCGCGTCGACATACCGCGCCGAGCCGCCCTGCACCACGCGCCACGGTGCGCGCCCGGTCATCTGCAGCATCTGGTGATTGGCCATGAACTGCACGAGGTAGCGCGCCGGGAACGCGGCCAGACTGGCCGTCGGCGACGACCACAGCGCCGAGGCCATCGGCAGCAGGTGTTCGTCGATGAAGGTGCGGCCGTAACGGCCCTTGTCCAGGAATTCGCCCAGCGAGGGGCCTTCATCGTCGCGCTCGAGCAGCGCCGGCGCCTCGCGGTAGAAACGGCGCAGGTCGCGCAGCATGCCCCAGAAGCGCGGCGACACCAGATTGCGGCGCTGGCAGAACAGCGTGTCCAGCGAGGTGGCGTTGTACTCCAGCCCGCTGCGTTCGCTGTGCACCGAGAAGCTCATCGTGGTCGGCTGCGAGGCCACGCCCAGTTCGTCGAACAGTCCGGTCAGCAACGGATAGTGCGCGGGATTGAACACGATGAAGCCGGTATCCACCGCCTGCGTGCGGCCGTCGATCTCCACCTCGTGCGTGTGGGTATGGCCACCCAGGTAGTCATTGGCCTCGAACAGCGTCACTTCGTGCCGCTGGCTCAACCACCACGCACTCGCGAGGCCGGCGATGCCCGATCCGATCACGGCGATACGCATGTCAGTGCTCCGCCTTGGCCAGCACCCAGGCCGGCACGGGTTTGAGATCACGCACCAGCCCGAGCGCCGCCATCGCCCGCAGGCCATACCAGGTGACATCCACTTCCCACCAGTAGAAGCCCTGTCGCGCGGTCCCCGGGAAGAAGTGATGGTTGTTGTGCCAGCCTTCGCCGAAGGTCAACAGGGCGAGCCACAGATTGTTGCGGCTGTCGTCCCCGGTGTTGAAACGCTGGCGGCCGAAGCGGTGCGCCAGCGAATTGATCGTGACCGTGGCATGGAACAGCACGACAGTGGAGATGAAGAACCCCCACACCAGCATCTGCCCACCGGTGGTGCCCCACGACGGCGCGATGCGCTCCAGCAGGGCACCCAGGCCGAACAGCGCGGCGGCCAAGGCGATCGGCACCAGCGTGTCGAAGCGATCCAGCCAGCGCAGCTCCGGGTACTTCGCCAGGTCGGGGATGCGCGACCAGTCGGTACGGAAGCCCTCGACCGTGAGGAACCAGCCCATGTGGCTCCACCAGAAGCCATGCACCGAGGGCGAATGCGGATCGGCCGCCGTGTCGGTATGGCGATGATGATTGCGGTGATGCGCGGCCCACCACAACGGGCCGCGCTGCACGCTGGAGGCGCCGATCAGCGCGAAGAGGAACTGCACGGCGCGCGAGGTGCGGAAGGTACGGTGCGAGAAGTAGCGGTGGTAGAAGGCGGTGATCGCGAACATGCGCACCGCGTACAGCGCGACCGCCACGCCGACCGCGACCCAGGACACGCCCACCCAGATCACCGCCAGGCAGGCCAGGTGCATCGCGGCGAACGGGATCGCCCGCACCCAGTCCACGCGCTGTGGCTGGCCGGTGGCGGCCGCCGCATCGGTGCGGGTGTCGAACCAGCGCAGCAGCGTTGCCCAGCGGCGTCGCTGTGCGGTGCGTCCTGCGTCGGGGGTGGGGCTGACCGACATGACTCGCTTCTCCTGAGGCGTTATCAGGAGATACGGGAGCGGGCGCCGTTTGGATGCACGGATCCGGAAAAATAGTCCGGACCCATGCGGTTACAGGTTCGCGATATCGCCCTTGGCGATGATCGGGCCGGTCGGAATGCCCTGCGGCGCGCCGGTGGAGGGCTCCAGCGTGATCGCCAGCACCGAGCCGTTCACAAGTGCATCACGCAGGGTGTCGGGCACGGCCACGGTGTGGGCACGGTTGATCGAGACGAGGCCCAGCGAACGCGGGGCGCCACCGGCCGGGATCAGCCACAGCTCCGGCGCGCGACCGGCCGCGTCTGCCGGTGCCGGGACGGGCACCATCAGCACCTTGCCCTGGGTCGTGTCGACCGAGGCCAGCCAGCCCGGCGTGCCATCGTCGTGCAGCAGCGGGGTCACCGGCTTGGTCGCCTGCTCCGGTTCGGCCGGGGCCGTCGGGGTGCTCGGCGTGACCGCCACCGGGGTGGACACCGGTGCGGCAGGCTCCAGATCGCGGCGGCTGAACACGGCCACCAGCGCCAATGCGGCGGCCAGCGCGGTCATGCCCTGCCAGAACCCGGTGCGCTGCCACAGCCGCGGCGAGGCCGTGGCTGCCGACGGCCAGCCCAGCGAGGTCCGGATGCGCGGCCACAGATGCGCGGGCACGGCTTCGCTTCCGAGCGACTCCAGCATCGGAGCGAGGCGGTTTTCCCACTGCGTCACCAGCCGGCCGAAGCCGGGATCGCTGGCGATGCGGCGCTCAACCTCGGCGCGCCGGGCAGCGTCGAGCACCCCCAGCACGTACTCGCCGGCGAGGATGTCGGCGCTCGGCGGTTCGCCGTCGTCATGCAGATCGTGGCGGTCGCGGCTGTTCATCGTTCCAGGCACACCCGCAGTTGGCCCAGGCCCCGGCGGATCCAGCTCTTCACCGAGCCCAGCGGCGAGCCGATGCGGCGCGCGAGTTCTTCATAGCTGGCGCCATCGAGGAAGGCCAGCCGGATCAGCGAGCGACGGCGCGGCTCCAGCGTGTCCAGGCAGTCCTGCAGGCGCTCGTGATCGGATGCCTGTTCGGCCACCTGGGCGGGCTGCGGCGCGAAATCGGGCAGTTCCTCGGCCACCGACAGATCATCCAGCGCGCGCGGCGGCGCGGCGCGCAGGCGGTCGATCGAGCGGTTGCGGGCCATCATCGACAGCCAGGTCATGGCCGCGGCCTTGGCACGGTCGAACTGTGCCGCCTTGTGCCAGACCGTGGTGAAGACCTCCTGCAGCACCTCTTCGGCATCGCCGCGGTCGCGCAGCACCTGCAGGCAGATCGCGAACAGGCGGCCGGAGGCAAGCTGATAGACCGATTCGAACGCCTGGCGATCGCCTCCGGCGACCCGGACGAGCAACTCGTCCAGGCGGTGTGATGCGGCGGCGGCGGCGTCCAGCTCGGGCATTGCAGGCTCAATGTCGATAACGGGCGTATCGGCATCCTGCTTGCTCCCGGCGCTGTCTGCAAGGGGGCGCTCAGGCACCGCATGTCTTCACCAGCGGCTGCGTGCGGGCAGCGGACAACTCGGCCGCAGACGTGGCGACCGGTGCGGCCGGAAACTCGACCCGCACCTGCGGGAACCTGCCCTTCTCATCGCGGATGTTGCCGGTGCCGGTGAACTGCAGAAGACGCTGGTCCGCAGTGGCATAGACCAGGGTGACCGGGGGCACCGCGAAACCGAACCACGCATCGAGCTTCATCTGCAGCTGCTCGGCCGGCTGGCCCTGCCAGGTCACCGCACCGGTACGTTGCAATTTCAGTGGTACCAGGCGCTGACGGCTGGGCAGCAGGAACTGGAACGCCACGCTCTGCCCCGCCTGCAACGCAGACCAATGGCTGCGCACCGCCGCGTCGAAACCGGCATCCACCACCGCGCCCGGCGGAACCGCGATGGCGCGGCTGAATGTCGGTGCCTGCGCGCTGGCGCGGACCGATACCTGGCGAGTGGCGGCACCGCCGCGCACACCTTCCTGATAGCCGTCGCGGCCATCGTCTAGGGTGAAATCCGGTGTCTGCGGGCTGCCTTGCGGGGTTATCCACTTGCGCGCGAAGGGGCGCCCATCGCTGCAGCGGTACAGCACCAGCCGCGACTGTGCCTCGGGCGGCCCCTGCAGCCAGTGGCTCTCGCGGTACAGCAGGGTGCTGCCGACGGCCGCATAGGCGCGGCCCTCCTGGCGCTGGATGGATTGCGCCATGCCCGGCAACGGGCACAGCGCCAGCAGCAGGCACGCGGCGATGGGGACAGGCGGGTGGCGCATGCGCGACTCCAGGTGATTGTCCTGAAGAGATACGCAGCAAGTGCCCGGGCGGATGCAGCGGGCGGCAATCCGTACTCTGGTCGTCCCGGGCCAGAAGGCCCAGTACACCCCCAGCCAGGCGGACTGGTCACGGGCGTCGCTGGCGAACTGCCCGTTGTAGGTCAGATCCACCGTGACCCGGGCGCTGGGTGCAGACCGCAGCCCCAGGGCCGACACCGCGCCGGCGCTGGCGCGTTTCTTCGAGACCAGCGAAGGCTTCTGGATGAATCTGAAGATGGTCTACGACGCCGCCAAGGCACGCGATGAACTGGCAGAGGTCTTATCGAGGATAGTTCCCTATCACCACAAGACGTGAAGCGTAAGTGCCGATCTCAAGGAAGAGGGCGGGCGGCGAATTGCCTGAAAAGTGCTTGCGGTATGAGGCCTGTTCGCCGGCCGGCCTGACCAGAATCGGTCCGAGCAACCGGCCAATACAGTTTACTTCTTGCTCACCTTGACGGGACCGGCCTAAGTAAATAGATAATTCATTTAGGACCGCATCTTACAGGGGGAATGGAACTTGGGAATTTTTGATAAGGGCGTGGAGCCACAAGAGTTTGAAAGCTTCAAGAAGGCTGTGAGCAGCCGATTTGACGAATTGGAACGAAAGGTTGTTTCTTCCACATCTGAGTCTGCGGAGGCGGCGCGTGAGTCTCTAGCCGCGATCCAAGCTCATCGCTTGACGGTTGATCATACCGCAGCAGAGATGTCGTCAGCTCGATCGGAGATATCCGAGGCACTGCAAGAGATTTCTAACGCAATGTCGAGTCTCACCTCGGGAAAGGAGAGGTTCTTAGAGGATGCAAGCACGCTTGAGCAATCCGCAAGAGCTGCACTGAACGTCTACGCAGAAGCGTCGGCTGCCAACGAATCCGTACAGCGCTCTGTTTCTGAGGCCCAAGCTCGCCTGGAGAAGGTCGATGGATTTTTGGAACAGGCCGACGCGATCCCGACTGAACTCGAGGCTCTGTCCAAACAGTCTCAGGATGCGAAGTCCCAAGCAGACAACATCAAGTTACTCCTTAATCATTCGTTGAAAAGAAAAGCCGAACTCGACGAACTTCACAAGGAAGTCTTCGGGCACGACGTTGAAGGCGAGGACGGCAACACCGAGCGGGTGGACGGCCTTCGAGACGAGTTGGAAAAGACGTATGAATCAATCAACTCTCGCCTCTCAGCGCTGTCCAATGAGTCGGACAACGCCGTTTCAAAAATTGAGGAAGACCATCGCAAGGTTCTGGAAGGTCAGCAGCTCGAGTTCTCGTCGCTTATAGATGGCGGCAGATCATCGCTTTCGGACGTTTCTGAACAGCTAAAGGCCCTACTCCCAGGAGCCCTCGCAGCTGGGCTTAGTGCCGCCTATGAAAGCAAGAAGGACGACGAATCAGCCTTCTTGAAGCTACATGAGAAGAGCTTTAGGCATGCAGTTTTTGGCCTCATCGCAGTATCCCTGATTCCATTCGCCGTTGGCATCTACCAGCTTGTGCATGGTGTTCTGCTGACAGAGGTTATTAGGGACACGCCGCAGATGGTCATCTCCATTTTGCCGCTCTACTTCCCCGTTCTATGGCTGGCCTACTCTTCAAACAAGCGACTCAACTTATCTAAACGTCTCATCGAGGAATACACGCACAAAGCGGTTCTCGGCAGAACATTCTCAGGCCTTTCGAACCAGATTGAATCTCTGTCCGATGGCGGCGAAGTAAAGAATGAGCTAAGGACCCGACTCCTCTTCAACGTACTTCAAGTGAGCGCTGAAAACCCTGGCAAGTTGATCACTGACTACAACAAGACCGATCACCCTGTGATGGATGTGCTGGAGAAGAGTGCGAAATTGTCTGAATCGGTTGAGACGCTCTTGAAGATTCCCGGCTTCGGCGCCCTTGCAAAGGTACTGTCTGAGAAACGCGACAACCTGCTGAAGCAGCAGGACTCCAAGATCGAAGCTGGTATGGCCGCAAACGAAGAGCTGGACCCACGGCCCACTGACGGCTCGAAGGAAGCCTAATGATTAACGCATCGACTCATCCTTCTCGCCGTGGAGCCACGTGGAACTTCTCCTTGACCAGCGGTTCGGTCCGAACTAGATTGTCCGGGCCGAAGGTATCCATCGCTTCATGCAGATGAAGGGATGGATTTAAACGGGAATCCGGTGAAGGCGCCTCGTGCGCCCATTCCGGAGCTGCCCCGCAGCGGTGAATGGAAACGACTCCTGCCAACAGCACTGGGCCTTCGCGCCTGGGAAGCGGCAGGTACTAGGTGGGCGTCCGCGCCCGTGTCCATCAGCCCGAATACCGGCCCCGGCCGGAGGACACGACCGTCCTCCGATTCGACCTGGAACGTCCGCGGGGAGGTTGCCGGGGCCTGCCGCCACGCCGCCTGCATGGCGCTGCCCCCGTGCGTCCGCTTCACGGCATCCGGTTCGCCCGCGGGGGCGAAGGTCGCTGGCGGGGCGGAACGGGCTGCAAGGCCCCGGACGGCGCGCGGTTCCTTCGTTCCTCAATGCCCCTACGCAATGAGGACACGTTCCAATGACCACTGTTACCACCCTGGGTTTTCCGCGCATCGGCGCCAAGCGCGAACTCAAGCGCGCGCTCGAAGCCTTCTGGTCCGGCGAAAGCAGCGCCGCGTCGCTGCAGGACACCGCGGCCGAACTGCGTGAACGCCACTGGCAGCTGCAGCGCGAGGCCGGCGTGGATGTGCCGCCGAGCAACGATTTCAGCCTGTATGACCAGGTGCTCGATGCCGCCTTCCTGTTCGATGCGATCCCGGCCCGCTACCGCGCGCTCGCCGATGCCGAGCCCCTGAGCGGCTACTTCGCGATGGCGCGGGGCCTGCAGCGCGATGGCATCGACCTGCATGCGCTTGAAATGACCAAGTGGTTCGACACCAACTACCACTACCTGGTGCCCGAACTGCGTGCCGGCCAGACCTTCACGGTGCGCGGCGACAAGCCGCTGGCCGAATACCGCCAGGCCAAGGCGCTGGGGATCGAGACCCGCCCGGTGCTGATCGGGCCGGTGACCTTCCTGCGGCTGTCCAAGACCACCGATGGCAGCAACGCGCTGGACCTGCTCGATGCGCTGCTGCCGGTGTACGTGCAGCTGCTGGGCGAGCTCAAGGCCGCCGGCGCTTCGTGGGTGCAGCTGGATGAGCCGCTGCTGGTGCAGGACCTGGACGAGGCCACGCGGGCCGCGTTCAAGCACGCCTATGCGGTGTTGGCCCAGGCCGCCCGCCCGAAGGTGCTGGTCGCTACCTACTTTGGTGCGCTGGAGGACAACCTCGATCTCGCCGCGTCGCTGCCGGTCGATGGCCTGCATGTGGATCTGGTCCGCGCGCCGGAACAGTTGGATGCGGTGATCAAGGCGCTGCCGGCCGGTCGCGTACTGTCGGCCGGGCTAGTCAACGGCCGCAACATCTGGCGCACCCACCTGGACAACGCGCTGGTGCTGGCGCGCTACGCGCACGGCCATGTGGGCAGCGATGCGCTGTGGCTGGCGCCCTCGTGTTCGCTGCTGCACAGCCCGGTCGATCTGGACCACGAAAAGAAGCTCGATGACGAACTGCGCAGCTGGCTGGCGTTCTCCCGGCAGAAGCTCGGCGAGCTGCGCGTGCTGGCCGACGCGATCGATGCGCCGGCACGCGCCGAGGCGCCGCTGGCGCACTCGCGTGCGTGCATCGAATCCCGTCGCCGCTCGCCGCGCGTGCACAACCCGGCCGTCGCCGCGCGACTGGCCGCGCTGGCCCCGGCCGATGCCCAGCGCCACAGCCGCTACCCGCAGCGTCACCTGGCCCAGGCCGCCGCGCTCAAGCTGCCGCGCTTCCCGACCACCACGATCGGCTCGTTCCCGCAGACGCTGGAGGTGCGTGAGGCGCGCGCCCGCAACAAGTCCGGCAAGCTCTCCGATGCCGACTACGATGCCTTCCTGGCAACCCAGACCGAGCACTGCGTGCGCGTGCAGGAACAGATCGGGCTGGACGTGCTGGTGCACGGCGAGTTCGAGCGCAACGACATGGTCGAGTACTTCGGCGAGCAGCTGGATGGATTCGCCTTCACCAGGAACGGCTGGGTGCAGAGCTACGGCTCGCGCTGCGTGAAGCCGCCGGTGATCTTCGGCGATGTGACCCGCCCGCAGCCGATGACGGTGCGCTGGTCGCAGTACGCGCAGTCGCTCACCCAGCGGCCGATGAAGGGCATGCTGACCGGCCCGGTGACGGTGCTGCAGTGGTCGTTCGTGCGCGATGACCAGTCCCGCGCGGATACCTGCCGCCAGATCGCGCTGGCCCTGCGCGATGAAGTGACCGATCTGGAAGCGGCCGGCATCGGCGTGATCCAGATCGACGAGCCGGCGATCCGCGAAGGGCTGCCACTGCGCCGCGCGCAGTGGCGCGACTACCTGGACTGGGCGGTCGAAGCCTTCCGGATCAGTGCCAGCGGCGTGCGCGATGCGACCCAGATCCACACCCACATGTGCTATTCCGAGTTCAACGACATCATCCACTCGGTGGCCGCGATGGACGCGGACGTGATCTCGATCGAGACCTCGCGCTCGCGCATGGAACTGCTGGATGCCTTCGTGCGCTTCCAGTACCCCAACGAGATCGGCCCGGGCGTGTACGACATCCACTCCCCGCGCGTGCCGGACAAGGCCGAGATGCTGGCACTGCTGCGCAAGGCCGCCGAGGTGCTGCGTCCCGAGCAGATCTGGGTCAACCCGGATTGCGGGCTGAAGACCCGTGGCTGGCCGGAAACCCGTGCCGCGCTGGAAGCACTGGTGGCCGCTGCGCGCGAGCTGCGCGAGGAAACCGCGGACGCCAACGCCGCCTGATCTGCCCTTTGTAGACTGCCCAAGGACCCCATCGCCGCCGTTGCCGGCGGTGGGGTCGACGAGAAATCCATGAACACGCCCCAGCTGACACCGATCGACCGTCCCACCCTGTCCCTGCCCGATGGGCACACCAGGCTGCTGCTGCATTCGTGCTGCGCGCCGTGCTCGGGCGAGGTCATGGAGGCGATCACCGCCTCCGGCATCGACTACACGATCTTCTTCTACAACCCCAACATCCACCCGGTGAAGGAATACGAACTACGCAAGCAGGAGAACATCCGCTTCGCCGAGAAACATGGCGTGCCGTTCGTCGACGCTGACTACGACACCGACACCTGGTTCTCGCGTGCCCGCGGCATGGAGAACGAGCCCGAGCGCGGCATCCGCTGCACGATGTGTTTCGACATGCGCTTCGTGCGCACCGCGCTGTATGCGCACGAACATGGCTTCCAGGTGATCAGCAGCTCGCTGGGCATCTCGCGCTGGAAGGACATGAACCAGATCAACGACTGTGGCCACCGCGCCGCCGCACACTACCCGGGCATCCAGTACTGGGATTACAACTGGCGCAAGGGCGGCGGCGCCGCGCGGATGGTGGAGATCAGCAAGCGCGAGCAGTTCTATCAACAGGAATACTGCGGCTGCGTGTACTCACTGCGCGACGCCAACCGCCACCGCCGCGAGACCGGGCGCGAGCGGATCACGCTGGGGGTGCTGTATTACGGCGATGGCACCTCCAAGCAGGGCGACGCCGACTGACCGTTGCGGGGGCGTCGGCTAGACTGGACGCCCCCACAGCCGTGAAGCCGCCATGAGCCGTTACCCCGCCGATGTCGCGTTGGTCGTGATCGACCTGCAACCGGACTTCATGCCCGGTGGCGCGCTGGCCTGCGTGGACGGCGATGCGATCGTACCGGGCATCGCCGCGGTGCTCGCCGAGCGCCATTACCGCACCGTGGTGGCGACCCAGGACTGGCATCCGGCCGACCATGCCTCGTTCGCGAGCCAGCACCCGGGACAGCTGCCGTTCGAGGCGATCCTGCTGCACGCGCAGCCGCAGACCCTGTGGCCGGACCACTGCGTGCAGGGCAGCCCGGGCGCTGCATTGCACCCGGGCGTGGACTGGACCGTGGCCGACCTGATCCTGCGCAAGGGCACCCGGCGCGACGTGGACTCCTACAGCGCCTTCCGTGAGAACCACGGCCCCGACGGCACCCGCCCGGCCACCGGACTGGCGGGCTGGCTGCATGAGCGCGGCATCCGCGAGGTGCATGTGTGCGGCCTGGCGCGCGATTACTGCGTGCTGTGGAGCGCCCAGGACGCGGTGAAGTCCGGGTTCCGGGTCAAATTCCATTGGGACCTGACCCGGCCGGTCACCGAGGCCAATGACGGCATGGTGCGTGAGGCGTTGGCGAAGGCAAAGATCGCGGTTGCCTGACGGGCGAACCCGGGCGCCGGCCAGAAAGCGTACCGACCAACGGTCGGTACCTACCGGATCAAAGCGCAGGCAGCATCAGGCAGCCGGCACCGCACCCGGTTCAGCGGAACACGACGGTGCGATGCCCGTTGCGCAGAATGCGATGCTCCACATGCCGGCGTACCGCGCGGGCCAGTACCTGCGATTCGGTATCGCTGCCCAGCCGCACCAGGTCGCGCGGCGTCATCGCATGGTCCACGCGTGCGACGTCCTGCTCGATGATCGGGCCTTCGTCGAGATCCGGGGTCACGTAGTGCGCGGTCGCGCCGATGATCTTGACCCCGCGCGCGTGCGCCTGGTGGTACGGCTGCGCGCCTTTGAAGCTGGGCAGGAAGCTGTGATGGATGTTGATCGCGCGCCCGGCCAGGGCCTCGCACAGGCGCGGCGACAGAATCTGCATGTAGCGCGCCAGCACCACCAGGTCGATCTGCTCGCGTTCGACCAGGTCGATGATCTGCTGCTCCTGCACGGCACGGTTGTCGGCGTTGACCGGCAGGTGATGGAACGGCACGCCGTAGGAACCGGCCAGGGCGGCGAAGTCCTCGTGATTGGAGGCCACCGCCGCGATGTCCACCTGTAGCTGCCGGCTGTGCGCACGGAACAGCAGGTCGTTGAGGCAATGCCCCTGCCTGCTCACCAGCACCAGCAGGCGCGCACGGCGGCGGGCGTCATGCAGCTGCCAGTCCATCCCGAACTCGGCGGCCAGCGTGGCCATGCGCGCTTCCACGTCACCCAGCGACTGCTCGGCGGCACGGTCGAAATGCACGCGCAGGAAGAACCGGCCGCTCTCGTCGTCGCCGAACTGCTGGGCATCGAGGATGTTGCAGCCCAGCTCGAACAGCAGGCCGGACACACGGTAGACGATCCCGGTACGGTCCGGGCATGACAGGGTGAGGATGGAATCGGGGCGCATCCGGCCAGTGTAAGCGAGCACCGCCGACGTGCGGACAATGCTCTCAGATGCAACCAAGTCGATAGGCCTACCGGGGATGGGGTCGACCTGCTTCGTTGCTTAGTTCCAAGCGTTCCAACGCTCTCCGAATGGTATCAAGCTCCGCGCCGTCCCCATTCCATCCAGTCGCACTGACGACAAGCGCTCCATTGTGCAGCAAATGGAACACCGGCGTCTCAAGCGTTTCCATCGGCTCCCATGCTTTGCCAGTTGACTGCGCATACATGGGATACGTCGGGTGATTGTCGTTCCATGCACGCATGGAGCCTTCCGGCCAGGCAGGCTCCCTAGGGACAACGAGCTGTATATAAGGGAGTAGCCACGCGTAACGCGGGTTGCTCAAAATTGCATCCAATGCTCGCCTGGAGAACCCGCACGAAGGGTGAACAGTAGCGATGACTTGTATACCTGCTTCAACGCGTGGAGAGAGAACCATGTGCTTAAGCCGACCCTGATCGACCATGTCAATGACATTCAATCCCCCCCCTAGTTCCGTATCCAGCGTTGGCAACGCAGGAACAGGGATCCCGTATCGCTTCTGCAGCTCATTTGCATCATCGAAGCGCCTTATGGATACGAGAAGACCATGCAACTTCAGGTGGTGCCGCAGTTCGGCCTTATCACGATCTGCAAGAGCCGAGTGCAGGCATTGGAGTCTTTCCACCCATTGAGCATTCCTGCGATAGAAGGCTATGAGCGCTGTCGAAGAGAAGACATCATCAACATCTTCATCTTCCATGCCGGCACATCCCCGCCGAAATATCGTTTCATCAACCAATGCACCGTAGGTTTCATTAAGCAATCTTCCGCGCTGTTGGGGGTGTAAGCCCCAACAGCGCAATTTCCTGAGCCACGATCTTCTCGTGAATACTTGGACTGGAAGAGTGCACCTGAACATCAGGCATCGATATCGCCAGAACCAGCAAGGTAGCGATCATCGCCGGCACGAGCTCAGCAGCCGGTCATACAAATCTGCTGGGATGATGCACTGCACGTGGATCGGCCGGTACATGCATAGCCGATATGATCATCCTCCATCGGCGGCCGAGCGAGACTTCGAATTTTCTCGTCATCCAAAGTCTCCACACGCAACTGTGGTAGTTTTTCCAACGTCCTCTCTGCACCGAATAGCGAAAGAAGCCTGTGGGCATCGCGGTAGGTCAGCTCGCTGACAATGTCCTCATACCCAAGACTGGTAATTCCCGCTTCATTGAAACGCAACGAGGCAACGAATCGCTGACGCGCCGGAGTTGACAGAACGCGGAGCGGCGAATCAGGCGATAGATTTTGGATATGCTCCTGTAAGCGGACTTGGCTGTTGATCGGCGCGTGTCGCTGCGCGATCAGTAGTTGCTGTATCTGGAAATCTGACTCTGTCCTGGCTTTGACTTCTATTTGTGAAGGCGCTGCCAATGCACTGAATGAGACAGCGATAAGTATCGATGAGACATAGGCAATTCGGACGTTCATGGTGGAGTCCTTTGTAGAGTTGGCCGCTTAGCTCTCACGGCCATCGCAAACTATTCCTACTCTGCTACCGGAACTGCCGCTTTTGTCACAGGATCGCCAGAATCGCTTGATCGCTGATTCTTGATTGATATGGAATTGATCGAACCCAGGCGTCGGGCACCTACACCGACGCCGGATCCACCTTCTCCACATCGATGCCATAGCGGTCGATCGCCACCTGCAGCTGGGCCCGTTCGATCCGGCCCTCGTCGGCCAGCGACTTGAGCGCGGCGAGCACGATGAAGTGGCGGTCCACTTCAAAGAACGTACGCAGTGACTCGCGCGTATCCGAGCGGCCGAAACCATCGGTGCCCAACGCGGTGAAGCGGCGGCCGTCGATGAAGGGGCGGATCTGGTCGCCGACGATCTTCATGTAGTCGGTGGCCACGATCACCGGGCCCGGGTGCGCGGCCAGGCACTGCTGCACATACGGCACCCGCGGCTCCTCCACGGGGTGCAGCAGGTTCCAGCGCTCCGCCGCCAGGCCATCACGGCGCAGTTCGGTCAGGCTGGTGGCGCTCCACACATCGCTGGCGATGCCGAAGTCCTGCTGCAGCAACGTGGCCGCGGCTTCCACTTCGCGCAGGATCGCGCCGCTGCCCATCAGCTGCACGCGCAGCGCCGGGTCACTGTCGGCGACAGCCGGGTGCAGCAGGTACAGGCCCTTGAGGATGCCGGCTTCGCTGCCTTCCGGCAGTGCCGGGTGCGGATAGGCCTCGTTGAGCACGGTGATGTAGTAGTAGATGTCTTCCTGGTCCACGTACATCCGGCGCAGGCCGTCCTGGATGATCACCGCCAGTTCGAAGTTGTAGGTCGGGTCGTAGGACACACAGCTCGGGATCACCGAGGACAGGACGTGGCTGTGGCCGTCGTCGTGCTGCAGGCCCTCGCCCATCAGCGTGGTGCGGCCGGAGGTGGCGCCGAGCAGGAAGCCACGGGTGCGTGCATCCGCAGCGGCCCAGGCCAGGTCACCGACGCGCTGCAGGCCGAACATCGAATAGAAGATGTAGAACGGAATCGTGGCCAGGCCGTGGTTGCTGTAGGCGGTGCCGGCGGCGATCCACGAGCAGATCGCCCCGGACTCGTTGATGCCTTCCTGCAGGATCTGGCCGTCCTTGGCTTCCTTGTAATAGCTCAGCTGGCCGGCATCCTGCGGCGTGTACAGCTGGCCGAGGTAGGAGTGGATGCCGATCTGGCGGAACAGGCCTTCCATGCCGAACGTGCGCGATTCATCGGGCACGATCGGAATGATCAGTTTGCCCAGTTCGGGATCCTTGAGCAGCGTGGTGAGGATGCGCACGAAGCCCATCGTGGTGGACTGGCCACGCTCGCCACTGCCCTGCAGCTGGGTGGCGAACGCCGAGAGCGCCGGCACCGGCAACGGATCGACATGGGTCACGCGCGCCGGCAGCTGGCCGCCCTGGGCCTGGCGACGCTGTGCGAAATAGCGCGCTTCGGCACTGCCCGGCGCGGGACGCAGGTACGGCATGTCCTCCAGCTGGTCGTCGCTGACCGGCAGGTCAAACCGATCGCGGAACGCGCGCACGGCGTCGGCGCTCATTTTCTTGAGCTGGTGGTTGATGTTCTGGCCTTCACCGGCCTCGCCCATGCCGAAGCCTTTCACCGTCTTGGCCAGGATCACGCTCGGCCGACCATTGCCGGCGACGGCCTGCGCGTAGGCGGCGTACACCTTCTGCGGATCGTGGCCGCCGCGGGCGAGTGCCCAGATGTCGTCATCGCTCAGGTCCGCGACCAGCGCCAGCAGTTCGGGATACTTGCCGAAGAAATGCTCGCGCACGTAGGCACCGTTCTGCGACTTGAAGGTCTGGTAGTCGCCGTCCACGCATTCCATCATGCGTTGGCGCAGCAGGCCGGTGCTGTCCTTGGCGAGCAGCGCATCCCAGCCACCCCCCCAGATCACCTTGATGACGTTCCAGCCGGCGGCACGGAAGGTGCCTTCCAGTTCCTGGATCACCTTGGCGTTGCCGCGCACCGGGCCGTCGAGCCGCTGCAGATTGCAGTTCACCACGAACACCAGGTTGTCCAGGCGCTCGCGGCCGGCCACCGAGATGGCGGCCAGCGATTCGGGCTGGTCCATTTCACCATCGCCAAGGAACGCCCAGACCTTGCGGCCCTGGTGCTCCTTCAGCCCGCGGTATTCCAGGTAGCGCATGTAACGCGCCTGGTAGGCGGCGGTGAGCGGGCCCAGCCCCATCGAAACCGTGGGGAACTGCCAGAAGTCCGGCATCAACCGCGGGTGCGGGTACGAGGACAGTCCGTCGCGGTCGGATTCGCGGCGGAAGTTGTCCATGCGTTCGGGCGCGATGCGGCCTTCGACGAACGCGCGGCCGTAGATGCCGGGCGCCGAGTGGCCCTGGATGTAGATCATGTCGCCATCGAAGGTATCGGTGCGGCCACGGAAGAAGTGATCGAAGCCGACGTCGTACAGCACCGCCGCGGACTGGTAGGTGGCGATGTGGCCACCCACGTTGGAGTGCTTGCCGGCGCGCAGCACCATCACCATCGCGTTCCAGCGGATCATCGCGTTGAGGCGGCGCTCGATGCCGAGGTCGCCCGGATACGCCGGCTGGCGTTCGACCGGAATGGTGTTGGTGTAGGCCGTCCACACGCGGCCATGCAGGTCGCCATGGCGGGCCGTGTCCAGCTCGCTCAGCTGGTCCATCAGGTAATGCGCGCGCGGGCGGCCGGCGGCGTGGATGACCGCCTCCAGCGACTCACGCCATTCCTGGGTTTCCTGCGGGTCGGTATCGAGAGGGGCGAGCGCTGGGTTCATGTGCATCTCCGGGAAAGGCGGCCAGGCCGTGCGCAGGACGCGACGGCAGCGGGGGCGGCACAGCGCGGAAGCGGCGTCGCCCGGGCAACAGCGCCGGGCGAGCGGGCAACCTGGCGGTTGCGGGACAGGCACGATAAGCAGCCGCCGCCGGGGCGGGTAGACCGGATGGGCTTGGCGCTTTATAAAGAAATTCTTTCCAATGGAGCGCGAGAATGGCGGCCAGCATGAACATTCTCCAGTCAATCCGCAGCTTCATCCGGACCGCCGATGCCGGCAGTCTGGCCGCGGCCGCGCGCACGCTGGGGGTCAGCCCGGCGGCGGTGGGGCAGAACATCGCCCGGCTGGAGGCCCATCTGGGCGTGCGCCTGCTCAACCGCACCACGCGCACGCTGGCCCTGACCGAACGCGGCGCGCTGTACCTGGCCCAGGTGCGCCATATCGAGCGCGACCTGCAGCGCGCCCAAGCCGCGGTGACCGACCTCGATGCCACGCCCGAAGGACGGCTGCGGATCGCCAGCAGTACCGCGTTCGGCCGGCACGCGCTGGCGCCGTTGCTGCCCGCGCTGCAGACCCGGTTCCGGCGCCTGGCGATCGAACTGCTGCTCACCGACCGCAGCGTGGACCACGCGCACGAAGACGTGGACGTCAGCATCCGGATCGAGCCGCAACTGGAGGAAGGCCTGGTGGCGCGGCCGATCGCGCAGGTGCCGTTCGTGTTCTGCGCGGCGCCCTCGTACCTCGCGCGGGCCGGCATCCCGCTGACGCCGGAGGCGCTGCGCGAGCATCGTTGCCTGCTGTTGCGCTACCCGCTGGACGGGCGTTACCTGCCGTGGGGCTTCGTGCGCGATGGCATGCGATTCGATGCCGAGGTGACCCCGGCGCTGGTCAGTGACGACATCGATGCGCTGGCCGCCATGGCGGTGGCCGGCGGCGGCATCACCCGGCTGGCGGCGTTCGTGGCCGCGCCCTATCTCGCGCGTGGCGAGCTGCAGGCGCTGTTCGAACCCGGCGATGCGGCGAGCACCCAGGCCTCACCGGAGCCGATGCGGTTGTTCCTGTGCGTCAGCGATCGCCGTGATCTGACGCCCAAGGTGCGGGCGCTGATGCAGCACATCATCGAGGGGCTGCCGCCGGCGTGGCGGGTGGATGTCGGCTGAGTGCAGGGTCACCCGGAGGCCGGCCAGCGGCCGGCACTCCCGTCAGCGTGTCAGCGTTCCGGCGCGATGAACACACCGCGCGCTTCGCGCGGTTCGCAGCGCAGGTACTGCGGGGCCGGGGCGACAGAATCGCCCAGTGCCGCGGCGGCATGCCACGGCCAGCGCGGGTCGTAGAGGATGCCGCGGGCCAGCGCGATCGCATCGGCATGGCCGTGGCGCAGGATCGATTCGGCCTGCGACGGCTCGGTGATCAGGCCCACCGCGATGACCGGCATGCGCAGCTTGTGCGCCTTGATCGCCTGCGCGAACGGCACCTGGTAGCCCGGCGACAGCGGGATCTGCTGGCGCGGGTCGTTGCCACCGCTGGAGACGTGCAGGAACTGGCAGCCGCGCGCATCCAGCACGTGCGCCAGGGTCGTGGTCTGTTCGATATCCCAGCCGCCGGCCACCCAGTCGCTGGCGGAGATGCGCACACCGACCGCGATGCGATCGGAGACGGCCTCGCGCACGGCATCAAACACGCGCACCAGCAGGCGCATGCGGTTTTCCAGCGAGCCACCGTACGCATCCTCGCGGCGGTTGCTCAGCGGCGACAGGAACTGGTGCAGCAGGTACCCGTGCGCGGCATGCAGTTCGATCAGGTCCATGCCGACGCGTTCGGCGCGACGAGCGGCGGCCGCGAAGGCTTCGACCACCGCATCGATACCGGCCAGATCCAGTTCGGTCGGCGTCGGATCGGTCTTGGCGAACGGCAGCGCAGACGGCGCGACCGTGGGCCAGGCACGCGGATCGGACGGGTCCATCGCGCCGCCGCCTTCCCACGGCTTGTTGACCGAGGCCTTGCGGCCGGCGTGACCCAACTGCACGCCCAGCGGCATCGGCGACCACTGCTTGACCGAGGCCACGACCGAGGCCAGCGCGGCTTCGGTGGCGTCATCCCACAGGCCCAGGTCGGCCCAGCTGATGCGGCCTTCCGGCAGCACGGCGGTGGCTTCCAGGATCAGCAGGCCGGCGCCGGACTGCGACAGCTGCCCGAGGTGGATGCGGTGCCAGTCATTGGCAAGGCCGTCGACGCAGGAGTACTGGCACATCGGCGCGATCACGATGCGGTTGGGCAGGGTCAGCGGGCCGAAGGGGATGGAGGAGAAGAGCTGGCTCAAGGGGGGAACTCGGGAAGAGGAAATGGAACCGGGCGCCATTGCACTCCTGTGCGGCGGCGGAGGCAACCGTGCCAATGGATCAGTGTTTCGTAGCGGCTCAGGCGGCGGCGGTTCCTGGCAGCAGGAAGGCCAGCGCGTCGGCGCAGGACTGGTCGACTTTCAGGCTCAACAGCGCGTCCGCGCGGGTAAGGCCGCGGTTGAGCGCGGCGATCGGCAGCCCGGACTGGGCCGCGGCCTGCACGAAGCGGAAGCCGGAATAGACCATCAGCGAGGAGCCGACCACCAGCACCGCATCGGCCTGCTGGAGATGCGCGTGGACGGTCGCGACCCGCTCGCGCGGCACGCTTTCGCCGAAGAACACCACGTCCGGCTTGAGCACGCCGCCACACAGCGGGCACGCCGGCACCTGGAAGGCGGAGAAATCCATCTCCAGATCGGCATCGCCATCGGGCGCCTGCCCGGCTTCAAGATGCTCCCAGCCGGGGTTGAGCGCCAGCAGCCGGTGCTGGAACGCCTCGCGCGGGGTGCGGGCTTCGCAGCCCATGCAGCGCACCTGGTCGAGCCGCCCATGCAGATCGATCACCGCCTCGCTGCCCGCCCGCTGGTGCAGGCGGTCGACATTCTGGGTGAGCAGCAGCTCGACCTGGCCACGGGCTTCCAACGCGGCGAGCGCGGCATGCGTGCCGTTCGGTTGGGCCCAGCCGAACCGGGGCCAGCCCAGCAGGCTGCGCGCCCAATAGCGCTGGCGCGTGGCCAGCTCGCCCATGAAGGCCTGGTAGGTGACCGGCGGGCTGCGCTTCCACTGCCCATCGGCATCGCGGTAATCCGGGATGCCCGAATCGGTGCTGCAGCCGGCGCCCGTCAGCACGAACAGGCGCTGGGCGCGGTCGATGAACTCGGCGAGGGGGGTGCTCATGATCAGCAGATGGGGGCGCAGGCGTGGAGAGGCAATCGCTGGCCGCTCACGGACCCGGGATGTCGCCCGGCAGCGGCGGAACGGTGGTCGGATGGCCGTCGGCATCCAGCGCGATCATCACGAAGTGCCCGCGCGTGCAGAGCTTGCGCTCGCCGTTGTGCAGGTCCTCGGCGATCAGTTCGACCTCGACCTTCATCGAGCTGCGCCCGACCTCCACGATGCGGCCGACGGTCTCGACCATCTGGCCGATGCGGATCGGCAGCTTGAAATCGACCTGGTCCGAGCGCGCGGTGACCACGGTGCGGCGCGAGTAGCGGGCAGCGGCGAGGAACGCCGCCTTGTCCATCCACGCCAGCGCCTGGCCACCGAACAGGGTGCCCATGTGGTTGGTGTGGTTGGGGAACACGATCTCGGCCATGCGGACTTCGATGGGCGGGACGGTCTCAGGGTTGGGGGTCATGGCGGGGGCCGGGAGTGGGGTGGGGTGGGGTGGCGCGGATGATACGACAGGGGGTGGGTTGGTCGCGTAGAGCACAACAAAAAGCCCCGGAACATGTCCGGGGCTTTTCGGAATCACGACGTAAGCGTCAGATCAGAACGACATGTCGAACGACACTTCGCCCTTCACGCCCACCTGGTAGGCCGAGGAACGGCGCTCGAAGAAGTTGGTCAGCTCCTGCACGTCCTGCAGCTCCATGAAGCTCAGCGGATTGCGCACGTTGTACTTCTTTTCCATGCCCAGGCGATGGAAATGATTGTCCGCGCAATGCTGCAGATACTGGCGCATGTCGCGCGTCGAAATGCCCGCCACGCCGCCCGACAGCACGTCCTCGGCGAACTGCACTTCGCACTCGATCGCGTCGGCCAGCATGTCGTAGACCTCCTGCTTCATCGCATCGTCGAACAGGTCCGGCTCTTCCTCGCGGATCACGTCCACGCACTCGAACGCGAACTCCATGTGCGCGCTCTCGTCGCGGAACACCCAGTTGGTGCCCGAGGCCAGACCGTTGAGCAGACCGCGCGAACGGAAGTAGTACACGTACGCGAAGGCCGCGAAGAAGAACAAACCCTCGATGCACGCCGCGAAGCAGATCTGGTTGAGCAGGAACTGGCGACGCTCGTCACGGGTCTCGATGCGCTTCAGGTTCTGGATCGAATCGATCCACTTGAAGCAGAAGTCGGCCTTCTTCTTGATCGAATCGATGTTCTCCACCGCGTCGAACGCCTTGGCGCGCTCGTCCGGATCCGGCAGGTAGTTGTCGAGCAGGGTCAGGTAGAACTGCACGTGCAGCGCTTCTTCGTACAGCTGGCGCGACAGGTACATGCGCGCTTCCGGCGCGTTCAGATGCTGATACAGGTTCAGCACCAGATTGTTGGACACGATCGAATCGCCGGTGGCGAAGAACGCGACCAGGCGGTGGATCAGGTGGCGCTCGCCCGGCGACATCTTGCCGTGCAGGTCGCTGATGTCGATCTGGAAGTTGATTTCCTCGACCGTCCAGGTGTTCTTGATCGCATTGCGATACATGTCATAGAACTGCGGGTAGCGCATCGGGCGCAACGTCAGTTCGAAACCGGGATCGAGCAGCATTTGACTCGGCTTGTCGGCCATGGTGTTTCGTCCTTCTTGGCGACTACCGACCAACGGTCGATAGCTACCGAATGTGTGATTTTCCGGCGGAACCGGTGTTCCCGGGTAGGCAACGACCGTCCGTCGGTCCACCCGGCGGTGCCGGCCCGGTGGGCCGGCACGCCTTGTTTACTGGCACGCCTCGCAGCTTTCCGGGTTTTCCAGCGAGCAGGCGACGGCCTCGACCGGGGTGTAGCTGCTGACGGTCGTCTTGGCGATCTTGGTCGCCGGGCGCGAACGCAGGTAGTACGTGGTCTTGATGCCCTGCTTCCAGGCGTACATGTACATGGAGGACATCGCGCCGATGTTCGGGCTTTCCATGAACAGGTTGAGCGAGGCGGACTGGTCGATGAACGCGCCGCGGTCGGCGGCCATGTCGATCAGCGAACGCATCGGCAGTTCCCAGGCGGTGCGGTACACGTGGCGCAGCGTTTCCGGGATCTGGGTGATGCCCTGGATCGAGCCTTCGGCCAGCTTGATCGCGTCGCGCATTTCCGGGGTCCAATGGCCGAGCTTCTTCAGCTCGTTCACCAGGTAACGGTTGACCTGCAGGAAGTCGCCGGACAGCGTTTCGCGCTTGAACAGGTTGGACACCTGCGGCTCGACGCACTCGTAGCAACCGGCGATCGAGGCGATGGTGGCGGTCGGGGCGATCGCGATCAGCAGCGAATTGCGCAGGCCGTGTTCCTTGATGCGCTCACGCAGGGCGTCCCAACGTGCGGTGTCTTCCGGCACCACGTTCCAGGCATCGAACTGCAGCTCGCCGCTGGCCGCACGGGTGTCGGCGAAGGACGGGTGCTTGCCGCGTTCCTGCGCCAGCTCGCACGAGGTTTCCAGCGCGTGGAAGTAGATCGATTCGGCGATCTTCTTCGACAGCGCGCGGGCCTCGGCACTGTCGAAGGCCAGGCGCTTGCGGAAGAACACGTCCTGCAGGCCCATGCAGCCCAGGCCGACCGGACGCCAGCGCAGGTTGCCGCGGCGGGCGGTTTCGATCGGGTAGAAGTTCAGGTCGATCACGCGGTCGAGCTGGCGCACGGCCAGGCGCACGGTGTCGGCCAGCTTGTCGAAATCGAACTCGCCGTGGGCATCGAAATGGTTGCCCAGGTTGATCGAGCCCAGGTTGCACACCGCGGTCTCTTCGGCCGAGGTGATTTCCAGGATTTCGGTGCACAGGTTGGACAGATGGATCACGTTGCCCGGACGCAGGGTCTGGTTGCTGGCGCGGTTGCACTTGTCCTTGAAGGTCATCCAGCCGTTGCCGGTCTCGGCCAGGGTACGCATCATCCGCGAGTACAGCTTGCGTGCGGAGATCGTGCGCTGGGCCTTGCCCTGGGCTTCGGCCTGCAGGTAAGCCTGCTCGAAGGCTTCGCCGAACAGATCGGTGAACTCGGGCACCACGCTCGGATCGAACAGCGACCATTCCTGGTCGGCCTCGACGCGCTGCATGAACAGGTCCGGCACCCAGTTGGCCAGGTTCAGGTTGTGCGCACGGCGCGATTCGTCACCGGTGTTGTCACGCAGCTCGAGGAAGTCCTCGACGTCGGCGTGCCAGGTTTCCAGGTACACACAGGCCGCGCCCTTGCGCTTGCCGCCCTGGTTCACCGCCGCCACGGACGAATCCATGGTCTTCAGCCACGGCACGATGCCGTTGGAATGACCGTTGGTCGACTTGATCAGCGAACCACGCGAACGCACCCGGCTGTAGCTGACGCCGATGCCGCCGCTGAACTTGGACAGCTGCGCGATGTCGCCGTACTTGGCGTAGATCGACTCCAGCGAATCCTGCGGCGAATCCAGCAGGAAGCACGAGGACAGCTGCTCATGCGTGGTGCCGGAGTTGAACAGCGTCGGGCTGGACGGCAGGTAATCCAGGTTGCCCATGCGCTTGTACAGCGCCAGGGTTTCCGGCACGTCTTCGCTCAGCGCGCTGGCGATGCGCAGGAAGAACTGCTGCGGGGTCTCGATCACCTTGCGGGTGTGCGGATGACGCAGCAGGTAACGGTCGTACAGGGTACGCAGACCGAAGTAATCGAAATGCAGGTCCAGCGACGGATCGATCGCGTCGTTGAGCTTGCGGGCGTTGATCTGCACGAAGTCGAGCAGGCGCGCGTTGATCAGGCCCACTTCGTGGCCGCGGCCGACCGACTGCGAGAACGCATGGATTTCCTGGCCGGACACTTCCTTGGCGATGAAGTTGGCCAGCAGGCGCGCGGCGAGGCGGCCGTATTCCGGTTCTTCACCGATCAGCAGCGCCGAGGTGCGGATCGACAGTTCGTCCAGCTCCTGGGTGGTCGCGCCGTTGTACAGGCCGGAGATGGTCCGGGTCGCCACGCGCATCGGATCCACCGCATGCAGACCTTCGCAGCAGCGCTGTACGGCGCGCACGATCTTGTTCAGGTCCACCAGTTCGGTCGTGCCGTTGCGCTTGGTCACGCTCATGGCGGTCGCGGTGGGCGGCGAGGTCAGCAGGAATTCGCTTTCCTTATCGATGTCGGTGCTGGTTTCGATGCTCACGGCGTTTTCCTCTGGGCGTGATTGGAAGTGGTACAGCGTCGCCTGCGTTGCAGGCCGAACCGGCGCACGGATCTACAGGGTGGACCTGCGGCGTCGCAGGAGCCGCGACAGCGCAGGCAGGCCTGCGGGCGGATTCCCCTGCGTCACCGGTCCTCTCCCCCCGGAGAGTCGTGCGACCGGCACCACACGCTGTACGTGCGTGCGGTTGTCAGTAGGTCTTCAGGCCATCGGCGTGAAGGCGATTCACCCGTCGACTTGTGGTCGGCGGGACCGACGGCCACAAGATAGTGGGGGTACCAGGTGTCGTCAACGCCAAATGTAGTGAATTTCCCCAATCCCTTGCGGCGCAAGGACCGGGCCTGAGGGGCGTCCGACGAACGGTCTGGACCTGTCGAAACCGAGTGCGCAGTCAAGGCCGGATGACCGGATTGTCCTCCTCGA
Organism: Stenotrophomonas sp. TWI1149; assembly: GCF_039673155.1. Classification (NCBI taxonomy): domain Bacteria; kingdom Pseudomonadati; phylum Pseudomonadota; class Gammaproteobacteria; order Lysobacterales; family Lysobacteraceae; genus Stenotrophomonas; species Stenotrophomonas sp. TWI1149. The sequence continues at coordinate 53,036 of NZ_JBDJLB010000015.1, forward strand.
AAACAGAACAACGGGCGCTCACATGGCCCTAACGAATCGCCGCCGGCCAGGGTGACTTCCGACCCGCGCCGGGGTCGCCGCGGGGTGCCACGCTCCGATGCGTCTCCTTTATATGAACGCGACCATGCGCCTGCCCCTGACCGGATGTCTGATGTTGGGCCTGACCCTGGCTGGCACCGCCGCTGCCGGCCAGAGCAAGGCGCCGGAGCTCTCCTCGCGCCAGTGCGGGGTGAGCACGCCCTACAACGTGCTGGTGGACAGCGGCGGGATCTGGCTGCGCAACCGCGAGCAGGTGCCCGCGGAAATCTTCTTCCACGATGGCGAGCTGAACATCGACCGCCAGCCGATCCCGGTCAGCGACGCCGACGCCCAGCGGCTGCGCCAACTCGAATGGGGCACCCGCCAGCTGGTGCCTGCCGTGGCCGGGGTGGCCGGGGAGGCCACGGATATCGCCTTCGATGCGCTGGGGGCCACGGTGGAGATCATGACGGGCAGCCGTCGCAAGGCACGCGAGGTGGAAGGGCTGCGCAAGGATGCCCACGATTACGTCGGCCGTACCCTGGGCCGCGGGATCTGGGAGCAGGACCTGTTCGGTACCCAGTTCGAGGCCCGGATCGAGCAGGCCGCCGAGTCGATGTCGGCCTCGCTCGCCCGCGGCGTGCTGTGGACGATGCTGACCGGCGGCTCGGATCGGATCGAGGCGCGCGCCGAAAAGATGGAGGCCGACCTGGAGCGTCGCATGGACGTCCGCGGGCAGGCGCTGGAGGCGCAGGCCCGGTCGCTGTGCACGCAGGTGCTGGCGCTGGATGCGATCCAGCAGTCGCTGGAGGTGCGCTACCAGGGCAAGCCGCTGGCGATGATGGTGATGGACCGCGAGGAGGACGCGGCCGCGCCGATCGCGCACGAACAGCCGCGCGGGGACGCGTTGGTGTTGCCGCCGTTGTAGAGAGCATCCACGCATGGCGTGGATCTACATCACGGCCTGTCCGGGCCCGGCGTGGGATTACGCGCGGTGCGGGGTACCCAGGTATTCGGCGCTCTGCATTTCGATCAGGCGCGAGGCGGTGCGCTCGAACGCGCCCTGCAGGCGGACGCCCGAATACAGCGCCACGGGGGAATCGGTCGCGGTGCAGACCAGATTGACGTGGCGGTCGTACAGCTCGTCGATCAGGTTGACGAAGCGGCGCGCGGCATCTTCGTTGAGCGTGTCGAAGTGCGGGATGTCGCCCAGCAGCACGGTGTTGAACTCGTGCGCGATCTCGATGTAATCCGAGGGGCCGCGCGGGCCTTCGCAGAGCGCCTTGAAATCGAACCAGACGATGCTCTTGCCGCGGCCGCGCACCGGAATCTTGCGCGCCTCGATCTCGATGTTGCCCGCCTTGGCTGGCTGCCCACCGCTGAGCTCGGCCCAGCGGCCGGCCAGCCAGGCATCGCTGCCGGCATCGATCGGGGACTGGTACACCGGCGAGCGGGTCAGCGCACGCATGCGGTAGTCCTCGGTGCCTTCGGCGTAGAGCTCCACGCAGTAGGTCTGCAGCAGTCCGATCGCGGGCATGAAGCTGTCGCGCTGCAGGCCGTTGAGATACAGGTTCTCGACGGCGGTATTGGAGGTGGTCACCAGGGTCACGCCCTCGGCGAACATGCGCTCGAGCAGGCGCGCCAGCAGCATCGCATCGCCGATGTCGGTGACGAAGAACTCGTCCAGCACCAGCACGCGCAGCTTGCTGCGCCACTCCTGGGCGATCTTCGCGAGCGGATCGCTCTGCCCCTGGTGCTCGCGCAGGCGCTCGTGGATGCCGCGCATGAAGCGATGGAAATGGGTGCGGTACTTCTGCTCGATCGGCAGGCCGTCATAGAACAGATCGACCAGGAAGGTCTTGCCGCGCCCCACCCCACCCCAGAAATACAGGCCCTTGACCGGTTCGGGCTTCTTCCAGAATGCGGAGAGGCGATCCAGCCAGCCGTCCTGCGCGCTGTCGACCAGCGCGAGATGGATGCGATCCAGCTCGGCCAGGGCGGCGTGCTGGGCCGGGTCGTTCTGCCATTCGCCCCGGGCCACGCCATCGGCGTAGCGCTGCGACGGGGTCATCACGGTGTCGCTCATGCCGCGTCGGGGGCCGCGTCAGGGGCGGGATCCGGCAGCCACTGCTTGAGGCCGTGGATGAGCGCGCCGCGCAGGTCGACGATCTTGCGGTGGAAGAAGTGGCTGGTGTCGGGCATGCGCACCAGTTCGTGCGGTGCATCCAGGCCGTCCAGCCAGTCATAGACCGCCTGCGGATCGACGATCTCGTCTTCCTCGCCCTGGATCACCAGCCACTGGGCCGGCGGCTGCATGCCGTCGAAGTCCCAGCGCCCGGCGGGCGGCGCGATCGAGATCAGCGTGGTCGGCTGCAGGTCGCCGGCGGCGCGCAGGGAGACGTAGGCGCCGAAGCTGAAACCCGCCAGCCACAGGGCCTGGCCCGGCCGCTGCGCACGGACCCAGGCGGCGACGGCCTTGAGGTCGTCCTGCTCGCCCACGCCATTGTCGAACGTACCGGCCGAGTCGCCGACGCTGCGGAAGTTGAAGCGCACGGTGGCGATGCCCAGGTCGCGCAGCGAGCGCGCCGCCATGGTCACCACCTTGTTGTGCATGCTGCCGCCCTCGGTGGACAGGGGGTGGCAGACGATCGCCACCACCGGCTGCACCGCGACATCGGCCTCGGGCAGATCAACCACGACATCCAGCGGACCGACCGGTCCGTCCAGCGTCAGCGCACCGCTTTCTTGGGGAAATGGGGGATTGTGCATGGCGTCATAATACCGTCCCTCCGCGTGCTTCACCGCCGCCCCCGCCGGATCCGTACATGCACTATCTGGTTTTCAGCGTTCTCTGCAGCGTGCTGGTCTCGGTCCTGCTGAAGCTGGCGCCGCGCCAGCGGCTGGACATGCCGCAGGTGGTGACCTGGAATTACCTGGTCGCCAGCGTGCTCAGCGCGGTGCTGCTGCGGCCCTCGCTGGCCTCGCTGCAGAGCGCGCATGCGCCGTGGGCTGCCCTGCTCTGCCTGGCCGTGGCGCTGCCGGCGATCTTCCTGATGATGGCCCGCGCGGTGACCCGCGCCGGGATCGTGCGCAGCGACGTGGCCCAGCGCTTGTCGCTGCTGCTTTCGCTGCTGGCCGCGTTCCTGGTGTTCGGAGAGACCGCAAACGGCTGGAAGCTGGCCGGGCTGGGCCTGGGCCTGCTGGCGATCCTGGGCATCAGCGTGCGCCCGCGCGCCGGGGCGGCCGAGCCAACCGGCGGGCGGGCCTGGCCGTGGCTGCTGGCGGTGTGGGTGGGCTATGCCCTGGTCGACATCCTGCTCAAGAAGGTGGCCTTGTCGGGCACGCCCTCGATGGCCGCGCTGCTGGCCAGCTTCAGCCTGGCCTTCGTGCTGATGCTGGCGCTGCAGCTATGGCGCCACCTGCGCGACATCGCCCGCCTGCAGTGGCGCAACGGGGTCGGCGGCGCCCTGCTCGGCCTGCTCAACTTCGGCAACATCCTGTTCTACGTGCGCGCCCACCAGCACCTGCCGGACAGCCCGGCGGTGGTGTTCGCGGGCATGAACATCGGCGTGGTGGTGCTGGGTGCACTGGTGGGCATCGTCGGTTTCGGCGAGCGCACCAGTGTGTGGAACCGGGTGGGCCTGGGGTTGGCCGTGGCGGCGATCGGGTTGATCGCGTGGGGCACGTGGTGAGCGATTGATGTGGTGCCGGCCCGCGGCCGGCACTCCCCGGGCAACGCGACGGTGACCGGGCGTGCCGGCACACCCGTGCGGTATCAGCGATCAAACCCCAGCAGCAGCGGATCATGGTCCGAGCTGCGCCATGGGCCGGCTTCGTTGCGGTCGCGGTAGCCGACATCGTCGGCCTCGTCGGCATTGATGTGCCACTCCGCTGCCGCGCGCAGGCGCTGCGCCATGCCCGGGCTCAACAGCGCGTGATCCAACCGGCCCGTCATACCGTTGTAGACATAGCTGTAAGGCCGTTCGACCTTCGCCACCGCGAACGCATCCTCCCAGCCGGCCGCGTGCAGGGTGCGGATCGGGTCTTCCATCGCGTAGGCGTTGAAGTCGCCCAGCAGCACCGCATCACGGGTGCCGGCACCGGTCGGGTCGCTTGCCAGCCACTGGTCCAGCCGCGTGGCCGAGGCAACGCGGGTGGCGTTCCAGCAGGCCTGGCCGTCCTTCTGGTCGGCGTCCGCGCCGGTCGCTTCCGAGCAGCCCTTGGACTTGAAGTGATTGGCCACGACCACGAACGGCGCACCCTTGCCGGCGCGGAAGGCCTGCGCCAGCGGCACACGGCTGCGCTCGCCGAAGGGCTCCTGCTCCAGCACGGCGGGGGCACCGACCGGGGTCACCCGCGAGGCGCGGTAGATGATGCCGACCCGGATCGGGTTGTCGCCCGGGCCCTGCTTGGCATCGATGAAACGCCAGTCGGCCTCCTTGCCACGATCCGCATTGAGCGCGTCGACCAGCTGTGCGATCGCCGACTGCGGGCCGTAGCCATCGTTCTCCAGTTCCATCAGCGCGGCGACATCGGCACCGAGGGCGTTGATGGTCGCCACCAGTTTGGCCTTCTGCGCCTGGTGCTCGGCCAGGGTGCGGGCGCCGCGCAGGGTCGGGTAACCGCCGCCCTGGCCGTCGCCATTGAAGAAGTTCTCGAGATTGAACGCCGCCACGTGCAGCGCGCCCGCCACCACCGGCACCGCCGGGCGCTCCAGCGCGGGCAGGTTCAGGGGACGGGTCACCTGCAGGCGGGTGGTGCCCGTGGGATCGATGCGGACGATGCCTTCGACATTGCGCAGGACCATGCCGGTGCGCAGGTTTGCGGCCATCGGCAGGTACGCCACCGGGCCGGGATCGCGGGGATCGCGGGCATCGCTGCCATCATCCAGCACCAGCCGGCGATGCAGGTTGTCGGCCACCACCTGCGCATGCCCCGCCGTGCCCGGTACGGCCACTTCGCTCGGCTGCCAGAGGCGGCCGCCGAAGGCCACGGTCAGCTCACCGGAACGCGACAGCCCATCGGTGCCGGCCAGGGTCAGCGGCGCGGCGATGCGGACCTTCTGGCCGTCCAGCGTGCGCCAGTCGGTCGGCGGCGCGGTCAGGGTGACCGTGGCCGACGTGGTCGGCGCCGGACGCACCTGCGGCGAGGTGGCGGGCTGCGGCTGGGCGGCATGGACCGCGCCGGACAACGCCAGCGCAAGGGCGAACACGAGGGGGGTACGGCGCATCGGAAGCAGGACTCCAGGGAAGTGCGACAAGGCTAACCATATAAAGTGAAACGCCGCCCTTCGGCGGCGTCGGTGGCCTGATCCGGCAAAGCCGTCATTTCAGGTTGGCGAGCATCCAGTCGACCGTGGCATGGATCTGCTCCTCGGTCAGCGCCGGATTACCGCCCTTGGGCGGCATGATGCCGCCGTCCGGGCCGGTGTAGCCCTCCACGGCATGCTTATAGAGCGTGTCCTTGCCCTGGGCGATGCGCGCATCCCAATGCCCATGGTCCAGCGTCGGCGCCTTGCCGACGCCATTGGTATGGCAGGCGGTGCAGAGGTTGTCGTAGATCACCTTGCCGTCGGTGGTGCCGCCATAGGCCACCTGCGAGGCGGCTTTGACCAGCGCGGCAGCGTGAGCGGCGGCCTGCGCGGCGGCACCGGTGCTGCCCGCATAGACCGCACCGGCGGGCGCGATGCGCTGTTCGGTGCGCTTGGCCGCCATCGGCGAGACTTCCGGGGGAATGCTGGTATGCAGGTAGGCCGCGAAGATGATCAGGCCAAGTGTGATGGCCATCAGCAGCGCGATGACCATGGAAAAGCGTTTCAGGAACTCGAGGTCGTAATTCCGCACTCTCTATACCCCTGGCTGGTAGTCGTTGGACCACGGCTTGTCGGCCGAGTATGACCAGCGTCGGCGGCGCTGCGCAAGCGACCTGCCGGTGTCGCAATGCAGCATCCGCGCGGCTCAGGCGCCGGCGGCGCGCAGGCAGAAAACACAGATCGACTCGACCAGCGCATCTTCGTCGCCATGCGCGTCGCGGCTCAGAGCGGTCGGGCCGACCAGCGCCTCGGTGAACGCGCCCACGATGCAGGCCGCGGCGACATGGGTGTCCTGCTGCGGGAAGGTGCCTGCCTCCACGCCATCGGCGACGATGCGCCGGAACACATCGCCGAACAGACGGCGGCAGCGGATGCGCTCGGCTTCCACTTCGGGATCGACCGGCTCGGCGATGAAGGCATAGGCCAGCCCGGGGCCTGCCAGCGCGCGCCGCACGAAGGCGGTGATCGCGCGGCGCAGGCGCTCCGGCGCGGGCAACGGCTCGGCCGCGATCGCCTCGAAGATGCGCAGTTCGTGGTCCACCGCGGCGGTCAGCACCTCGACGAACAGCTCGGCCTTGGACGGGAAGTGCCGGTAGATCAGGCCGGTCGAGACCCCGGCTTCGGCCGCCACGGCGGTCACCGGGGCATTGCGGTAGCCGCCGGCGGCCACCAGCGCACGGGTCGCCAGCAGGATGCGTTCGCGGGCGCCGGCAAGGCGTTCTTCCATCAGGGCGGAGCGTTTATAGGCCATTTGTTGATTCTATGTTCAATTTTTGAATTTGTGTTCACTTCTTTGTCGAACCCGGCTACGCTGGGGGTACATCGCCCGCGGGACGGCCCTGTCAGCCCGTCCATCCCTCCCGGCGCGTCCCATCCCTTGTTGTTGCGGAGTCGCCCATGCACGTCCCGACCATGAACTTCGATCTCGGCGAAGAGATCGACCTGCTGCGCCAGAGCGTGGCCCATTTTGCCTCCGCTGAAATCGCGCCGCTGGCCGCCCAGGCCGACGAAGAGAATCTGTTCCCCAATGCGCTGTGGCGCAAGCTCGGCGAGCAGGGCCTGCTCGGCCTGACCGTGGAAGAGGAATACGGCGGCAGCGGCATGGGCTACCTCGCGCACGTGGTGGCGATGGAAGAGATCTCGCGGGCGTCCGGCGCTATCGCGCTGTCCTACGGCGCGCACTCGAACCTGTGCGTGAACCAGCTGCGCAAGAACGGCAACGAAGACCAGAAGCGGCGCTACCTCCCCGGCCTGTGCAGCGGCGAGCTGGTCGGCGCGCTGGCCATGAGCGAACCGGGCGCCGGCTCGGACGTGGTCTCGATGAAGCTGCGTGCGGACAAGCGCGGTGATCACTACGTGCTCAACGGCAACAAGATGTGGATCACCAACGGCCCGGATGCCGATGTGCTGGTGGTCTATGCCAAGACCGATCCGGATGGCGGCGCCAAGGGCATCACCGCGTTCCTGATCGAAAAAGGCATGAAGGGCTTCTCCACGGCGCAGAAGCTGGACAAGCTCGGCATGCGCGGCTCCAACACCTGCGAGCTGGTCTTCCAGGATTGCGAAGTGCCCGAAGCCAATGTGCTCGGCGTGGTCGGCGGCGGCGTCAAGGTGCTGATGTCCGGTCTGGACTATGAGCGCGTGGTGCTCTCCGGTGGCCCGCTCGGCCTGATGGCCGCAGCGATGGATGTGGTGATGCCGTACGTGCACGAGCGCAAGCAGTTCGGCGAGGCGATCGGCACCTTCCAGCTGATCCAGGCCAAGCTGGCCGACATGTACGTCGGCCTCAACGCCTGCCGCGCCTATGTGTATGCGGTGGCACGCGCCTGCGACCAGGGCCACACCACGCGCCAGGATGCAGCCGGCGCGATCCTGTACTCGGCCGAGAAGGCCACCTGGCTCACCGGCCAGGCGATCCAGATCCTCGGCGGCAACGGCTACATCAACGAGTACCCGACCGGTCGTTTGTGGCGCGATGCCAAGCTGTATGAAATCGGCGCCGGTACCTCGGAGATCCGCCGCATGCTGATCGGCCGCGAACTGTTCCAGCGCACCAAGTAAGGGCCCTGCCATGACCGTACTGAGCACCCAGCTGCAACCGGGCAGCGACACCTTCGAGGCCAACCGCGCCGCACTGCAGGCGGTGGTCGACGACCTGCGCGCCACCCTCGCGCAGACCGCGCTGGGCGGCAGCGAAGCGGCACGCGCCAAGCACACCGCACGCGGCAAACTGCTGGTGCGCGACCGCATCGATGCCCTGCTCGATCCGGGCAGCGCCTTCCTGGAAATCGCCCCGCTGGCCGCGCACGGCATGTACGGCGATCCGATTCCCAGCGCCGGCGTGGTGGCCGGCATCGGCCGGGTCTCGGGCGTGGAGTGCGTGATCGTGGCCAACGATGCCACGGTCAAGGGTGGCACCTACTACCCGATGACGGTCAAGAAGCACCTGCGCGCGCAGGAAGTGGCCGAACAGAACCGCCTGCCCTGCATCTACCTGGTGGATTCCGGCGGCGCGTTCCTGCCGCTGCAGGACGAGGTGTTCCCGGACCGCGATCATTTCGGCCGCATCTTCTACAACCAGGCCAACCTGTCCGCGCAGGGCATCCCGCAGATCGCCTGCGTGATGGGCAGCTGCACCGCCGGTGGCGCCTACGTGCCGGCGATGAGCGATGAAACGGTGATCGTGCGCGAGCAGGGCACCATCTTCCTCGGCGGCCCGCCGCTGGTGAAAGCGGCCACCGGTGAAGTGGTCACCGCCGAAGAACTGGGCGGTGCCGACGTGCATACGCGCATCTCCGGCGTCGCCGACCACATGGCCGACAACGACCTGCAGGCGCTGGCCCGGGTCCGCGCGATCATCGCCCAGCTCAACTGGCGCAAGCCCGAGCCGGCGCTGGCGGTGCAGGCCCCGGTGGAACCGCGGCATCCGGCCCACGAGCTGTACGGCGTGATCCCGGCCGACACGCGCAAGCCCTACGACGTACGCGAAGTGATCCTGCGCCTGGTCGACGATTCGCGCTTCGATGAGTTCAAGCCGCGCTACGGCAACACCCTGGTCACCGGCTTCGCGCATCTGCACGGCTACCCGGTGGGCATCATCGCCAACAACGGCATCCTGTTCTCCGAGTCCGCGCTGAAGGGTGCGCACTTCATCGAACTGTGCACGCAGCGCGGCATTCCGCTGGTGTTCCTGCAGAACATCACCGGCTTCATGGTCGGCCGCAAGTACGAGCACGGCGGCATCGCCAAGGACGGGGCCAAGCTGGTGATGGCCGTGGCCTGCGCCAAGGTGCCGAAGTTCACCGTGGTGATCGGCGGCTCGTTCGGCGCCGGCAACTACGGCATGTGCGGCCGCGCCTACTCGCCCAACTTCCTGTGGATGTGGCCGAACGCGCGCATCGGCGTGATGGGCGGCGAGCAGGCCGCCAGCGTGCTGGCCACGGTCAAGCGCGATGGCATCGAAGCCAAGGGCGGACAGTGGTCGGCCGAGGAAGAAGACGGCTTCAAGTCGCCGATCCGCGAGCAGTTCGAATCGCAGGGCCACCCGTACTACGCCAGCGCCCGCCTCTGGGATGACGGCGTGATCGATCCGGCCGACACCCGTCGTGTGCTGGGCCTGGCGCTGTCGGCCAGCCTCAACGCCCCGGCGAAGAAGACCGACTTCGGCGTGTTCCGCATGTAATGCACGGGCGGTGCCGCCTGGCACCGCCGCCCCTGGCCCGCGCAACGAGACCACCATGTTCACCAAGATCCTGATCGCCAACCGTGGCGAAATCGCCTGCCGCGTCATCGCTACCTGCCAGCGCCTGGGCATCGCCACCGTGGCGGTGTACTCCGACGCCGACCGCAACGCGCGCCATGTGCGCCTGGCCGACGAGGCCATCGCGATCGGCCCGGCGCCGGCGCGTGAGAGCTACCTGCGCGGCGACGCCATCCTGGAGGCCGCCCGCCGCACCGGCGCGCAGGCGATCCATCCCGGCTACGGCTTCCTCTCGGAGAACGCCGGCTTCGCGCAGGCCTGCGCCGAGGCCGGCATCGTGTTCATCGGCCCCTCCGCTGCGGCGATCCGCGCGATGGGCGACAAGAGCGCGGCCAAGGCGCTGATGCAGCAGGCCGGCGTGCCGCTGACCCCGGGCTACCACGGCGACGAGCAGATCCCCGAGTTCCTGCGCCAGCAGGCCGACAGCATCGGCTACCCGGTGCTGATCAAGGCCAGCGCCGGCGGCGGTGGCAAGGGCATGCGCCGCGTGGATGAAAGCGCGACCTTCACCGAGGCGCTGGCCAGCTGCCAGCGCGAGGCGCAGTCGGCGTTCGGCAACGCCCACGTGCTGGTCGAAAAATATGTCGAGCGCCCGCGCCACATCGAGATCCAGGTGTTCGGCGACAGCCACGGCAACGTGGTGTACCTGTTCGAGCGCGACTGCTCGGTGCAGCGTCGCCACCAGAAGGTGCTCGAAGAAGCGCCCGCCCCGGGCATGACGCCCGAGCGCCGCGCCGCGATGGGCAAGGCCGCCGTCGATGCCGCGCGCGCGGTCAACTACGTCGGCGCGGGCACCGTGGAGTTCATCGCCGGACCCGATGGCGATTTCTACTTCATGGAAATGAACACCCGCCTGCAGGTGGAGCACCCGGTCACCGAGTGCATCACCGGCACCGACCTGGTCGAGTGGCAGCTGCGCGTGGCCAGCGGCGAGCCGCTGCCGCTGCAGCAGGAACAGCTGCAGATCCGCGGGCATGCACTGGAAGCACGCCTGTACGCCGAAGACGCCGACCGCGGTTTCCTGCCGTCCACCGGCACCCTGCGCCACCTGCGCCTGCCGGCCAATATCGCGCACGTGCGCGTGGACGCCGGTGTCGAGCAAGGCGATGCGATCACCCCATTCTACGACCCGATGATCGCCAAGCTGATCGTCTGGGACGTCGACCGCGATGCCGCCCTGCGCCGCATGCAACAGGCGCTGGCCGAGTGCGAAGTGGTCGGCGTGACCACCAATGCCGCCTTCCTGCGCCGGCTGGTGATGACCGATTCGTTTACCCAGGCCAAGCTGGACACCGCGCTGATCGAGCGCGAGCAGGCCGCACTGGCCCCCAACGATGGCGACAGCGATCCGGCGCTCTGGGCGCTCGCCGCGATTGCCGGCGTGGCCACCAGCGAGGCGGCCCACCGTGACGCGCGTGACCCGCACTCGCCGTGGCAGGCCCAGGATGGCTGGCGCCTTGGCGCGGCCGCCGCACGCGCGCTGACGCTGGAGCACCGGGGTGCACAGCGCAGCGTGGCCGTGCAGGGCGCGGGCGAACAGTGGACCGTCCACATGGACGGCAACGCGCTGCAGGGCAGCGGCCGCCTGGCCGGTGATGCGCTGCGCGTGCAGATCGGCGAGCAGCTGCACCGTGCCACCGTCATCCGCGATGGCAATGAGCTCTACCTGTTCGGCAGCGAGGGCGTGCAGCGCTTCACCCTGCATGATCCGGTCAGCGAAGCGGACCAGTCCGTCGCCGATGCCGGCAGCCTGGTCGCGCCGATGCCGGGCCGTATCGTTGCCACGCTGGTGGCACCGGGCACGGCGGTCAAACGCGGCGCACCGCTGCTGGTGCTGGAGGCGATGAAGATGGAGCACACGCTGCAGGCACCGGCCGATGGCACCGTGCAGGGTTACCGGGTCAAGGCCGGGGATCAGGTGGGTGATGGGGCGGTGCTGGTGGATTTCGAGGCGGCGTAGTTACCCGCACTGCGGCCGGCCGGATCAAATTCGGCCGTGCTGCGCTCTACCGCACGGTAGCCCACACCGCAGATCGCCAGCGCGCCCTGTTCCACGCCATCCAGGCCAAAGGCCCGGTCCACGTCACCTTCGTTGATGGCCGCGGTCACAAAAGCACCCAGGCCGGCTTCCGTGGCCGCCAGGTACACCATCTGCGAGATGTGTCCTGCGTCCAGCGTGAGCGCACGATACGCCTTGGCGTGGTTGCGATACTTCCAGAAGCTGCGTCCAAAACGAGGGGCGAGCACGATCAGGACCGGCGCATCGGCGAACCATTCCTGCCCCGATACCATGGCGCGAGCCAGCGATGGCAGCGTGGGAACGGGCGGCGATGGCAACGCCAAGAGCGCGTGGTCCAGCGCGTGATAGTGGTAGAGGCCGGACGCGAGCCCGTCGACGCGCTGCACCAGCAGCCATACCTCGGTCGGGTGCAGCCCCCCGCCCGAAGGGACGTTTTTCTTCAGGATCAGCATGTCCTGCTCGACCTGCAGCGCGGCGTGAGCCATGACGCTGCGCTGGAGGAGCTGGGCCAGCATCGGGAGCGGCAGCGCACGCGCGGGATCGAAGTTGCGACAGGTGGTTCTGGCCGCCAGCAGGGCATCGAACTCGGATTCCTGCACGTTCGGCAGCGGCTGGTACTGGCCCTCCAGAGGATGCACGGCAGGCGGCGGCGCACCCAGCGTCCTGCGCAGACCGACTGCGGTATCCAGGCCCTGCCCGCGCATGTCCGAAACGCTGTCCACGCCCTGCCAGCGCGAGTGCCGGTGCGCCACGGCGGACAGCGGCCACCAATGTGCCTCCTTGATCCGCTGGTCGCGCGCCAGAAGGTCTGCGTGTTCCGGCTGATCGCCCAGCAGCAGGCCGTTGCTCAGCAACTGGCCCCAGCGGGGATCGGCCATGTCCTGCGCCGACAACGTCCGCCACTGCGTTGCGCTGGTGCGGCCAAGCAGTTCGCTTTGCCCGGCGTCGATCTCCACCGGGCCATCCAGGTGCCCCGCAAGCGCCAGCCAGACATGGGTGCTGTTGGCCTCGGTGCTGCCGCGCAGAAGCGCCTGCAGGCCGAACGAGACGGTTTCGCGCGGCTCCAGCAGTAGATGGGTACAGCGGCGAACGCGCATCGATATTCCTGTCGTAATGCAGAGGTAAGCTTATCCCGATGTGCGGTGACCGCACACAGAGGCCTCCGCCGGCGCGTTGTGCTCAACCGGGGAGCGCTTGTGCCGATAGAACACTCTCTTGCCCTGGAAATCGACCATGACGCCTGCTTCCGCCCAGCTCACCCCGACCCAAGCCATGCTGCTGCTCGACCATCTGATTGGCGATACGGCGTTCCGCACGCTGTTTTCCGCCGATGGCGCGGCAGCGCTGGCCTCGATCGGCATCGACCCCGACGGCTGTACCGACTGCCTGGCTGTCGTGGACCTCGCCACGCCTTCGGAACTGCTCGCGCTGCGCAGCGAACTGGAAACCTATCTGAGCACGCATACCGCGTCGATGACGGTGGTGTTCTGTTTCGAAGCTGGCAAGGTTGGCGACACCATCAGCTGACGGTCGCCTCACTGCATGCCGGTCGCCTTGACCGGCACGGACCAGGTGGCCACATCATGCGCGTTCAACGGCTGCCAGACCTGGATCGCCGCCACCTCGGCAATGGCTTGCCCACGATGCGTGGCCAGCCATTGCTGCTCCTGCAGGACGCCCGCCCCATCCTGCTGGGCCCTCCTGGCCTGCAGCAGCACGACATGTGCCTGCACCGGCTCGGACCCGTCCAGCAGCGGCTGCAGCATTTCTACCGCCGCATCGGCCTTGCCGTCGATCAGCAGTGCATTGGAGGACACGATGCGCCGCCACTTGGCGACCACCGGGCTGTGCTGGCGTTCCAGCAGCGCCGCGTTGTCGCGCAATAGTGTGTCGGCCAGCGGATGCTGGCCCTGGCGTTGCGCAAGGTAGACCAGCGCCAGCAACTGCAGGCTGCGGTCGGCGATGTTGGGATGATCGCGCTCGTTCAACAAGGGAATCAGCTGCGTTGCGGTCGCTGACAAGGTGCCCTTGTTGGCCCCCCCGCACAGCGTCTCGACGGTGGCATGCACCAGCTTCTGATGGATCTGGTAATCCGCCAGGCCCGGTTTCGCGACATCCTGGCGCACGGCCGAACGCATGGCGTCGCAGTCTCCCTGGTCGGCGGCGAGCAGCACCTTTGCTCGAAGATGCATCAGATCCTGCAGGGCGTCCTCGCCTTTGCCCATGCGCTCCACCAGGCGCCTGGCTTCTGCATACCGGCGCAGGCCGACCAGAACATCTACCTGGGTGTCGTCGATACCGTCGCGGCGGAGCGTACGCGCCTGCTGCAGGGTGTTCTGCGCCTCATGGAACTGGTTGCGGGCCAGCTGGATGCGAGCGAGGTGCACCATGGGGTATATGCGCAGGTAGTCCTGGGGAACGGACGCCGCACGGGCGAAGGGCTCTGCCTCCTGGAAGCGGTTGTCCTGGATCAGATACCAGGACGTGTTGGAAGGACCGGCATAGAAATCCGGGTACACCCCGGCAAGTACCCGCCACTGCTCGACCGGCCACCCGCCCGGCTCCAGCTCCGCCTGCCAGCCTTTCAGGTACAGCTGCTCGCGGTGCGGCAGCCGCCCCTTCAACGCCAGCGCTTTTTCCAACTGCTCGCGCGCACTGCTGCGATCGGCGGTACGCGCGAACGATTTGGCCAGGCCGATATAGGCCAGCGCGAACGCCGGATCGATCTCCAACGCGGTCTGATACAGATTGCGCGCGTCATTGAAACGGCGCTCGCCCAGTGCCGTCTCGGCCAGCGCATACGAGCGCAGGGCGCGCAGACTGGCAGTTGAGGCACTGGGCAGCGGCATGGACCGCTGCAGACCTGCGACGGATTCGCCCAGTCCGGCCCTCAGTTCGCCGATCACCTTGTCGACCGCCTCCACCGCATTGCCGGTCCCGGACGCCAGGGCCGTGTACGTCTGGATCACCACGTCCTTGCCAGGGTCGATCAGCGAGATCTGCACCTCGTATCCACCACGCCGCGGGATGACCTTCGGTACCAGGACCGCCCGGGCACCTTCGCGTACCGCCACGTCCACCGCGCGCGATCGATCCAGCACGGCATCCACGGGATCGCGTGCCAGTTCGAGGCTTTCACGGACCTTGCCGTCGGACAGTACATTGACGTACTTCGACTGTTCCAGGCCCAGCAGCATGGCCTGACGCAGCGAGTCATCGAAAATGGGCTCGCCGGTCTGGTTGGTGACATCCGACAGCACCACCCAGTCACGCTCAGCGAAGGCGATTGCCGGCTGCGACCGCGTCATCATCCAGGCCCCCAACAGCAGCGCGACGGCCAACGTGGCTTCCGCCACCATGGCCGTTGGCTGGCGCCAGAAAGGCAGGTCGCGGGCGGCCTTCGACGTCGCCCGGGGGCGACCGCTGGATGGCATGTCCGATGACATCACCCCGAACACGTCCATCGGCTGCGCCACGCCCTTGAATCGCCAGCGTCCGAACGAAGTCCATTTCAGTCCGTTGTTTTTATCGCGCAACGCAACGCCGGCACGCCGGACCATCGACTCAGCCGTCGCCGACACGAGAATCTGCCCGGGCCGTGCCAGCTGCATGAGCCGCGCCGCCATCGGCTTTGCCAGCCCTTCCACTTCCACCGGCTTGGAGCCCAGCGCGATCGCTTCGGCGCTGTTGTCCCACAGGATGACCTCACCGACATGCAGGCCCGCGCGTGCGCGGATGGGGTGCTGCAGCGATCGACCCAGTGCACCCAGGCCAGCGTGGTAATCCAGGGCGAATCCGAGCGCATCGATGGGCCGCTCGAACAACAGAAACAGCCCGTCCGAGCGATCGATCTGGTGCCCGTTCCACTGCTGCTGCAACGCCAGCACCAGCCGGTCATGCGCCTGGAACAGCTCAGCCGCCGCCGCATCACCGATGCGCTCCACCAGGATCAGCGAGTCGCACAGATCGGTGAACAACAGCGCCCGCATCTGCGGGGCCTGGGTCGACGTTCCGTTGTCGCCGTTCATGCCGATCTCCCGATCAGGGTGTGGCGGTCGCTGATCGCGACCAGTGCAATCGGTTGCCGCCCAGCCGCTTGGCCTGGTACAGCGCATTGTCGGCCCGGGCGTACCACTCGCTCCAGTCGGTCCGCGGGTCGATCAGGCAGACGCCGATGCTGACCGGGCACACATGCGGTACGCCGTGGGCGCGGCCGATCAGGCCATGCACCGCGCTGAGGATGAACTCGGCGGCGTGCTGCAGGCTGTCCTGGTCGGCACTGCGCAGCAGCAGGCAGAATTCGTCGCCACCGAGCCGGCAGGCCACGTCCGGCTCGGTGGCCACCGAGCGCAGGATGTTGGCCACGCTCTGCAGCACGCGGTCGCCGGCCTGGTGGCCGTGCACGTCGTTGACCTGCTTGAACTGGTCGCAGTCGATCAGCAGCAGGCCCTGCGGCGCGCTGTCTTCCTGGGCACGGCATTCCTGCAGGTACAGCGCCAGACCACGCCGGTTGTGCAGGCCGGTCAGTTCATCGGTGCGTACCAGCTCGCGGGTGTGGGTGAGCTGATGGGTGGTGACGTAGAGATTGTCCAGCGCGGTTTCGAGATCGTGGTTGCGGCGGCGCAGCTGGCGGATCAGCACCTGCTCGTTGCTGACCACGCGCATGATCGTGCGGCGCAGGAAGTAGGCGAGCAGGCCAGGATCGCGGTCGACCAGGCGCTGGAAATCCTCGTGGTCCAGTTCCAGCACGATGCTGTCCTCGACCGCACGCGCGCCGGCCGTGCGCTGGTGATCGCCGATCAACAGGCCCAGCTCGCCGAAGAATTCATTGGGGCCGAGCGACTTCACGACGAGGTCTTCGCCGAAGTCCAGTTCGATGCAGCCGCTGACGATCACGTACATCGTGTTGCCGGCGTGGCCGCGGTGGAACAGATGCGTGCCTGAAGGCAGCTTGCGTTGCCGGCCGAACTCGGAGAACAATGCCGACTCGCCAGTGCTCAGGATGGCGTGCACGATCTCAGCCATCGCCTTTCGGTCGATGTCTGGTTCCTGTTCGCACATGATCGCCGCCGCACCCTTGCCGGTCATTTCCGAACACCCGCTTTCCAGCGCCCCCTGGTGAGCGATGGAGGATAGCACTCCTCAAAACTGTGCGCCCTATCCCATTTCCGACTTTCAGACCCCAACATCGTTAAACGGCGTGGGTTCTCCCGTGTCTGGCCATGTGAAGACGGGTCCGGACTACGGAACAGGGCGGCAGGTCCCCCGACCGGCCGCCCTGCGGGCCTTCCCTGGCCGCCCTTCCGGGCTATCAGGCCGCCCGTTCCGCGTTGAACTGCTCCTCCTCGGTGGACCCGCTCAGGGCGGTGGTCGAGGACTGGCCCTGCTGGATCGCCTGGGTCACCGCGTCGAAGTAGCCGGTGCCGACCTCGCGCTGGTGCTTGACCGCCGTGAAGCCCCGGTCGGCGGCGGCGAACTCGGCCTCCTGCAGCTCCACGAAGGCGCTCATCTGGCGGCGGGCGTAGCCGTGGGCCAGGTTGAACATCGAGTAGTTCAGGGCGTGGAAGCCGGCCAGGGTGATGAACTGGAACTTGTAGCCGTAGGTGGCGATCTCCTTCTGGAAGGTCGCGATCGTGGCGTCGTCCAGGTTCTTCTTCCAGTTGAAGCTGGGCGAGCAGTTGTAGGCCAGCAGCTTGCCCGGGAACTTGGCATGGATGGCCTCGGCGAACCTGCGGGCGAACTCCAGGTCCGGCTTGCCGGTCTCGCACCAGATCAGGTCGGCATAGGGCGCGTAGGCGAGGCCGCGGCTGATCGCCTGGTCCAGGCCGTTGCGGGTCTTGTAGAAGCCTTCCACGGTGCGTTCGCCGGTGGTGAACGGCTGGTCGTTGCCATCCACGTCGCTGGTCAGCAGGTCGGCGGCCTCGGCATCGGTACGTGCCACCAGCAGGGTCGGCACGCCCATCACGTCGGCAGCCAGGCGGGCGGCGTTGAGCTTTTCGATCGCCTCGCGGGTCGGCACCAGCACCTTGCCGCCCATGTGCCCGCACTTCTTGACCGAGGCCAGCTGGTCCTCGAAGTGCACGCCGGCCGCACCGGCCTCGATCATCGCCTTCATCAGTTCGAAGGCGTTGAGCACGCCGCCGAAACCGGCTTCGGCATCGGCCACGATCGGCTGCAGGAAGTCGATGTCATCCTTGCCCTCGGCATGGTGCAGCTGGTCGGCGCGCAGCAGGGTGTTGTTGATGCGCTTGACCACCGCCGGCACCGAATCGGCCGGGTACAGCGACTGGTCCGGGTACATCTGCCCGGCCAGGTTGGCGTCGGCGGCGACCTGCCAGCCGGACAGGTAGATCGCGTTCAAGCCGGCCTTGACCTGCTGCATGGCCTGGTTGCCGGTCAGCGCACCCAGTGCGTTGACGAAGTCCTTCTCCTGCAGGTACGTCCACAGCTTCTCCGCGCCCAGCCGTGCCAGCGAGTGCTCCACGTGCACGGTGCCGCGCAGGCGCACCACGTCGGCGGCGGTGTAGTTGCGGATGATCCCGGCCCAGCGCGGGTCGGTGTTCCAAGCGTGCTGGATCTGTTCGGCGGTCTGCAGGGTGCTCATGTCGAATCTCCAAAGGGAACGGATGCGGTAACAGCAGGTGGATGGCGGGGGTCAGTCGAGACGGTCGTAGGCGGGCAGGGTCAGGAAGTCGGTGAGCGCTTCGCGGCGACTGAGTTCGGCCAGCAGCCCGATGGACTCGGGGATGCGGGCGCTGCCCGGCAGCGCGGTGGTATCGCCCAGCCGCGCCGGCAGCTGGGCCAGGGTGGCGTCGAGCAGGGCCAGGTCGATGGCGGTGCCGTCGTCCAGGTGCTGGCCGGGGGTATGCAGCCACTGCCACAGCTGGCTGCGGCTGATCTCGGCGGTGGCCGCGTCTTCCATCAGGTGGTGGATCGGCACGCAGCCGTTGCCGTCCAGCCAGGCGGCCAGGTAGCGCACGCAGACTTCGACGTTGCCCTCGAAACCGGCGCGGGTGATGGTGCCGGTGGGCGCGGCGATCAGGTCGTCGCGGCCGACCTGCACGTCGTTGCGCAGCACCCGGTGCTGGTTCGGCCCGGGCATGTGTTCGTCGAAGATCGCCTGCGCGACCGGGATCAGCGCGGGGTGGGCGACCCAGGTGCCGTCATGGCCGGCGGTGACTTCGCGCAGCTTGTCCGCCCGCACCCGCGCCATCGCCTGCTCGTTGGCGGCCGCGTCGTGGTTGATCGGAATCTGCGCGGCCATGCCGCCCATCGCATGCGCGCCGCGGCGATGGCAGGTGCGGATCAGCAGCTCCGAATAGGCCTTCAGGAACGGCTGGGTCATCGTCACCTGGCCGCGCTCGGGCAGCACCTTGTCGGCGTGCCGGCGGAAGGTCTTGATGTAGGAAAAAATGTAATCCCATCGGCCACAGTTCAGGCCGACGATGCGATCGCGCAGCGCATGCAGGATCTCGTCCATCTCGAACACCGCCGGCAGGGTCTCGATCAGCACGGTGACCTTGATCTGCCCATGCGGCAGGCCGAGCATGCCCTCGATGTGCGACAGCGCGGTCTCCCACAGCGCTGCCTCTTCCATGCTCTGCAGCTTGGGCAGGTAGAAGTACGGCCCACGCTGCCTGCACATCAGCGTGCGGGCGTTGTGGAAGGCGAACACCGCCGCATCGAACAGACCACCGGCGATCGGTTGGCCATCGATGCGCACGTGCTTCTCATCCAGGTGCCAGCCACGCGGGCGGACAATCAGCACGGCCTGCTCGTTGAACGGGCGCAGGGTGTACTGCTTGCCCGGCTTCCCATCGACGGACGGGCCGGTGTGGGTCAGATCGCCACGCACCGCGCCGATCAGCGCCTGCTGGCCGGCCAGCAGGTTACGCCAGGCCGGGGCGGTGGAATCCTCGAAGTCGGCCATGAACACCTTGGCGCCGGAGTTCAGCGCGTTGATGACCATCTTGGGGTCGGTCGGGCCGGTGATCTCCACCCGGCGGTTCTGCAGCGCCTCCGGCAGCGGGGCGACCTGCCAGTCGCCGCTGCGGATTTCGGCGGTATCAGCACGGAAGTCCGGCAGGCCGCCGCCATCGAAGAAGGCCTGGCGGACCACCCGTGCCTGCAGCCGGCGCTGACGCTCCGGCTCCACCGCCCGGTGCAGCGACACCAGCAGCGCCAGCACCCCCGCCGGCAGCAGCGCGGACTGGCCGGCCAGCTGGGTGGTGAGGGCAATGCCGGGGGTGGCCGGTGCATCGGCGGGGGTGGGCTGGGCGGTGGCGTAAGCGACGGCGGACATGGTGGGCTCCTGCGGTGCGGTTGAGCTCCACCGTGCGCCGCCGTGCCGATATTTGACAAAGCAGTTATTGCAATGCCTTACATAAGATGTGCTTATACTCATGACGCCATGACCACGCCGCGCACGCCAAGTCCCCGATTTTCCTACAAATCCGACCGGCTCAAGCCGCTGCGGGCGTTCTGTCAGACGGTCCGCCTCGGCTCGGTCTCACGGGCCGCTGAGGCGCTGTTCGTCAGCCAGCCCGCCGTCAGCCAGCAGTTGCAGGCCCTGGAGCGCGAACTCGGGGTCAACCTGTTCGAACGCAGCGGCCGCCGCCTGGTGCCCAGCCGCGAAGGCCAGCTGCTGTATGACATGGCGCTGCCGCTGGTGGAGAACCTGGACGGGCTGGAGGCCAGCTTCCGCGACAAGGTGAAGGGGCTGGATGCCGGCGAGCTCAACATCGCGGCCAACAGCTCGACCATCCTGTACCTGCTGCCGCGCATCGTGGAGCGCTTCCGCCAGCGCCACCCGGACGTCCGCCTGACCCTGCACAACGCGATCAGCGCCGACGGCACCGACCTGCTGCGCAGCGATGCGGCGGACCTGGCGGTGGGCTCGATGACCGACGTGCCGGCCGATCTCAGCTACGCCCCGGCCTATCGCTTCGAGCAGGTGCTGATCGCCCCGCCCGATCATCCACTGGCGCATGGCGAACTGAGCCTGGAGGCGATCTCGCAGTACCCGCTGGTGCTGCCGCCCAAACGCCAGATCACCTACCGGCTGGTGGACCAGGTGTTCCAGCGGCATCGGCTGCCCTACACCGTGGCGCTGGAGGTCGGCGGCTGGGAAGTGATCAAGCAGTACGTCGCGATGGGCATGGGCATCTCGATCGTGCCGGCGCTCTGTCTCCACGATGCCGACCGCGAAAAGCTGGTGACGCGCTCGATGAGTGCGTGGTTCCCGGAGCGGAGTTATGGCGTGATCGTGCGGCGCGGGCGTTTCCTGTCACCGCAGGCGCGGGCATTCATCGAGCTGATCCAGCCGGACCTGTTCAGTCCGCGCAGCTATGACGAGAGTGGACATTCGGAGCGGTGAGGCGATTGTGGGGTGTCTCAAGCAGAGTACAAAGGCCCTTACTTCCTGGACCAGTGCCATAACTCGCTCATTGAGCGCTCAATGGCTCTCACGCGCATTGCGCTCACGCCTCACGCCTCAGGCCGGCAATCCTGTAACTTCTTAGCGCCTTGGACCTCTGGGACAGGGCGCACCTAACATTACGATGCAAGTGCGTTGACCACGTCCCAAGCAAGGATGTCAGAAGCCTCAGCGTCTGCGTTCTTGGTAAAAGCAATGACGATCTCACCCTCCGGCGTTCATCGAGTTGATCCAGCCGGGCCTGCTCAGTCCCACGGCCATCACGAGAGTGGGCATTTGGAGCGTTGGGCTTGGATACTTCAATACCATCGCAACAGTCGCCCGCCGCGGAACGGGACCTCGAAGGCTCAGAGTGTGCGCTTTTTTTATCCCTTTAAGACGACAAGCGTCATTCTAGGAATCAGGCATGCCATCCACGCCTACAGGACGATGGCATGTTCATTGGGAGAAAGTGGATTCCCCAGGCGGCGTAGACCCTCTCACTCGAGGCCGAGCGCTCTACCGGGACCGGCCTTCAAATATCACGTTCTGAATTACCCAACGAACAAATTGATCAGCCTATTTCTGCGGCAGCCCGATGACTGCCGCAGCCGGATGACCCCGACGATTTGGGACGTCCTGAGCAGACGCATTCGCCATCTCTATTCCAACGTGTGGATCCCACCCAGCCAAAGACGGCAGAACCCATCCCATTTAGATCAAATCACTCCTTCATCGCTTGTAAAATCATTTACGAAGAACGTATTTCGCTTCAACCCTGTCAATCAAGTAATAAACAAGCATGGTTGCAATAAATGAACCAAGCATCATATTCAAGTAGAAATCAATTGACTCTGGATAGTTTTGACACATTTCAGCCATCTTCAAATCAACCGACTCCGAAACGCACTGTCTGAGCTGCTTGTAAATACTTGAAGCCTTGCTCTGGAAGCGAACCACCAAGACTACAGACAGAACTTTGGCGAGCATCGTAACCCGCCCCAAGGTTTTTGGTGTCATATCACTCACACTTCTCGACTGAATTTTCCATGACAACGTTTCCATCCCTGTCTTTCATCTGGTAGTCGACTGCGAAACCACCTCGACTTCCTTGACTGACTGTCGTTGTTTCAACGTAACCTCCGTAAATTGTTGGTGTGTTTGACAGACCCTCAACTGCGGATGAAACCGCCCAGCCCGCGGCCGCACCAACCGCTTTATTCTTAGGTCCCCATATCGCTATCGCAGTACCAATTACATTGGAAACAAAACCAAGCCCTTCAGTGTTGCTCTTATTTCTGTCAACTGCCTCGTCGGCACTTATCTTTTTTGAACTAATTTCCTTGCTGGCCGTAGATGCTCCGCACACGCAATCACGCAGCCCAAATGGGTCAATTCGACTTATCGGATTGCCAAGCGCGTAGCTATAGGTATTCAATCTACCCTGGAGACCAATTGGATCACTCTGCACATACCGCGCAATGCTTGCGTCGTAATCCCTGAATCCGTTGTACCAGAGCCCCGTTTCGGCATCGTGGTACTGGCCCGGGAACCCAATATTCAGCCCACCGATGCTGTCCTGCTGAACACTTCGGCCATAGGCGTAGTTGTACGCCTTCCACACCGTCTGCTGGCTGGCGCTCGTAGCAAATTCAGGCCGTCCCAGATGATCAGTGTGTACGAAGTTAACTTGGCCACCACGGTCCAGGCCTACCAGCTCGCCGCCAAACCAAAGGTAGTTCGTCCAAGTACCGTCCGTCAGCTCCGATGTCAGCTGATTCTGCCCCGCGTAGTAGTAGCGGCTCGTACTTGCGTTGAGCTTCGCTACACGCTGACCTTGCGCATTGAGCATATAGTTCGTCACGGCCCCATTGACGTTAGCTTGAGTCATCCGGTTGAAAGGGCTGTAGGTGTAGGTCTGAACACGCGACCCACTTGTTTCGCTGATGCGGTTGCCCACTGCGTCGTACTGGTACTGGCGACTTACACCGTCACTGGTGTAGTTCAGTACGCGGTTGCTGTAAGGATCAATGCTGTACTGGGTTAGCGAGCTTCCCGCCTGGTAGCGATCATGGTTTCCGCCCGCATCGTACGAAAGCTGGTTGATCACGCCGAATCGCGTCAGCTTGGTCAGGCGACTCAGCGCGTCGTAGCCAATGACCTGCGTCATGTCCGGCGAGACCCCGTCACTTATCCGGGTGATCTCATTGTCCGCGCTGTGCTGGTAGCCCCAGGCGCTCAGTGCGGTGTTGTCCTTTCGGCGGACAGACATGGAGGTGAGGCGACCGTCCAGATCGTGGCCGTATCCACGTACAAGACCATTGCCGTAAGAGAGGCTATTTCGAGCACCCGTGGCTTTGTAGCTCGCGGCTGTAATCACCGGCTTGGTCACACCGTTGATGGTGACGGACATCGTACCGAGTCGACCGCCGACACCGTACTTATAGTCAACGATGTTTCCATTGGGATAAGTGATCTTGCTGGGCCTGCCAATCCCGTCAAAGCCGTAGGTGGTACTGTGATCGGTCGTTACCCCACCTGCGATGATCCAATCCCGTCGTATCAGAATCTCACCCGCAGGGTTGTAGGCAAAGTGCGTCGCGGTATCTGGAGCCCCCAAGCCACAAAGGCGCCCTAAGCCCCAACTGCACCAGTCATAGGTGTAGCTGTGCTGCTGACCATCGGAGTTGATCGTAGTAAGCCTTCCCAATCCGTCATAGGTAAAGGACGTCGTACTGCCATCGTTGCGCGTTGTACCCGTCCGCAGGCCGCTGGGGTTGTACTGATGACCCGTGACGCCGGTGTCGGGACTGCTCTGTTTCCAGAGCTGTCCAAATCCGTCGTACTCATAGGTAGTGAGCAGGTTGCGCGGGTCCTTTACGCTGGTGACTTGATCCACCTTGTCGTAGGTCAAGCTTGTCACTCCGCCGGCGGCGTCGATCTGTTTAGTCATCCTGCCAAGTACATCGTATTCCATGCGGGTAATACGATTCTGCGAGTCGATCACTTGCAACAATCGCCCCTCCATGTCATAGCCATAGCGAACGTTCTGGCCACTGTTACCGCGCTCGGCTATGACGCGCCCCAGTTCGTCGTATTCGTACTCGACGCTGGCCACGACGGTGTTCAACGCCATCAGTGTAAGCAGCATGGTGGACATCAGGGCGCTCCTTCCTGGAGGGTGGACTTCCGCATGAAGCTGATGACCTCTTCGCAGTCTTGGCCGAAATCACACGATGGTGGGTCGTAATAGGGCGCTACATAGACGATTGCGTGTCCGTGCGTCCCCCAAGTTCCAGAACCACTTGCCATTATCGCGATATAGCTTACCTGACGGGTAAAGCTGCTGTGGTTAGGTGGAGCGATAGTACTATCAAAATAGAAAGACTGACCGGGATATATAGGGGTCGTCAGTGATATTCTTTGATTGACCTGCTGATCTTCCCCCCAAAGAATATAGTTATCTGCTTGCCAAACGACATTCCCGGTATTTTCCGCAGTTCCGCGTAGAACGGTCGACTCACCATTGACAATATTTTCCTTATCCGCACCGTAGTAGATCTTCACTGACTTGATGTACGTCGGAACAGATTGGCTGCCAGATCCACCAATAACCAAATTTGGCCCGCCTGATGGCGATATCCCATGGACATGAATACTCTTTCCGCCATGTGCCTGTCGGACGCCGTAGTCCAGCGGTATGCGGAAACGATGCTTTCCGTTGGACTGGCACGATTTGGATATGGCGGAGTCACTTGCTAGGTTTGCGTTTCCAGTGAGCGCGTGTACACCAGATCCCGCCGCTCCACCTACATAGATATGCACAGGAATGGAGCCAGCGGAGCCAATGGAGCAGGCCCATCCCTCAACGAAGTAGTTCCAATTCTGGTCTTTGGAAACGCCAGTGATCTGCCCGGTGACCTGCGCCATTGGGATCGCCAGTGCGCCTGAGTTTCCAATGGCGCGGTGGTATGCACTTCCTCTGGGCGACAGCCCGTGCACGAGAATCTTCTGCCCACCAAACTGCTGCCGATGTGCGAGCGAGATTGGCACCTGGAAGCTGTATGCACTGCCAGTCGCTTGGCAGGCTGATGCGACAGCAGCGCTGCTCGCTAGGTTCGCAGTGGTAGCCCCGAGAAGAGTGCCCCGCTCTGAGAACACTTCGACCTGGATAGGAGTATTGGATCCGGTAGTACACGCCCAGCCCCGCACAGACCAGTTCCACTGCGCGTCGTGTGCGACCTGGTCGACGTACCCTACGACAGCGGTATCAGCGGCGTAATCATTGTGCAGCACCTCGGTGCGGGTAATGTTGGAGGCGGCGTCATACGTGTACCGGGTCCATGCATAGGTACCATCACCTTGCGGTTTGACTTGGGTCTGCAGGCGTTTTGCAGCATCGTAGTCGTAGCGTACGGTCACGCCATCTGGCTGAGTAGTGCTGGCGAGGTTTCCCGCACCGTCATAAGCGAGGGTTGTGGCGGCCCATGCATTGCCCACCATCGATCGCCGCGATATCAACCTGCCTCGATTATCATAGCTCACCTCTGTCACATGCCCGTTGGCGTTCGTTACGCGGCCGGGCATACCAAAACTGTTGTAGTCGCCATAAGTGGTGACGTGGCCCAGCGCGTTCGTCACACTCAACAGATCGCCTTGCGTGCTGTACCTGTACGTAACATCATCTTGTTCGAGTGGTCCGTCTACCTTCAAGGAAGCTCTTAAACCGTTACCGTGATAGCTGTGTACGTAGTTGGTGGCGTGTTTCTGATTGGGAACACCGTACTGTGTGAGGTTTCGGCGGACGATCGACGTGATGTTGCCGCGCGTGTCATATTTGTAATCAGATTGACGCACCCCTACGATCTTCTCACTCACAATGCGGTGTTGTGCGTTCCAAGTCGTTTCGATCGTGCGCGCGAGCGGCGTTCCTGCGGCCTGAACTTTCCTGACCTCACGCCCTTGCGCGTCATAGTCATAGTCAGTCAACGTGCCTTGGAAATCCGACAGGATGTCCGGTAGACCATTGCTGTCGTAGGTCAGCTCTTTGTAACTTGCTGAGCACCTTGGCGACTGGTCTCCTGCCACCGAAATCAGCTTGCCGTTTTCGTAGACGTAAGTAGTGCGCCTACCCAAGGGATTGGTATGGGTGACGCTCATCTTGATGGCGCGTGTTTTGGTCAGGTTGATCGAGGCCGCTCCCACCGTAGACACGCTGCGTCCAGAGCTGGGCACATGCGCTTCATAGCAGACGTAGCCTGCGCGCGCGTCATACTCGCACCAGCCCGTATCGGGATTACCTATTTCAGCGCCCGGCCGTAGGGGCGGCGGCGGCGGCGTGACCTGTTCGCTTGACAGTACGTTGTAGCTGAATTCATTTCGTTCAACGCCGCCCGCGTGTTCGGTGCGGATTGTGCGCCGCTGATCATCGTAGGCAAAGGTCGAGTAGCGAATCCCGTTGAATGACTTGCCGGTAAGTCCTCCGGGATAGCGGCCATCCTCGTAGTGATAGCTGATCGTGGTGGCTGGCGCGCCCGGCAGCGTCGTACTCGCGAGCCGGGCGCGTGAACCCGCAAAGACGTTCGGCGTGTAGCTGTAGCGAATCGCGTTTCCGGCTGGGTCAACGACCTGGGTAAGTTGGCCGTTTGTCCAGGTGAACTGAACGCTGCGGCCGGAGGAGTGTGTAACCTTCTGCAGATAGCGATTGCTGTAGATGAAGTTCCAGGCTACACCCTGCTCGTTCTTCCGCTGCGTAATATACCCTTGCGCATTGTACTTCTCGGTGCCGCGCTCTTCGTTGTGCACGGTAAAACTGCCATCGGCGTGTCGCTCAATATAGGCAACCGGCTGTGCTCTGTCGTCGTACCAGCGGCCGGACGAGAGGTCTCGTAGAAACTTGAGCCGACGCCCATCGGGGCGTTGTAGCCAAGCGAGGTCATCTCCGTCGGACAGGATAAGCGAGTAGTCAAAGTTGCTCAGCCAATGATGGCCAAACAGACCTGTAGCGCTCCAGTGGTGGTTGTAGCTGCGCTGTAGGTAGAGACCCATCTCACCAGCACTGGTGAAATCAGTCTCTATCTCGATCTTGTTGCCGGTGTATAGGACGACAGGGTTGCCGGCTCCTTGTGTGCCCGGCTGGGACTCACTGCCACATGGATCCCGGCTGTCCGTCTCTTGAGCAGTATCCGTACTTACTTGGATCGGAGCCGGGGTTAATGATGGATCGCCGAAATTCCTGCCTCCACCACCGATTCCGCCAGAAAAACCCACTGTCTCGGGCCTTACCTTCGATGCCAATACTTGAATGGCCTCATAGTCAACAGTCTTGCCTTCTTCGGACCACGCTGCGGTCGCTGTGGTTCCAATTAGCGCGGTT
The DNA here is from genome assembly GCF_039673155.1 of Stenotrophomonas sp. TWI1149. Lineage (NCBI taxonomy): Bacteria > Pseudomonadati > Pseudomonadota > Gammaproteobacteria > Lysobacterales > Lysobacteraceae > Stenotrophomonas > Stenotrophomonas sp. TWI1149. The sequence goes on from NZ_JBDJLB010000015.1 coordinate 80,437, forward strand.
GCGATGATGACCAGTCGTTTCCGGGTGTCATTTGCACTGAGCATCATGCTCGATTCCTTCCTCTATCCAGTCCAATGGATTACGGTGGCGACCTTGATGGGCTCGCACGTCTCGTTCACGTTGAGTGTATTTGTTCGTTCACGCGAAGTACACACGTGCCGTGCGTGTGCCGCAGGCGATGCATCTCGACCGGCCGGCGAGAGAAAAGATGGACTAAGCGGCACTGGCTTCATGGCAGGTAGCTGAGATGCAGCTCGTCCCCGCGAACCATCTAACTCGACTGTCGTGACTCATCGTTCCCTTTCCAAGCCACACCCCCCTATCGGTTGTATTGGAGGCTCCTGTGTGCGGAAGGCCATAATCTCCCCATGTCCATCGAACTCCGCCACCTGCGCTACTTCCTGGCCGTCGCCGAGACGCTGCACTTCGGTCGGGCGGCCGAGCGGCTGGGGATGTCGCAGCCACCGCTCAGCCAGCAGATCCGTCAGCTGGAAACGCTGCTCGGCGCGCGGTTGTTCCTGCGTGCGAACCGCCGCGTGGAACTCACCGACGCCGGGCGCGTGCTGCAGGAACAGGCGCGCGAGGTGCTGGCGCGGGTGGAGAGCGCGATCGATCTGACCCAGCGCGCGCAGCGCGGGGAAACCGGTGAGCTGCGCATCGGGCTGACCCGGGCGACGCCGCTGTCCACGCAGATTCCGCGTGCGATCTTCGCCTACCGCCAGCAGTTCCCGCAGGTGCAGTTGAAGCTGCGCGAGATGAACACCCTGCAGCAGATCGATGCGCTGATGGCCGGCGAACTGGATGTCGGGTTGATCCGCAAACGTGCCCTGCCCGCGCCGCTGATGTCACGCAAACTGTTCAGTGATCCGCTGGCGCTGGTGGTGCACGACCAGCATCCGCTGGTGCGTGATCTCCCCGCCGATGCGGCGGTGGCGCTACGGCTGTTCGCGCATGAGCCGTTCGTCGGTTTCCTGCGCGAGGTCGGCGCGGGCATCCACGATCATTTCATCGCGTTGTGCCGCAGCGCCGGCTTCACGCCGCGCATCGTGCAGGAAGCCGGGGAAGCTTCGACGCTGATCAGCCTGGCGGCCTCGGGCCTGGGCGTGACGGTACTGCCCGCCTCGTGCAGCCATATCCAGGTGGACGGGGCGCGCTTCGTCGCGCTCAGTGATCGTGCCGCCAGTTCGGAAGTGCACGTCGCCTGCCGGCGGGGTGCGGCGTCGCCGTTGATCGGGCACTTCACCCGTCTGCTGCAGGGTGTCAGCGGCTGAGCGCGAGCGCGGCGGTGCCCGGTTGCACGCGTTGCCCCAAGCGCCAGGCGATCACGCCACCGGCCACGGTCAGTACGCCGACGAAGCCGCACACGCCCAGCCAGTCCCAGTGCGTGTAGAACACGCCGCCGAGCACACCGGCCACGCTGGAACCCAGGTAGTAGGCGAACAGGTACAGGGCGGATGCTTCGGCCCGCATCGCACCGGCGCGGCTGCCGACCCAGCTGCTGGCCACCGAGTGACCGCCGAAGAAGCCGAACGTGACCAAGGCGATGCCGGCGGCCATGCAGCCCAGCCACGGCATCGCCAGCAGCACGATGCCCAGCGCGATCAGCCCGTAGCAGATCGCCAGCACGCGGCTGCGGCCATGGCGGTTGGCCTGCTGCCCCATCCAGGCCGAGCTGAAGGTGCCGACCAGGTACACGCTGAAGATCAGGCCGACCACGGTCTGGCTGAGGCCGTAGGGCGGCGCCAGCAGGTGGAAACCGAGGTAGTTGTAGAGGGTGACGAACACGCCCATCAACACGAAGGCGGTGGCGAACAACCACGGCAGGCCGGGATCGCCGAACAGACTGCGCCAGCGCGCGGGCAGTTCGCGCAGGCCGCCACGGCGGCGCTGGAAGTGGCGCGACGGCGGCAGCTGGATCCACAGCAGCACGGTACTGAGCAGCGCGATCAGCGACACCACGCCGATACCCCAGCGCCAGCCCCAATGGTCGGCCACGATGCCCGCGATGAGACGACCGCTCATGCCGCCGATCGCGTTGCCGCCGATGTACAGGCCCATCGCCAGGCCCAGCGCGCGGCTGTCCATTTCTTCGGCGAGGTAGGTCATGCCCACCGCCGGTACGCCACTGAGCGCGATGCCGAGCAGCGTGCGCAGCACCAGCAGCGTAGTCCAGTCATCCACCATCGCCGTGGCGACGGACAACACGCTGGACGCCAGCAGCGCCGCGACCATCACGCTGCGGCGCCCGATGCGGTCGGAGATCAATCCCGCGATCAGCATGGAGACCGCCAGCAGACCGGTGGTCAGCGACAGGGTCAGCGCACTGTTGGCCGCGGAGACACCGAAGTGGCGACTGAATTCGGGCAGCAGCGGCTGCACCGTGTAGAGCAGCCCGAAGGTGGAGAAGCCGGCCAGGAACAGCGCGGCCGCCGTGCGCCGGAACGCCGGGGTGCCCTGATGGATCTGGTCGCCGGCCGGCGCTGCGGTGGTGGTCGGGGGGCTGCGGTCGGGAACCGCTGCGGTGTCGCCATTCATGCCGGTAAGGCCCGCGTGGACGGGCCGGAGCGAGGAGTCAGCGCTCAGGATAGGCAGCGCGGACAGGTCGATCCATAACCTGATAGGTCTGGATCGAGACGATCCAGATATCGATTCAGATCACGGCCGGGATTACAGCGCCTGCCACGTCAGGCCTTCGCCGCGCCGGTAGTAGACGTGCGATGCCTTGCCATACAGCGCGCTGGCCTGGACCAGGCCGAAGAAGCGGCCGTCGGCGCTGTTGCCGCGGTGGTCGCCGAGCATCAGCACCTCGCCCGCCGGGACGGTCAGCCCGGTGATGTCGGGCCCGCCGCCCTGGCCCAGATCCAGCTGCGCCAGATGTTGGCCGAAGTCTTCGATTTCGCCGACGCCGGCCTGGGCCAGCGGATGGCCGTTGATGCTCAAGTGGCCGTCGTGCAGCTCGACCCGATCCCCGCCGACCGCCGCGATGCGCTTGATCAGGCGGGTGCCGTCCTGCGGCGAATCGAATACCGCCACGTCACCGCGCTGCGGCTGGCCGGTGTGCAGCAGCTCCACCGAGGTGAACGGCAGGCGCACGCCGTAGGCGCGCATGTCCACCACCACCCGGTCGCCGGGCATCAGCGTGTGCTGCATCGAGCCGCTGGGCACCTGGTAGTGGTTGGCCAAGGTGTCGCGCGCCGCCGCGAGCAGGCCGAGCATGACCAGCAGCGGCAGGGCTTCTTTCTTGAGCCAGCGCAGCAGGCGGTGGTCGGCGGGGGCAGAGGCGGCGGCGGGGGTGGCCATACGGGCGCTCCAGGGAGTGTGTGGCTGTGACCGGACGGGAGGCGGGCAAGTTCCCTGGCCAGGTCCGAAAAAGCTACGCACTGTTTACGCCGGGCCGGCCGGGTCGGCATCGCGGTTTTACGGGGCGCGGCCGCATCGTGGCGACACCGCGCCGAAGGGCGCTTCGAAGAGACGCTCCATGACCATCCTGCTGATCCGGCATACACCGTCGAACGCCGTGCCGGACGCGTCGCCGCTGCCTGCGCGGGTCGCCGGGCACCGCCTGGCCTGCCGCGACTGCGACTCCCTGCCGGCGCTGGTGCGCTGCCTGCAGCGTGCCCAGCGCAGCCGTCCGGCGCTGGTCCTGATCGCCACCGCGGCGGTCGATGCACCGCAGTGGGCCCGTTATGGCCAGGCGCTGCGCACCGCGCTGGAGGATCTGCCGGCGCCGTACATCGAGATGGCCAGCAACGACGACGACGCGCTGGACGAGCACCTGCATCCGCAGCATGCCCCGGCCGCGCGGGTGGTGTGCAGCAGCGGCCGCCAGGATGCGTGTCGCCTGTCGTTGGCGATCGCCGCTCATCGCCTGCAGGCCGTGGAGGGCTGAGCCATGTCGATCTTCATCATCCGTGGGCCGGAAGCGGCCGGGCAGCTGATCCGTACCGCGCAGCCGCTGCCGGCGCTGGTCCTGAAATCACTGGTGCATCGCGCGATCGATGCGGGCACCACGGTGGCGATCCGCGCCTGCGGCTCGGAGCAGGAGCTGCTGGATGCGCTGCGCGTGGCCGATCACAGCCGCGGCGAAGTCACCCTGCTCGATCCCGGTGCGTGCGTGGACAGCGCGCGCCTGCAGCGTCTGCTGCCGCATCTGCACAACGCCTACGTGGAAGTGCACGACGACGACGCGCGCGCCCCCGAGGCGTGCCTGCCGGCGGACGTGGGCCAGCGCATCGGGGTGGCGCGCGGATACTGCGCGCAGAGCTACATGCACGCGCTGGAGATCGCGCTGGATCACCTGGGGTGCAGTGAGATCGCCGAAGGCGTGCACGTAGGGACGTGATGCGCGGGGTCGGTGGGGCGGGCGCTGGGCCCCTATGCCCTTGGAGGCGAAATAAAGGGGGAGGGGGCGGCCGCAGGCCGACGCCGGAGGACATTCGCCGGAAAGGGCATAGGGGCCCAGCGCCCGACCCAGCGGAGCAGCAGCCCCAAAAAAAACGGCAGGGTTTCCCCTGCCGTTTTCGTTTCAGCGTGTACCGGTGGCAGGCGTACCGACCAACGGTCGGTACCTACCGGGATGCCGCGATTATTTCAGGCCACGATTGACCAGCAGCGGTTCCACCGACGGATCCTTGCCGCGGAACTCGCGGTACAGATCGGCCAGCTCCACGCTGTTCCCGCGCGAGAGGATCTTGTCGCGGAACACCTGGCCGTTCTCCGGGGTCAGGCCGCCGTTCTCCTTGAACCACTCGAAGGCGTCATGGTCGAGCACTTCGGCCCAGAAGTAGGCGTAGTAGCCGGACGAATACCCGCCACCCCAGATGTGATCGAAGTAGCTGGTGCGGTAGCGCGGCGGCACCTGCGGCAGGTCCACCTTGAACTTCTTCAGCGCGGCCGCTTCAAACGGGGCGACGTCCTGCAGCTTGGCGTCGGCCGGCTGAGTGTGCCAGGCCAGGTCGAGCAGTGCGGCCGAGAGGTACTCGGTGGTCGCATAGCCCTGGTTGAAGGTGCGCGCCTTGAGGATCTTGTCGACCAGCGCCTGTGGCATCGGCTCGCCGGTCTTGTAGTTCTTGGCGTAGTTGGCGAAGACCTTCGGGTCCAGCGCCCAGTGCTCGTTGAACTGCGAGGGGAACTCGACGAAGTCGCGCGAGGTGCTGGTACCGGCGATGGACGGGTACTTCACTTTCGAGAACATGCCATGCAGCGCGTGGCCGAACTCATGGAACATCGTGGTCACGTCATCGAAGCTCAGCAGCGCGGGCTGGCCGGCGGCGGGCTTGGTGAAGTTGCACACGTTGTAGACCACCGGCTTGGCACCGGTCAGGCCGTCCTGTTCGACGAACACATCCATCCAGGCGCCGCCAGACTTGCTGTCACGCTTGAAGTAGTCGGTGTAGAACAGGGCCAGCGAGGTGCCGTCCTTGTCGAACACTTCGTAGACCTTCATGTCCGGGTGGTAGGTCGGGATGTCGGTACGCGGCTTGAAGGTGATGCCGTACAGCTGCGTGGCGGCGTAGAAGACGCCGTTCTGCAGCACGTTGTCCATCTCGAAGTACGGCTTGATCTGCGATTCGTCCAGGTCGTACTGCGCCTTGCGCACCTGTTCGGCGTAGAAGTCCCAATCGGAGGCAGCGAGCTTGAAGCCGCCCTTCTGCGCGTCGATCACCTTCTGCATTTCGCTGATCTCGCCACGCGCCTTGGCGGTGGCGGCCGGCACGGTGTCGGTCAGCAGCTTGAGCGCGGCGGCCGGGGTCTTGGCCATCTGGTCGGCCAGGCTGTAGGCGGCGTAGTTCTCGAAGCCGAGCAGCTTGGCCTTCTGCGCGCGCAGCTGGGCCAGGCGCTGGATGGTCTCGCGGGTGTCGTTGGCGTCGCCCTTTTCGGCGCGGGTTTCCGAAGCCTTGAGCACGGCAGCGCGCTGCTCGCGGTCGCTCAGCGAGCCGAGCACCGGCTGCTGGGTGGTGTTCTGCAGCGGCAGCAGGTACTTGCCCTCGAGGTTGCGGGCCTTGGCATCGGCGGCGGCGGTGTTGATCGCATCCTCGTCCAGGCCGGCCAGCTTGGCCTTGTCATCGACGACCACGGCACCGGCGGCGGTCGCGGCGACCAGGCGGGTGTGGAACTGCGTGGCCAGCGTGGTTTCTTCCACGTTGAGCTTGCGCAGCGAGGCCTTGTCGGCATCGTTCAACTGCGCGCCGGCGCGCACGAACTCCTGGTAGTCACGCTCGACCAGGCGCTTCTGCACCGGGTCCAGGCCCAGCGCGTCGCGCTGGTCGTAGATGGTCTTGATGCGGGCGAACAGCTTCGGGTCGAGGTTGATCTCGTCCTGGTGCTCGGCCAGCTTCGGAGCGACTTCTTCCTGCACCTTCTGGCGTGCATCGTTGGTGTCGGCCTGGACCAGGCCGAAGAAGATGCGCGACACGCGGGTCAGGGTCTCGCCGCTGCGCTCCAGCGCTTCGATGGTGTTGTCGAAGGTGGCCGGCTCGGGGTTGTCGGCGATCTTGCGGACTTCGGCCAGGTGCTGCTTCATGCCTTCGTTGAAGGCCGGCAGGTAGTCACCGTCCTTGATCCTGTCGAACGGCGGCGCCTGGAACGGCAGCGTGCTGGCGCTCAACAGGGGATTGGCGGAGGCATCGGCCGGCTGCTGGGTCGGGGCGGGCTGGGTATCGGTCACGGGGGTGGACTCCTTGCCGGAACAGGCCGCCAGCGCCAGGCTGATGGCAGCGGCCAAAACTACGGTACGCGACATGAAACGGGCTCCTTGGATGAGGGCGCGGGACGGAAAATCCCGCAGCCGATCACCCTACTCCCAAAGCCCGCAGGCGGCATGTGCCGGTCGTGGCGCCTGGCTGTGCGGGGCGTGGGGGCTATCCCGCCCGACCCGCGCGGCGGCGCTCAGACGGTGCCGCGGGTCTTGCCCTGCCAGGGGCGGTAGTACGCGCGGATCGCGGCCATGTCGGCCACGTCGTTGCCGGTGGGATGGAACAGCGGGCCGATGCCGATGGTCTTTTCCGGGTAGTGGAAATAGGCGGCCAGCACCGGCACGTCGGCCATGCGCGCGATCTTGAGGAACCCGGCCTTCCAGTGCTGCACGGCCTTGCGCGTGCCCTCCGGGGTGATCGCGTACCACAGGCGGTCCGAGCCGCGGATCAGGCTGACCGCCTGCTCGACGGTGCCCTGCGGCGAACTGCGGTCCAGCGGGATCACGCCGAGCCTGCGCAGCAGCGGGCCCAGCGGCCACCAGAACAGCGAGGCCTTGCCCAGCACCTTGACCTGCATGCCCAGCGCGATCTTGGCCGCCATGCCCCAGAAACCGTCCCAGTTGGACGAGTGCGGGGCGATGATGAACACCACTTTGGGCACATCGGGCAGGGTGCCGGTCACTTTCCAGCCGCCCAGGCGCAGCGTGCAGCGGGCCAGCCAGCGGAGGAAGCGGTTCGGTTTGACCTGCGGCATGTTCGGCGGAACCACCGGCAACAACGGACTTCGGTTGTTCAAGCAATCACTCCCAATTGCGTGTGGTGCGCCCGCGCTTGATCTGCGCGCGCCCCTTTTTGGCGTCCAGACGACGCAGTTTCGACCCGTAGGTCGGCTTGGTGGCCACGCGTGCCTTGGGCACGCTCAGCCCCGCCTGGATGAAGGCGGCCAGTCGATCGCGCGCGTCCTCGCGGTTACGGTCCTGGGTTCGGAAACGCTGTGCATCGATGACCAGCACGCCTTCGCCGGTCATGCGCCGGTCGCGGCGGGCCAGCAGGCGCGCGCGCAACGGCTCGGGCAACGAAGGCGAGCCGGCGACGTCGAAGCGCAGTTCGACGGCGGTGGAGACCTTGTTGACGTTCTGGCCACCGGCGCCACTGGCGCGCACGAATCGCTCGACGAGTTCCGTGTCCGGAATCGTCAGGTGCGCGCTGATGGTGACTGGCCCGTTGCCCATGGGCGGCATTGTAAGGGGAGGACCCGCCGGCCGGGGGACTGCAACGTGCGTGGATATCGTCGATAACGTCCTCAATTACGGCCTGATGACGCCATCGCAGGTATTCTCCGCAGTCCACGCAACGCAGGATGCTCCGCCATGTCCCTGATCCGCACGATGGCCCGCCGCGGCCTGACCCGCCTCACTCTGGCCCTGGTCCTGGGCCTGGCCGCGATCGCGCCGGCCCTGGCCGCACCGCCCTCGGATGCCGACATCAACCGGCTGCTGGCCGCGTCGCGCGCGCAGAGCATGCTCGATACGATGCTGCCGCAGATCGAGGCGATGCAGCGCCAGCAGTTCCAGCAGGTGGCGCAGCAGCGTCAGCTGGACGCGACGCAGCAGGCGCAGCTGCAGCGGATCGAGCAGCGGACCAGCCAGACGGTGCGCCAGGCGCTGTCCTGGAAGGAGCTGCGGCCGATGTACGTGGATCTGTACAAGCAGACGTTCAGCAAGGAAGACGTGCTGGCGATGGCCGAGTTCTACGAGAGTTCGGCCGGGCAGAGTCTGTTGGACAAGACGCCGGCACTGATGCAGAACGTGATGGTGGCGATCCAGGCCAAGATGCAGCCGCTGTTCGTGGATCTGCAGAAGGACCTGGAGGCGATCGTGAATGAGCCGGCGCCGGCGGCCGCGCCCGCCAGGAAGTAACCGGTAGCGCCGACCGCTGGTCGGCTATCGCGCGGCATCAGGCGTCAGGCGAGTTCCCAGCCAAACAGATCCATGGCCTTGCGGAACTCGCCGTCCACCGGCGCGCTGATGTCCATCGGCGTGCCATCCGGATGCGGGAAGCGCAGGCGCTCGGCGTGCAGGAGCATGCGGTGGATGCCCTGCATGCGGAAGCTGCGGTTGTGGCGGCCGTCGCCGTGGCTGGTGTCGCCGATCAGGTGATGCGAGAGGTGCTTGAGGTGGCGGCGGATCTGGCGGAAGCGGCCGGTCTGCGGCTGGCAGCGCAGCAGGGCGTAGCGTGAGGTCTCGAACTCGCCCATCGGGATGGCGATCTCGCCCACGGCGACGCGCTGGAAGTGGGTGATCGCCTGCTTCTTGACCGGTTTGCCGGGGCCGCCATCGAGGTCGTGGTCGACGGTGAAGGCGTCTTCGGCCGGCCAGCCGCGGCAGATCGCGAGGTAATCCTTGGTGACGTCGCCGCCCATCAGCGATTTGCCGAGCACGCTGGCGCTTTCGCGATCGAAGGCGAGCAGCAGGCAGCCGCTGGTGGCGCGGTCCAGGCGGTGGACGAGGAAGATCGGCTTGCCAAGCTGTTCGCGCAGGCGGTCGGCGAGGAAGTCGTCTTCGCCCCGGGCGAGCTTGCTGTCGTGGACCATCAGCCCGGCGGGCTTGTTGACCACGGCAAGCTGGTCGTCGAGGTACAGCAGCTGCAGGGGAGGAAGCGCCGCGGGCGGCTCGGCGAGGGCCTCTGCCTGCAGCTCGAGGGCGCTCATCGGCGCCACCAGGCACTGGCCAGCGAGAACACGCCCGCCGCGCCGGTCACCCAGCTCCACACCGGGGCATCGCCGAAGTACCAGCCGCCCGGCTGCAGGCCGTACAGCACCGCGGCGACGATCATCAGGCCGACGCCGGCGATCGCGGCCACCGCGCGCTTCTGCAGCTTCTGCACGCTGACATTCAGCGCGGCCAGATCGCGCGAGCGCATCGACAGTTCGTGGTCGCCTTCCACCTGCTGGCGCAGCCAGGCGTGGACCAGGCGCGGCATGTCCGGCGTATGCGTCATGATTTCGGGCAGGCGCTTGCGCACTTCCTTGAGCACGCGGCGCGGGCTGTAGCGCTCGCGCAGGATGCGTTCCAGCACCGGCCGCGCGACCGCCCAGATATCCAGCTCGGGATCGAGCTGACGGCCGACGCCTTCGATGTTGAGCAGGGTCTTCTGCAGCAGGATCAACTGCGGCTGCAACGTGAGCTCGTAGCGCTGGGCCACGCGGAACAGCTTGATCAGCACCTCGGCCAGCGAGATCTGCGACAGCGGGCGGGTGAAATAGGGTTCGCACACCGAACGCGCGGCCGCTTCGAGTTCATCGATGCGCACGTTGTTGGGCATCCAGCCGGCTTCGACATGCAGCGCGGCCATGCGCCGGTAATCCTTGTTGAAGATGGCCATGAAATTCTCGGCCAGGTAGTACTGATCTTCTTCGGAGAGCTGGCCCATGATGCCGAAGTCCAGCGCGATGAAGCGCGGGTTGTCGCGGCGCGCCGGATCGGTGTCGACCCAGATGTTGCCGGCATGCGCATCGGCGTGGAAGAAATTGTCGCGGAACACCTGGGTGTAGAACACCCGCACGCCCTTGGCGGCCAGCGCCTTGCGGTCGATGCCGGCCTTGTCCAGCGCGACGATGTCATCCGACGGAATGCCCCACACGCGCTCAAGGGTCAGCGCGCGCTCGGCGGTGTGGCTCCAGATCACTTCCGGTACGTACAGATCGTCCGAGTCGATCCAGTTGCGGCGCAGCACGCTGGCATTGGCGCCTTCGCGCTGCAGGTCCAGCTCGGCGGCCAGGGTGTTCTCGACCTCGGCGACCACTTCGCGCGGGCGGATCTTGTCGGCGCGCGGGTGCGCGCGTTCGATCAGCGCGGCGGCCGACTTCAGCAGCGCGATGTCGGCGTCGATCTGCTTTTCAATGTCGGGGCGCAGCACCTTGACCACCACCTGGCGGCCGTCGGCGAGCGTGGCCGCGTGCACCTGTGCGATCGATGCCGAGGCGAGCGGCTGCAGGTCGAAGCTGGCGAACGCTTCGCTGACCGGGCGGCCGAGCGCGCGCTCGACGATGGCCTGCGCGGTGGCGCCGTCGAACGGCTTGACCCGGTCCTGCAGCAGGGTGAGTTCGTTGGCCACATCGGCCGGGATCAGGTCACGGCGGGTGGAGAGGATCTGGCCGAACTTGACGAAGATCGGGCCGAGGTCCTGCAGCGCCAGGCGCAGGCGGGCCCCGCGCGACTGTGCGGCGATGTCGGCCGAGGCACGCGGCACGAACGGCTTGGCCAGGCGCAGCCAGCGCTCGGCCGGGGTGCCCTGGAGCAGATCGTCGAGGCGGTAGCGCAGGATGATGCGGCCGATGCGGCTGGCCCGGAAGATCGCCTTCATGCGCCCACCTGCCGCAGGCGCTGCACGCGCACGGCCAAGCGTTCGACGTCATCACGCATCACGTCCACATCGTCGTGGAAGGCATCCAGTTCTGCTCGCGGTACCACGTCGCGCGACTCCTCGGTGACAAATTCAGCGGCGCTGTGCGCTAGGTCGGACGCGCCGCGGCGGGCGTGCTGCAGGGCCGAGCGCAGGGCGTTGGCGATCTGCACGCCCATCACCTCGCCGAACACGCGCACGAACGGCTGCTGCCAGTCCGGATCGAAACGGGTCGCCAGCTGCTGCAGGCGGCGGGCCAGCTCGGCATCGCCGGAGACCTTGACCCGCCCGGCCGGCGCGTCGCCGCCGCGGCGTGCGTTGGCCAGGAACGGCAACTGGGCCAGCACCCCGCCCAGCGTGCTGCGCACGGCCAGGTCCGGCTCCTGCTGCGGATCGACCGGACCGACCGTGAGGCGTTCACCGTCCACCCCGATCCGCATCGCCAGCGCGGGCGATTCCAGGGTCAGGGCGATGTGGCGGCCATCCAGCGCGGCCAGCGCGCTGCGGGTGTCCGGGTCCAGCGCCAGCGCGCGGTTGAGCGTGAGCTGCAGCGCATTGCCGGCCAGCGGCTTGAGGGAAGAGAGCAGGGAACGGGCCATCAGCGCATTCTACCGCGCCCCCTTGAACGACGGGCGGCGAGCGCGACGACACGGCAGAGGGTGTTTGCCGGGCACCGACTCGGTTCATGCTATGGCGCCCAACACAGCGGCAGGAGCGGCAACAGGCATGGGCAAGACCCGGGTAGGCATCATCTTCGGCGGCCGGTCGGCCGAACACGAGGTTTCGCTGCAGTCGGCGAAGAGCATTCTCGATGCCTTGGACAAGGAGCGTTTCGAGGTCAGCCTGATCGGCATCGACAAGCAGGGCCAGTGGCACGTCAGCGACCCGCATGACTTCCTGCTCAACGCGGGCGATCCGGCACGGATCGCATTGCACCGCTCGGGCAATGCGGTGGCGGTGCGGCCGGGCCTGGAGCGCCAGCAGCTGGTCCCGACCGATCCGGCCACCGCGCTGGAGCAGATCGACGTGGTGTTCCCGATCGTGCACGGCACGCTGGGCGAGGATGGCTCGCTGCAGGGCCTGCTGCGCATGGCCAACCTGCCCTTCGTCGGCTCCGGCGTGCTGGGCTCGGCGGTGGCGATGGACAAGGACGTGGCCAAGCGCCTGCTGCGCGATGCCGGGCTGGCGGTGGCGCCGTTCGCCTGCTTCAACCGGGTCACTGCGGTCCACGCCGATTACACCGCGCTGGTTGCCGAGCTGGGCACGCCGCTGTTCGTGAAGCCGGCCAACCAGGGCTCCTCGGTGGGCGTGAGCAAGGTGCGTACCGAAGCGGAATTCCATGCCGCGCTCGCGCTGGCACTCTCGTTCGATCACAAGGCGCTGGTGGAATCGGCGATCGACGGCCGCGAGATCGAATGCGCGGTGCTGGGCAACGAGCACCCCGAAGCCAGCGTCTGTGGCGAGGTGGTCGTGCACGATGATTTCTATTCCTACGACACCAAGTACATCAGCGAAACCGGTGCGGACATCGTGGTGCCGGCGGCGATCACGGCGGCGCAGCAGGCCCGTATCCGGGACATCGCGGTGCAGGCCTACCAGGCGCTGGACTGTGCCGGCCTGGCCCGGGTGGATGTGTTCCTGACGCCGGCCGGTGAGGTGGTGATCAATGAGATCAACACGCTGCCCGGCTTCACCCGCATCAGCATGTACCCGAAGCTGTGGGCGGCCAGCGGCCTGGATTACACCGCGCTGATCACGCGGCTGCTGGAGCTGGCGATGGCCCGGCATGCGCATGAGCGCGATCTGCAGAGCTCCATCGCAACGACGGCCTGAGCATCGTTGCCGATGTCAGGCCGTCATGGTTTCCGCTGCGCGTCCCACGCCGGAGAGAGGTGGCGTGGGACGCGCGGGACACTAGGTCCGCTTGCGGAACATCGACACCACCGCCAGGATCAGGAAGACGACGAACAGGATCCAGGCGACGTTGCTGGCGGCGCCGGCAATGCCCGAGAAACCAAGTACCGCCGCGATGATGGCGATGACAAAAAAGATGACGGCGTAATGCAGCATGTCGACCCTCGCGTTGATGCGTGCCGGAGTTGGCGTGGGGCCATGTTCACCAACCTGCGGTGTTCAGGGAGTGATGGATTCCTGTGCGTTCGATGAAGATGCCAGCCGGACCAGCCCTTCTTCGATGCTGACCCGGGGCACATAGCCGAAGTCGCGGCGAGCAGGTTCCATGCTGTACCAGTGCGGGGTGCACAGCTGCTCGGCCAGGAAGCGGGTCATGGGCGGCTCGCCACGCAGGCGCAGCAGCGGCCACAGCCGCTCGCAGACCGCGCCGATCCGGTAGGCCGCCTTGAAGCTGATCGACTTCGTCACCGGCGGCGCATGCACCGCGGCCAGCAGCTTGTTGAGCAGCTCGCGCATCGGCAGCGGCTCGCCGTTGGAAATGAAGTAGGCCTTGCCGGCGCAGGCCGCCCCCGGCGCGAGGTGCTCCAAGGCCAGGAAGTGGGCGAGCGCGGCGTTGTCGATGTAGGTGGTGTCGACCTTGTTCTGGCCGTCACCGACGAAGCGCAGGCGGCCGGCGCGGGCACGCTCGGCCAGGCGTGGCACCAGCTGCTGGTCGCCCGGGCCCCAGATCAGCCGGGGGCGCAGCGCGATGGTGGCCAGGCGTGCATCGTTGGCCGCCAGCACGCGCTGTTCGGCGATGGCCTTGGTGGCCGCGTACGGTGCCTGGAAGTTCTCGCCGTAAGGCACCTCGTCCGCGCCGAGCCCTTCGACCGGGTGGGTGGCGCGGTGGGTCACGCTGGGCGTGGAGGTGTAGACCAGCCTGCCGACGCCGTGCGCACGGCAGGCCGCGATGACGTTGTCGGTGCCGACCACGTTGGCCTGGTGGTAGCTGTCATAGCTGCCCCAGGCACCGGCCTTGGCTCCGTTGTGGAAGACCGCATCGACCCCGGCCACCGCGTGCATCACCGCCTGCGCATCGGCCAGGTCACCGCGGATCTGGCCCACCCCCATCGCCTGCAGCGCGGGATAGTGGCCCCGGTTGAACGCCAGCACCTGGTGTCCGCGCTCGATCAGCCCCTTGCACAGGGCCTGGCCGAGGAATCCACCGCCGCCGGTCACGAGGATCTTCATGCGCGCTGCTCCAGTTGCGTGGTGGCCCAGACCGCGAGCTTCTCGCGGCCGATCTTGGCGTTGTGGCGGATGTCGACCGGGAAGCCCGGGTGGGGCAGGAAGCGCTCGATGCGCGTGGTATGCGCGTGCGCGGCGGCCTCGCGGCGCAGCCGCTCGACCAGCGCGGGGGAATCGACGGTACCGGGCAGCAGCTCGTAGCACAGCACCGGCACCTGCCGGCCCGGCGCACCCACGCCGACCAGCGCGGTCCGGGCGATGCCATCGAGCGCGTTGAACACCGGCTCGACCTGCTCGGTGTAGAGCGGGCCCTGCGCGGTTTCCACGCGCTGGGTCTTGCGCCCACAGAACCACAGACGGCCCTGCGCATCGAAGTAGCCCACATCGCCCATCCGGTGCACGACCCGCGTGCTGCCCTCGGCCAGGGTCTCGGTGATCTTCGCCGCGGCGGTGGCCTGCGGGCGGTTGAAGTAGCTGTCGGTGGCGGTCGGGCCGGCCACGGTGATCTCGCCGACCTCGCCGGTACCCAGCACGCGGGCCTGCGACCAGGCCGGCAGCGGCGCGTCGTCGATGGCGATGATGCGCACTTCGTTGGGTGCGACCACGCGGCCGACGCAGGTGCCGGCGCCGGCCTCGGTGGCCTGGCGGGTGTTCTCCAGCTCACGGCCTTCGATCACCGCGACGGGCAGGCACTCGGTGGCGCCATAGGGCGTCCAGAACTGGGCGTCGTCGGGCAGCAGGCGGCGGATCCGCGCGACCACGTCGGGCGGCACCGGCGCGCCGGCCGAGGTGACCCGGCGCACGCTGGGCAGCGGCTGGCCATGGTCGGCCAGCACCCGCATCAGCGCCGGCGAACCGAACAGCTGGGTGACGCCGAAACGGGTGATCGCGTCATGCAGCTTGCGCGGATCGGCCTGGGCCGGACGGGTCGGGTCCATGTCCGGGATCACCGAGGTCAGCCCCAGCGCCGGATCGAACAGCGCGAATGGCGGGAAGGTCGGCAGGTCCACCCCACCCGGCTCCATCCCGAAGGCGGCGCGCAGCAGCTCGACCTGGCCGACGAAATGACGGTGGCGGTAGACCACGCCCTTGGGCACGCCGGTGGAGCCGCTGGTGAACAGGATCGCGGCGACATCCTCGCCATCGGTCGGGGCCAGCGCAGGGGGCACCGTGGCGCCCTGGGCTTCCAGCCGGGCCAGGGTGGTGCCACCCCAGCCCCAGCGGCGGCCGACGGTCACCAGCAGGCGCGCGGAGCGGCACCAGCGCAGCACCAGGCGCGCCACGTGGGCCAGGCCGATGCCGATGAAGGCCTCCGGCTGGGCCTCGTCCAGGCACTGTTTCAGCGCGCGCTTGTCGATGCCGGGGTCGACCAGCACCGGCACCGCGCCGTTCTTGAACAGCGCGAACATCAGCAGGAAGAACTCCGGCGAGGGCCGCACCATCACCACCGCGCGCACGCCGCGGCCGATGCCGTGGGCCGCCAGGCCGGCCGCCATGGCATCGCTGCGGGCATTGAGGGTGCGGTAATCCAGGGTGACGTCATAACGCGCCATGCCGCCGGGCCCGGGCTTGCCTGGGCAGCGGATGGCGATCTGGTCGGGGCGTTCACGGGCCAGCTCGGGCAGGCGCGCGGCGATATTGATGGCGCTGTTCATCCGTTCATTGTCGCCGCTGCAGAAAATTCTTGCGCGCCGGCCGTTGGCGTGGAAAATTCGCGGCCTTCCCACCCATCCACGCATGGCGTGGTTCTACGCGTCTCCAGCCGGTGCCCCCATGCCCCATCCCTGCCTCACCTGCGGCGCCTGCTGCACCCAATACCGTGTGGCCTTCCATTGGATGGAATCGGACGAGGTCACCCCCGGTGGCGTCCCGCACGAGCTCACCCAGGTGCTGGACCCGCACCGGCTGTGCATGCGCGGCACCCTGTCCAAGCCGGTGTACTGCGTGGCGCTGGATGCGGAGATCGGGGTGTATTCGCGCTGCAGCATCCATCCCAGCCGCCCCAGCGTCTGCCGTGAGGTGGATGCCTCGTGGGAATACGGCAAGGCCAGCCCGCAGTGCGACAAGGCGCGCGTGGCGCACGGCATGCCGGCGCTGACCCTGGCCGACTGGCGCTGGCGGGACGAGGCGGGCAATGACGATGATCATCCCGATGACAACGGGAATTCCCCGGCGCCGCCGCAGGCACCGATCGCGGCGTGACGCGTACCGACCAACGGTCGGTACCTACCGGATCGACGCTGGGCAGGTGACGACCGTGGGTCGTCACGCCGGTCAGATCGGGTTGCGATCCAGGAACGCGCGGATCTTCGGCACCAGCACCTCGTGCTTGTCTTCCAGCACGTAATGCCCGGCATCCTCGAAGGCATGCACTTCGGCCTGCGGCAACGCGGCCTGGAAGCCCTTCAGGAAGTGGTGGTCGAACACGAAATCGCGCAGGCCCCAGCCGATGAAGACAGGTCGGTCGGCGTACGACGGCAGCGTCTGGCCGGACCGCTCCAGCAGTGACCAGGCCTTGTCAGCCGGGGTCAGCGGGATGTCCTGCATGAAGCGGATGGTGCTGATGCGGTTGGCGTAGCTGTTGTACGGCGACACGTACGCGCGGCGCACGTCCGCCGGCATCTTCCGTTCCACGCCCAGCCACGAGGCACCGGACGAGAAGGCGTTGAAGGTGCGGATGATCCACTCGCCCACCTTCCAGTGGCGGCCCAGCGCGATCTGCCACGGCATCGTCTTGGCGGCCGGCATCGGGAAGGCGGCGGTGTTGAGCACCACCAGGCGCTTGACCTGGGCATGGTGCGAGAGCGCCCAGCCGAAGCCGATCATGCCGCCCCAGTCGTGCACGGCCAGGGTCACCGGGCCGGTGATGCCCAGGTGCGCGAGCAGCGCATCCAGATCGTCCACGCGCGACTGCAGGGTGTAGTCGTAGTGCGCGTCATGGGGCTTGTCCGACAGGCCCATGCCGATATGGTCCGGCACGATGCAGCGGTAGCTGTCCGACAAGCCGGCCACCAGGGTGCGCCAGTAATAGCTCCACGAGGGGTTGCCGTGGACCATCACCACCACCTCGCCATCGCGCGGGCCTTCGTCGAGATAGTTCATCGACAGACCGGGACGCACCTCGAAGCGGTGCGGATGGGCGGGGTAACCGGGCAGCTGGGGCATGCAAACGCACCTGTGAAAAGGGCCGGCAGAACCGGCCCTTGATGTTCAATTCCAACGCCGCAGCAGGCTGCGGCGAGTGGTTTACCAGACCACTTCGGCCATCGAGCAGTTCAGGCCCGAGCCGATGCCGAGCAGCGCGATGCGATCGCCCTTCTTCAGCTTGCCCAGCTGCTTGAGCTTGCTCAGCACGATCGGCACCGAGGCCGGGCCGATGTTGCCGTGCTCGCCGAAGATCGTCATCACCTTCTTCGGGTCGATGCCGAAGTTCTTGATGAAGGCGGCGGTGTGCGGCTGGCTGACCTGGTGGATCACGAACTGGTCCAGTTCCTCCACGGCCCAGCCCAGCGCTTCGCGGGCGGCGACGAAGGTCTTCTGTGCCAGCTTGATGCCTTCGATCAGCAGCATGCGGGTGTCGGTGACCATGCGGTCCAGGTTGCCGCGGCACAGCTGGTTCCACTCGGTGGCCGAGCGGGTCACGCCACCGCGGTAACGCGGGGCATCGGGCACCAGCTCGGTGCGCGCCATGACCATCGCCGCGGCACCGCAGCCCAGGGTCAGGGCGGCCATCTCGTTGCGGAAGTCATCGGCGGTCACGCCCGGCAGGGCCATGCGCTCGAGGGTCTTCTCGTACACCAGGTTGGCGGTTTCACCGTCGACGATCAGCGCGTAGTCGATCTCGCCGCGTTCCAGCATGCGGGCGGCGATGTCCATGCCGTTGATGAAGGCCAGGCAGGCATTGGCGACGTCGAAGGTCATGCATTCGTCGCCGACCCCCAGGTTGCCCGAGACGATGCTGGCCGTGGACGGCTCCAGGTAATCGCGGCTGACCGAGGTGTTGACCAGCAGGCCGATCTTGTCGGCGCCGATCCCGGCGTCTTCCAGTGCCTTGCGGGCGGCCAGCGTGGCGGCGTCGGAGGCCAGCATGTCGGCATCCCACAGGCGACGGGCATGGATGCCCGCGATGTCGCCGAGCACGTCGGTACGGATGCCAAGGCGATCCAGCGTCGGCTTCAGCCGTTCGTTGATTTCCTTGGACGTCAGCGTGTGCGGCGCGTCGATGTGCGCCAAGCCGGCGATCGAGACATTCTTGAAGAGCATCAGTTAGCGCCAAGGCTCAGGCAAAGGGGGCGTTATTGTAAGCCGGCACGGCTTTCACCGCACCTTTACGAATTCACGCCCGGGCGTATGGTCCGGGCGCGGTGTGAAGGGTTCAGCGTGGCGGGCACTGGAAGGCCAGGAAGCGCTGGCTGCCATCGGCAGGCAGGCCCGAGGCCTGCACGGCGTTGGCACCGGCACTCGGCGCCTCGTTGCGGGCCAGGGTTTCCAGCTCTTCCTGCACGCGCAGCGGGTTGCGGTTGTAGAAGGCGACCTTGCTCTTCACGGTCACCACCACCTCGCCCTTGCTCTGGCAGCCGCTGGGCGCAGGGCCGGCCGGCAGCACGCGGACCGTCTTCCCGGACGACTCGATCGGTACCCAGGTACAGGCGGAAACGCTGAGGATCAGGGCGGACAGAAGCAGAATGCGCATGGACAAGGCCTGGCTGGAATACATGAGGGAGTGTGCGGGAAACATCTGAATCGGGGGTGATCAGGTGCCGGGACAGCTCCCGGCACCCGATGTGCTGGCCGGCGCGGTGGCCGGCCAGCGGTCGGCATCACCGAGCCTTGGGCTTCGCGGCCGCCGGAGCGACCGCAGCGGCCGGGGCCTGGACGGCGTTCCCTTCCGCATCGATCACCTGCACCTGGCCGAGGTTGAGCGCACGCACCGGCGCCTCGGTCTGCTTGAGGTCACCGACCACCACCCAGGTCAGTGCGTTCGGGTCCAGCGTGGCCGCGGCCTGCTGCACCTGGGCCGGGGTCATCGCTTCGACCTCGGCCTTGCGCTGGACCACATAGTCGTCCGGACGCTGGTAGCGCACGATCCCGCTGATGGTGCCCATCACCGCACTGGCGGTTTCATAGGCACCGGGCAGGCTCAGGTTCTGGATGTTGCGGATGCGGGTGACTTCCGCGGCGGTCGCCGGCTCGGTGCCGTCGGCGAATTCCGCGATTTCCTTGCGCATCTCCTTCATCGCCTCGGCGGTCTTGTCGATCTGCACCGGCGCCACGGCCATCCACGGGCGCTGGCCCAGGGTGCTGCTGGCGGAAGTGCGGGCGCCGTAGGACCAGTGCTTGTCCTCACGCAGGTTCATGTTGAGGCGCGACGTGAAGTCACCGCCCAGCACGCCATTGGCGATATCGAAGCGGGTTGCACCCGGGTCCATGGTCGACGGCACCACCTGGCTGGCGAACAGATTGGCCTGCACCGCGCCAGGCTGGTCGATCAGGTACACGCGCGACTGCGCAGGACGTGCCACGGCGACCGGGGCCTTGACCTGCGGCGCCGGGCCTTCGGCCTTCCAGCTGCCCAGCTGGCGTTCCAGCAGCGGCACGATTTCCTTCAGCGTGGTATCGCCGACCACGATCAACGTGCCCTGCTCGGGACGCAGCCAGTCGCGATGGAAACCGACCAGGTCCTCGCGGGTCATCGACTGGATGTCCACTTCATTGCCGCTGCCGGTGAACGGAATCGCATACGGATGGCCCGCGCCGTACAGCAGCGTCGGCATGACCCGCATCGCCACCGCGCTCGGGTTCACCTTTTCCTGCTGGATGCCGGCGATCCAGGTGGCCTTGATGCGGTCGATCTCGGCTTGGTCGAAACGCGGCTGGCGCAGCATGTCGGCATACAGGGCCAGCGACGGCGCCAGGTTTTCCTTCAGCGCGGACAGGTACACGCTGGTGCTGTCCAGCGAGGCGGAAGCATCGAGCTTGGCGCCCAGCGCATCGGCCGCATCGGCGAACGGCAGCGCGCCGAGCTTGCCGGCGCCTTCGGTCAGCAGGCCCATGGTGAAGTTGGCCGTGCCGGACTTGCGGCCCTGGTCGGCGGTGAAGCCGCCCGGGAATTCATAGCTGAACTGCACGACCGGGATGTCGTGACGCTCGGCCAGGATCACCTGGGTGCCGTTCTTCAACGTGGCGCGGTGCAGCGCCGGGAATTTCAGATCCGGGAAGGTCTTGGTCTGCGGCACGCCGGTGCTGCGGTCGACCTGCTTGGGCAGCGTCGTGAAGCTGGGGTCCACGGCGGGCACGGTGAACGGCTTGGGCGTTTCCGAGGGCAGTTCGGCCAGGGCAACGCGCGCGCCCGGCTCGACCACGATGGTGTGGTCGCCGATGCCCAGCCACTTGGCACCGACATCGCGCACCTGCGCAGCAGTGGCCGCATCGATGGTCGCCAGCGATTTGCGGAAGCACCCCGGGTCACCTTCGTACACGGTGCACTCGGCCAGCGCATCGGCCTTGCCGCCGAAACCACCGATGCGCTCGATGCCGCGGATGAAGCCGGCGCGGAACGCGGTCTTGCCACGGCTGAGCTCATCGGCGGTCGGACCGTCCTTGGCCAGGCGCTTCACTTCCTCATCGATGATCGCCTCGACCTTGGCCGGGTCAACGCCCTGCTTGACGCTGGCCATGATCACGAAGTTGGAGCCCAGCTGCGAGCTGTAGGCACCGGCGCTGATGTTGTCGACCAGCTTGTCCTGGTGCAGCAGGCGCTGATCGAGGCGCGAGGACTTGGCCCCGCCGAGGACCTGCGCGAACAGCTGCAGCTGGTCGATGTCGGTGGTGCCGACCTGCGCCACGTTCCAGGCGCGGTAGATGCGCGCCTGCGGCACCTTGTCGGTCATCACTTCGCGCGTGCTCTTCTCGCGCTTGGCCACGTCCACCTTGGGCTGGGCCATGCTCGGGCCGGCCGGGATGTCGCCGAAGTACTTGGCGACCTTTTCCTTCGCGGTGGCCACGTCGATGTCGCCGGCCAGCACCAGCACCGCATTGTTCGGGCCGTACCAGGTGCGGAACCAGGTCTTCACGTCATCCAGCGAGGCGGCGTTGAGATCGTTCATCGAGCCGATCACGCTGTGGTGGTAAGGGTGACCGGCCGGATACATCGCGCGGGTCAGCTTTTCCCAGACCTGGCCATACGGCTGGTTCTCGCCCTGGCGCTTTTCGTTCTGGACCACGCCGCGCTGTTCGTCCAGGGCGGCCTGGTCGATCGCACCGAGCAGATGGCCCATGCGGTCGGACTCCATCCACAGCGCCATGTCCAGCGCGGTGGTCGGCACGTTCTCGAAGTAATTGGTGCGGTCGGTATTGGTGGTGCCGTTCTGGCCGGTCACACCGACCTGCTTGAAGGGCTCGAAGTACTCGCCGTCGTGGTTCTCGCTGCCCTGGAACATCAGGTGTTCGAACAGGTGCGCGAAGCCGGTGCGGCCGGCGGGCTCGTCCTTGCTGCCGACGTGGTACCAGATGTTGACGGCCACGATCGGCGCCTTGCGGTCGGTATGCACCACCACGCGCAGGCCATTGGGCAGGGTGAACTGCTCGAACGGAATGTCGACCTTGGCCACCGTGGCCGGCTTGGCGAGGACCGGTGCGGGCGCCAGTGAGCCCAGCGCGGCGGAGAGCGCGACAGCCAGCAGCGCAGCACGCGGTCGAAGTTGGACGGTCATTCCGGTTCCTTGGTCATGAAAGTGAAGCCGGATGCTAGCGCGCCGCCCAGGCAAAAGGCATCGGCCAACAGTCATTGGGGTCGAAACGGACAGCCTGCGGGCCCTGCGGCGGACAACTGTCCGGACAGCGGACACCGTCATACCGGGGAAAACCCTTTTAAATCAACGGCGAAAAGTTGGCACGCGGCCTGCTTGGTACTGGGCAAGGGAAGCAAGGATCAAACCGAAACTGACTGGATGCTGAACAAAAGCAAGAAAGCTCAAATTGTTCTTGCAAGCCCCGAATCGGTGTACTACCTTACTACCACACCACTGCCCAACAACACTAAACAGGACCTCGCCATGAACACCAAGACTCTCGCCATCGCCATCGCCCTCGCCGCCGGTTCCGCGTTTGCTTCGTCGGTGCAGGCCGCCCCCGCCATCGTCACCCTGGAGACCGTGCAGGTCCGCCCGTCGGCCGACCAGATCGCCCAGGCCGAGGTCGAGCGCACCAGCAGCATCCCGACCCTGGCCGTCGTTGAAGTCCGCCCGACCGCCGGCCTGATCGCCGATTACCGCGCCGAACTGGCTGCCAACCGCCGCGTCACCACGCTGGCCGCCATCGAAGTGCGCCCGACCGCCGAACAGCGCCAGGCCCTGGCTGCCGAACAGACCACCGCCCGCGGCTACGTCGCCACCTTCACCGCTGCCGCCACTGCGGTGGCCAACGAAGTGATCATCAACCTGCCGACCCTGCAGGTGCGTCCGTCGCCGGCCGACCTGCAGGCCCTGGCCCTGGAAACCGCTGCTGCCGCCGCCTCGACCGCTGCCTCGACCCTGATCCGCCAGTAAGCCGTCGCTGCAGCGTCCTGCAGCCTCGGCGTACACTTCGCCGATGACTGCCACGCCCACGTTCCATGTCGTCCTGTTCCAACCCGAAATCCCGCCGAACACCGGCAATGTGATCCGCCTCTGCGCCAATACCGGCGCGCGGCTGCACCTGATCGAGCCGCTCGGTTTCGACCTGAGCGACAAGCAGCTCAAGCGCGCCGGCCTGGACTATCACGAGTACGCCCGACTGCAGGTCCATCCAGACCTTGAGACCGCCCTGCAGGTGATTGCCCCCAAGCGCCTGTTCGCGCTGAGTACCCGCGGCAGCGTGCGTTACGACACCCCACAATTCGACGATGGCGATGCCTTCCTGTTCGGCCCGGAAACCCGCGGCCTGCCCCAGGACCTGCTCGACAGCCTGCCCGACGGCCGACGCCTGCGCCTGCCGATGCAACCGGACAACCGCAGCCTCAACCTCTCCAATACCGTGGCCGTGGTGATGTACGAGGCCTGGCGCCAGCACGGGTTTGCCGGCGGGGTGTGACGTTGCGTCAGGTGTGCCGACCAACGGTCGGCACCTACCGGCTGCGTAGCACCTGACCGTTGGTCAGGTGACCTCAGAACGCGTTGATGCCGGTCAGCTCGCGCCCGATCACCAGCTGGTGCACGGTCTCGGTGCCCTCGTAGGTGATCACCGATTCCAGATTGAGCGCGTGCCGGATCGCGACGTGCTCGGTAGTGATGCCGGCGCCGCCGAGCAGGTCGCGGCACTCGCGCGCGATGTCGATGGCCATGCGGCAGTTGTTCCACTTGGCCAGGCTGACCTGCTGCGGCTGCAGCTGGCCGGCGTCCTTCAGGCGCCCCAGCTGCAATGCCAGCAACTGCGCGGTGGTGATCCGCCGCGCCATGTCGGCCAGCTTGATCTGCGCGCTCTGCGTGGCGGCCACCGGCCGGCCGAACAGCACGCGCTGCTTGGTGTAGGCCAGTGCTTCATCCAGGCAGGCCACCGCAGCGCCGATCGGGCCCCAGCTGATCCCGTAGCGGGCCTGGTTCAAGCAGCCCAGCGGACCTTTCAGGCCCTGCACGTTCGGCAGCCGGTTGCGGTCGGGCACGCGCACGTTGTCGAAGAACAGCGCACCGGTGAGCGAGGCGCGCAGGCTCATCTTGTGCTTGATCTCCTGCGTGCTGAACCCGGCCATGCCCTTTTCCAGCACGAAGCCCTGGATGCCATCCTCGGTATGCGCCCAGATGATCGCGATATCCGCCACCGGCCCGCTGGTGATCCACATCTTGCTGCCGTTGATCACCCAGTCACTGCCGTCGCGCACCGCGCGGGTCTTCATCGCCGCCGGATCGGAGCCGCCGTGCGCCTCGGTCAGCCCGAAGCAGCCGATCACCTTGCCGGTGGCCATGTCCGGCAACCAGCGCAGGCGCTGTTCTTCGCTGCCATAAGCGTAGATCGGGTACATGCACAGCGAGCTCTGCACCGAGACGAAACTGCGCAGGCCCGAATCGCCGCGCTCCAGTTCCTGGCAGATCAAGCCGTAGCTCACCGCGTTCAGTCCGCCGCCGCCGTATTGTTCCGGCAGGCTGGAGCCGAGCAGGCCGAGCGAGGCGATTTCCGGGATCAACTCGTCCGGGAAACGTCCGTCGTCGAAGGCATCGCCGATGATCGGCAGCACCCGCGTATCGGTGAAGCGCGCCACCGTTGCCTGCACCGCGCGCTCCTCCTCGCTGAGCAGCGAACGGATATCGAACAGATCGAACGGATTCAGTGACATGGCATCCCGGCAGGTGGCGGTGGAACAGGCCCCCATTGTGGTCGTTGTCGTGGAATGGGCCAAGGGAAGCGGCAATCGCCGGCACGCGCGCGACGTGCTGCACCGCAGCATCCGCGCACCGAACACGCGGCGACACCGCTGTCATCGTCGGCGATCTAGGCTTAAATGCGCCGGGCCGGTACTCTGGCGCACTGATCCAACGTTTCGCCGTGGTGTGACACGCGCGATTCCCAGGCAACCGCCGCCCGTTCAACCGCGGCACTACCCAAGAGTTACGCAGCCCCATGAGCGAAGAAATCAACGTCCTGCCCCCGCGTGAAGTGATGGAATTCGATGTGGTGATCGTGGGTGGTGGCCCTGCCGGCCTGGCCACCGCGATCCGGCTGCGCCAGCGCGCGATCGAGGCCGGCCGCGAGCTGTCGGTGTGCATCCTGGAAAAGGGCTCCGAACCGGGCGCGCACATCCTGTCCGGTGCGGTGATGGACCCGCGCGCGCTGACCGAACTGTTCCCGGACTGGGCCGAGCGCGGCGCGCCGCTGAAGCAGAAAGTCACCCGCGACGAATTCCTGTTCCTCAATGAGACGGGCTCGCGCAGCACGCCCAACGCGCTGCTGCCGGAGTGCTTCCACAACGAGGGCAACTACATCGTCAGCCTGGGCGAAGTCACCCGCTGGTTGGCGCAGCAGGCCGAGGCGCTGGACGTGGCGATCTTCCCCGGCTTCCCGGCGGCGGAAGTGCTGTACAGCGACGACGGCGCCGTGATCGGCGTGGCCACCGGCGACATGGGCATCGAGAAGAACGGCCAGCCCGGCCCCGCGTTCGAGCGCGGCATGGCGCTGCACGCCAAGTACACGGTCTTCGCCGAAGGCTCGCGCGGCCATCTCGGCCGCCAGCTGATCGCGCGCTTCCAGCTCGATGCCGGCAAGGATCCGCAGGCCTACGGCATCGGCATCAAGGAACTGTGGCAGATCGATCCGGCCAAGCACGAACCGGGCCTGGTGGTGCATGCCGCCGGCTGGCCGCTGGACAATGACACCTACGGTGGCGCGTTCCTGTACCACGCCGAAGGCGGCAAGGTCTCGATCGGCTATGTGGTCGGCCTGGACTACAAGAACCCGTGGCTGAGCCCGTTCGAAGAGTTCCAGCGCTTCAAGACCCACCCGGACATCCGCAAGCACCTGGAAGGGGGCAAGCGCATCGG
Source organism: Stenotrophomonas sp. TWI1149 (assembly GCF_039673155.1). Lineage (NCBI taxonomy): Bacteria > Pseudomonadati > Pseudomonadota > Gammaproteobacteria > Lysobacterales > Lysobacteraceae > Stenotrophomonas > Stenotrophomonas sp. TWI1149. The sequence continues at coordinate 106,184 of NZ_JBDJLB010000015.1, forward strand.
CTACGGCGCGCGCGCGATCACCGCCGGCGGTTTGATGTCGCTGCCCAAGACCGTGTTCCCGGGTGGCGCGCTGGTCGGCTGCGAGGCCGGCTACCTCAACGTCAGCCGGATCAAGGGCAGCCATGCCGCGCTCAAGACCGGCATGCTCGCCGCGGATGCCGCCTTCGATGCGCTGGTCGCCGATCGCCAGCACGATGAGCTGAGCGCGTACCCGCAGGCGTTCGAGGCCAGCTGGCTGCATGCCGAACTGCTGCAGTCCAAGAACTTCAAGCAGTGGTTCAAGAAGGGCCAGACCGTGGCCGCACTGATGACCGGTGTCGAACAGTGGCTGCTGCCCAAGCTCGGCATCCGCAACCCGCCGTGGACGCTGCGCCACAGCACGCCGGACCACGCCTGCCTGGAACCGGCGTCGAAGCACGCGAAGATCACCTATCCCAAGCCGGATGGCGTGCTCACCTTCGACCGGCTCAGTTCGGTGTTCCTGAGCAGCACCAACCACGCCGAAGACCAGCCCGGCCACCTCACGCTCAAGGACGCCAGCGTGCCGGTGCGCATCAACCTGGCCGAGTACGCCGGGCCGGAAGCACGCTACTGCCCGGCCGGTGTGTACGAGTTCGTCGGCACCGAAGGGCATGAGCAGCTGCAGATCAACGCGCAGAACTGCGTGCACTGCAAGACCTGCGACATCAAGGACCCGACCCAGAACATCGTGTGGGTCACGCCGCAGGGCGGCGGCGGCCCGAACTACTCGGGCATGTGACCGGCATGGCCTGCGACCACCGGTCGCAGGCCGTCGGGCGCGGCAGTTGCCGCCGCACTGGCTATCCTGATCGTCCTGCCGGACATCTGCGCTGCGCCATGCCCCCTGCGTTCCGATCCACCCTGCCGCTGCTGGTCTGCCTCGTGCTGACCGCGTGCGCGCGTACCCCGCAGACGCCGGAACAGATCCACCAGCAGGATCTGCAGCGCGCGTTCGCGATCTGCGCCGGCTGCCACACGGTCAGCGCCGGTGGCGTGCACCGCTTCGGCCCGAACCTGCATGGCGTGATGGGCCGCCGTGCCGGCAGTGTCGCCGGCTACCCCTACTCCAACGCGATGCGCGAGGCCGGGCTCACCTGGAACGAACAGACCCTGGACGCCTTCCTGCGCTCGCCTGCGCAGGTGGTGCCGGGTACCCGCATGGTCAACGCCACCGTCGACCCGGAGCGTCGGCGCCAGGTGATCGAATACCTGCAGCAGCAGCGCTGATCGCCCGGGCGGCGCTCAGGACGCCTGCAGCCGCACAAGATAATCGCGCAGCGCCGCATCGAACGCACTGATCGCCTCGGCGTGCGCCGCCACGCCATCTTCGTCCACGCGGTCCATCAGGCCCCGTGCCTGGACCGCCAGCGCGCCCGCACCCAACGTTGCCAGGCCACCCACGATCCGGTGCAGCACCTCCACCAGCGCGGGCCCCGCCCGCTCATGCAGGGCCGCCTGCAGCCGCAGCAGATCGGCGGCGGACGTCGTGCACAGGCCCTCGATCAACACGTCCGCCACATGCGCCGATCCAAACCGGCGCACCAGGGCGGCGCGGTCGGGCGGCGCGTCGGTGACGCCCGATGCATCCGGTGCGGCTGACAGGGTCGGCGGTACCTCCGGCAACCAGTGCAGCAGTGTCTGACGCAACGTGGCCAACGCCACCGGCTTGATCAGCAGGTCATCGATGCCGGCCTCGCGGCAGCGTTGCAGGTCGTTCCCCATCGTGCTGGCGGTCAGTGCGATCACCGGCATCCGGGCGCTGCCGCGGTCACGCTCCTGGTCACGGATCCGCCGGGTCATGGCATACCCGTCCATGACCGGCATCCGGCAATCGGTGAGGACCAGGTCGAAGCGGGTGCGCGCGAGCAGCGCCAGCGCCTGTTCGCCATTTTCGGCCAGGAGGTGTGGCAGGCCAAGCTGCTGCATGCGCCAGCCCATCACCGCCTGGTTGGTGGGATGGTCCTCGACGATCAGTATCCGCCGCTGCAGCAGCGCGGCCGACAGCGGCAGCACCTGCGCCTGTTCTTCGGCGGCGCCAGGCTGCTCGTCGATCGGCACGGTGGGCAGGGTCAGCTGCACCTCCACGCAGGTGCCTTCACCCGGTGCACTGTGCAACATCAGCGTGCCGTGCATCAGCGCCACCAGCCGCTGGCAGATGCTCAGGCCCAGGCCGGTGCCGCCGTACTGGCGGCTGGTCGCCGCGTCGGCCTGCGCGAAGGGCGCGAACAGGCGCTCGCGCTGCTCGGGCGAAATGCCGATGCCGGTATCGCGCACGGTCAGGCGCAGCCGCTGCGCGCCCTCGGCATCGGTATCGAGCACCCCCAGCGCGATGCCGACCTCTCCTGCGTGGGTGAACTTGATGGCGTTGCTGAGCAGGTTGAAGGCGATCTGGCGCAGACGCAGGCCGTCGACCAGATGCATGGCCGCCACGTCATCGTCGATCTGGATCTGCAGGTCCAGTCCCTTGGCCACCGCCTGCGGAGCGAGCAGCTGCTGCACATTGCCGAGCAGCGCACGCAGCGCGACCGGGTGCGGCTGCAGCGACAGCGCACCGGCCTCGATCCTGGAATAGTCCAGCAGGTCATCGATAATCTGCCGCAGCATCTGCGCCGAGTCTTCGATCACGCCGATGATGCGGCGCTGCTCCCCGTCCAGCGAGGTATGCGAGAGCACCTCCATCATGCCCAGCACGCCCGACATCGGCGTGCGTATCTCATGGCTCATCGTGGCCAGGAACTCGGATTTCGCGGCCGTGGCGCGCTCGGCGGCCGCCTTGGCCAACGCCAGCGCATCGGCCTGCGCGCGCGCCTCGGTGACATCCACCCAGTAGCCGCTCCACAGCAGTGCGCCATCCTCGGCGTCGTAGGGCAGCGCGCGCGAACGCACCCAGCGCAGCGTGCCGCGTGGGGAGGTGCGGAATTCCATGTCCAACGGGGCGAAGTCGCGGGCGGCGCGTTCCATGGCCTGGCGGACACCGGCGCGGTCGCGCTCGTCGATGCGGTCCATCAGCACGCTTTCATCGGCCATCGCTTCGGCGGCGGTGACCCCGAACAGCGCTTCGGTGTCACCGGCGATATAGGGCAGGGACACTCGGCCGTCGCGCTCGCGACGTCCCTGGTAGACGATCGCCGGCAGGTTGTCGGTGACCTCCGCCAGCCGCTGTTCGACCCGCCTGCGCATCGCCACTTCCCCGCGCAGGCGCCAATGGCCCCAGCCATGCACCAGCAGTCCGGTCAGCAGCACCAGCGCCAGCGGCACCGCCCAGCGCGCGATCGCGCGCCAGTCCAGATCGCTGCGGTACTCGGCCGTGAGCCAGTCGCTGCGGATCGCCTCGTGCTCGCGGGCGCTCATGTTGACCAGCACCCGGTCGAAGGTCGTGGCCAGCGGTGCGTACTGGCGCTTGACCGCCAGCGACAGCCGGTCGCTGAAGCCGGCCGGCGCGGCCACGTGCAGCTGTGCGGGATAGTGCTCGCGCACGATCCGGTCGACGATCGCCAGGTTGCCGATGTACGCATCGGCGTCGCCATGGGCCAAGCGTGCCAGCGCCAGTTCGGCACTGCGCGCAGGCACGATGCGGGCGTTGGGCGCCTGCTGCAGGACGTAGCCGCGCAGGCGGTCCGGATCGGTCAGCAGGATGCTGCGCCCGTCCAGGTCGCGCACGCCCAGCACCGGGGCACTGCCCGTGGCGGTGACCACCACGTTGGGGACGGTGATGAAGGGCTGGCTGAACACCCAGTCGTCGCCCAGGTAGATGGAATCGTTGGGGATGCCCATGATCGCGTCGACGTCGCCGCGCCGCAGTTGTTCGCGCACGTCGAACCAGTCGTGGGCAGGGACACGGGTGAGCCGCGCACCGACGTTGCGCAGCAGCCGCAGGTACTCGGCCGACACACCGCTGGGTTGGTCGGCGCTGTCGATGAAGGCCAGCGGCGCCGCATTCGGTGCGAAGGCGAGCCGCAGTGGCGTCGCCAGCACGCGCTTCTCGGCGTTGCCCAGGATCAACTGCGACTGCACCGACCACACCGGTGCCTGCAGCCAGCGCCGCCGCAGCCGTTCGCGCTCGGGCTCGGCCAGAGCGGCCAGTCCCATGTCCAGCGCCTCGGCCAACGGCTGCTTGGCGTTGGGCACACCGAAGTGCAGGCGTTCCGGTGGCAGGTCACTGGGGCGCAGCAGCGCCACATCGGTCAGCCGCCGCTCGGCGATCAGCGCAGTGGCGACGTAGGCATTGCCGATGTAGACGTCGGCCTCGCCTTTTCCCACCATCGCGAGCGCGGCGGTGGTGTCGTCGGCCACCACGCGGCGGGCGGCGGGAAAGCGCGCGCGGACGTCTTCGCTGGTCACGAACCCGCGTTCGGTCACCACGCGCAGGCCGCGCAGATCGGGATCGGCCGATGCCCGCGTATCGCCGGGGCGACCGACCAGGGCCAGCGGGGCATCGGCATAGGGTCGCGTGTAGACCATGCAGCGGGTGCGGTCGGCGGTGAGGGTGATGTTCATCACCACGTCGACCTCGCCGCGGCACGCCGCGTCGAGCACGTCGGTCCAGTCGCGGTACATCCGCACCTTCACCTGCACGCCCAGCTGCTGCGCGAGCAGGCTCAGATAGTCGTAACCCAGACCCACGGGTTTGCCATCGCGCAGGGATTCGAACGGCGGCCAGCCGCTGTCGTACATGCCAAGGATGATGGTAGGGTGCCTGCCAAGCCACTCGCTCTGCCGGGGCGACAAGGCGGGAGGGTTGGCGGCGGAGGCCGATACGGCCCAGGCCATCGCGAGCAGGACCAGCACCAGCCAGCGAACGACGTGGGTACGCATGCTGCCTGATCTCCGTAGAATGATATCCCCATCCCGGCACGGCCCGACGGCTGCCTTACAGGCAATACTAGTCCATGACCCTGCGCATTATCATTGCCGATGACCATCCGGTCGTAAGGATCGGCACGAAGGCCGTGATCGAGTCCAGTGGCGTTGGCCAGGTGGTGGCCGAAGCCAGTACCGTGGCCGAGCTGATGACCGCGCTGTCCGAACACCCGTGCGATGTCCTGGTCACCGATTACGCGATGCCCGGCGGCCAGCAGGCGGATGGCTTCGCGATGATCGCGATGATCCGCCGGCGCTTTCCCACGTTGCCGGTGCTGATGCTCAGCGTGTCCAACAACCTGGCGATCCTGCGCATGGTGGTCGCTACCGGTGTGCTGGGCCTGGTCGACAAGACCTCCTCGATGGACGAACTGCCCACCGCGATCCAGACCGTGCAGCGTGGCATGCCCTACGTCAGCCAGACGCTGAAAGAGCGCATTGACGCGATCGGCACGAACAGTGTCGAAGAAGGCGAAGCCAAGCCGCTGTCGCCGCGCGAGGTGGAAGTGCTGCGCCTGCTCGGCAGCGGCATGACGGTCAAGGAGATCGCCCTCCATCTGCACAAGAGCGTGAGCACCATCAGCCGCCAGAAAGGCGATGCGATGTTGAAGCTCGGCCTGAAGGGCGACGCCGAGCTGTTCGATTACCTGCGCGACGGCGAACGCTGATCGCCGCCGTCCGCTGACGGCGTGGCGACTATCAACCCGCCCTCCCTCGTGAAACCATGGCTACAATCGCTGTGCGGAAAACAGGACCATCATCGGACGCTCCGCCTCTTCCGCAAGCGCTGGGTTAGCGTCAATCTGCTCCGCAGTCGGCCCCCACTCATTTACGTGGCGGATAGCAAAGCCGGCGGCAATCAACGCGTTCAATGTCGTGCTCAATGTCCGGTGGTACTTCACCACCCCGTCAGCCAGCCAGTTGCTGACGCGCTGGCCTTCGTTCTGGTAACTATTGACCGCCCAAGAACGCTGACCTTCTTCATCGGTGAGCCAAGCCTGACGTGGTGAGCACGTATAGATCGGGTGCTCCACCGTGAAGACAAACCAACCGCCAGGCGGCAGTGCCTGATGGGTGGAAGCAAACAGCGGGCCGATGTCCGGAAGGTAGTGCAGCGTCAGTTGGCTGTAGACCACGTCGAACGCCTGGCTCGGCAGTACGAGCTGCTCCAGATCGCCACGCTGGTAGCTGATGTCGATGTCGTCGGTGAGCTCTCGAGCTCGTGCGAGCATTTTTTCGGACAAGTCGATACCGAGCACCTTGGCAGCTCCGGCGGCTCGTGCCCTGCGGCAGAACCAACCGTATCCACAGCCAAGGTCCAGAACCCGTTTTCCCGTCAACACAGGGAGCATAGCCTGGATGGCCGGCCACTCGGGAGCGGCCTCCAGACCGAACTGCGAGCGCGGCAGTCGGGCATAGTCATCAAAAAAGGCCTGATTGTCGTAGATGTTCTAGGACACGCTGGACTCCGAATCAAATTCAATTCTAGAACCGGTCAACGCTACAGGAAACACCCTTACTGGCAGTTCCAGCCCCCGTCTGGCCGGAGCTGAACGGACATGCCGACCTCCGCGTGAGGAGACGGCCTTTAAGGATTGGCTGATGGAGTGGCTTGATGCGTCTCCATAGCATGCTTTCATGCATCGCCTCCTTCCACAGCACCCCGCGATTGACGCTCCTGCCGTCGCAGCCACCGTGCTGCTGCGGTGGCTGTCGGCGTGCATCCTGGTGTGCCTGGTCGGTACCGGGATCTTCTACGTCCTCGTTCAGCTGGGCGATGACGTCTCCGTACACAGGCGCGGGATGAACGCTGCTGCGTATCGAGCGCAGCTTTATGTGGACCAGCGCGAAGCCCTCCTGAACTATCTGGTCGACTCGGTCGTCAACGTCCACACCTCCAGCCGGAAGGCGCGCGCCTCGACGCGTGACGATGACCGGAACGTTCGTCGACTCCGATTGGGTACGGCGGGCGACGGACAGGAATTGACTCTGCTCCTGTCGGCACGGGCTGAAGAGACCTTGGCCGATTTTGGCGTGCGCTTGGTGCACATTGACGGCACCTCAGTGGCCGTTCGCTCGGCTGCTCACGAGGAGCCGAGCGCCAGTTTCATCTCTCGACAACACACCGTGGGAAGCCCGCTGGCGCCGGATGGTGAACGACCTGGCGATAGCCGGGTGCGCTGGGTTGCACCAACACAGACGGGTTCGCCTATTTATCTTTATCGGGCGATCGGCGGCGCGGAACCAGACGCTTCCCACTGGCTGGGATTGGCGATTGACTCGGACGCCATGATCAAGACCCTGAATGGCAACGGCATTGGCGACTTTGCTTTGCTGGACAAGCACGGGGAGGCAGTCCTGACGCAAGGGGAGCGCTCCCCTTCCGCAAACTGGATGCGTCGGCATGCGCAGGACGAGTTCGGATGGATCTGGGACGGCGCTCGTCCCGAGGGCCTGGCACTGGTCAAGGGCATTGGCGAGGACGGCTGGCGGCTGGTGTACCACGCGCCCCTGAGCCTGCTGCTGGTTGATATCGCGCCCCATCTGGGCATTTCGCTGCTGATGTCCCTGGCTGGCGTGGTTGCGCTGCGTGCGCTGACCCGACGCATCGACCGCCAGTTGATCCAACCGGCGCTGCTACAGCATCGACAACTCCTGGAGAGCTTCGATTTCGGCAGCACGGTGATCGAGATGGCGCCGGTCGGAGTTTGCGTGCTGCGCGGCCACGATGGCACCCCGATGGTGGAGAACCAGCTTGCACGTGACTGGCTTGGCAACGATGCCGCAGCAGGCGACTGGCTGGGCAATCTGCGAACCGGCAATGCGGATCCGTTGGGCGAACGTCGCAGCGCGGACTACACCACCAGCGATGGCCGACAACTCCAGGTGCTGGCCGCTCGGACCCGCTATCACGGCGAAGATGTCCTGCTGTGCGTTTTCAACGACGTGAGCCGACATCGTCAGATCCAGGCGGCCTTGTCCGCGGCAAAGCAGGCGGCTGACGCCGCCAGTCAAGCCAAGACTGCCTTTCTTGCCACGATGAGCCACGAGATCCGGACCCCTCTGTATGGCTTGCTCGGCACGCTGGAGCTGTTGGCGCATACGTCACTGGACGCTCGACAGAGCCAGTACCTTGCAACCATCGAGCAATCCTCTTCGGCCCTGCTTCAGCTGATCAGCGAGATTCTCGATGTGACCAAGATTGAATCGGGTCAGCTCACCTTGGTCGTGGCACCGTTCTCCCCCTTGGATCTGGCGGAGTCGACCCTTCGTGCGTATGCGGCAGCCGCTGAAAGGAAGGGAATACGGATCATGGTATGCACCGACCCCGAGCTGCCGGACGAGGTCCTGGGCGACGCCGGTCGGATTCGGCAGATTCTGGGAAATCTGTTGAGCAACGCGATCAAGTTCACTGACAGCGGGAACATCTGCCTGCGCGTCCGGCTGGTCGCCCGTGAGACGGATATGGTGACCGTAAGCTGGCAGGTCACCGATACTGGCGTAGGCATCGCGCAAGACGAGCATGCGCGTCTGTTCGAACCCTTCCGTCAGATCGGCACACACCACCGCTTGGAAGGTGCCGGGCTGGGATTGTCCATCAGCGACCGACTGGTGCGGCTGATGAACGGCGACATCCGTCTGGTCAGCGAGCCCGGGCTGGGCAGCAGTTTCACGATGGTGCTGCCGCTGAAGGCCGATCCGCGGGCCACGCCCGAGGACAGTGCGCCCAAGTTGCTGGCGCAACCGCTGATCTATGTCCGATGCTCTGTTTCCGAATTGGCAGATAGTGGGAGCGAATGGCTGCAGCGGTGGGGTGCCACCGTGCGTCGCTATGAACCGGGGATGCCGCTCGCGCCGGACCAGGACGCCATTCTGCTCGACAGCGACCCACGCGGCTCTCCCCCCGTCAGCTGGCGGGGTCCCCGCGTCACCGCACTGCCTGATGCAGGCGATACGCCCGTCGTTGATCCGGAGAACCCCCGCCACCTCACCGTCACGATGTTCAGCATCCGCGCCATTGCAAACGCGTTGGCGCGGCTGCAACAGAGCGACGCCCCTGTCCCGATGGCAGCGGTATCCCGACCCGACGCGCTGGATCTGCGGGTGCTGGTCGCCGAGGACAATCCGATCAATCGCATCATCATGAAGGAGCAGCTGGAAACACTCGGCTGCAGCGTCCTGACAGCAACCGACGGCCAGCATGCTTTGGAGCTGTGCCGGTCGCAACCGTTCGACGTCGTGTTGACCGACATCAACATGCCGCGCATGAGCGGGCATGCGTTGACCAGAAGCCTGCGTCAGCACGACATCCTTGTCCCAGTGATCGGCGCGACAGCCAGCGCCACCCCTGAAGAGCGTGAACGCTGCTTTGCCAGTGGCATGGCCGGCTACGTGGCGAAGCCCGTTGACATCGGTACCTTGCGCCGCGCCCTGACCCAACTGTCCCACGGAGCACCGGCATGACCATCCGCCATGTACTGATCCTGGAAGACCAGGCCTTCCAACGCAGCATGCTGGCTCAGCTCTTCAACAGCGCATCGAGAACCCACGCAGATACCTCGGGCGATGGCGCCGATGCGCTGGCGATGTGCCACTGGCGTCCCTACGACCTGGTCGTCACCGACATGATGATGCCCGGGGTGGATGGCATTCAGTTCATCCAGAGCCTGGCTGCCCAGGATCGGAAGCCGGCACTGGTATTGGTCAGCTCGGCGTCGACACGCATGATGTTCTCCGTCCGTCTGATGGCCGAATCCTTGGGATTCAGCGTGCTTGCGGTGCTCCCAAAGCCCGTATCCCCTGGCGATGTTGCCGATGTGATGGCGTTGTTGAGCCAGAAGCAGGAAGGCGCGCATCGCGTCGCCGCCGTCAGCAAGGAGGCCAAGCTCCCGTTGGCGGCAAGCCGCGACACGTTGTGGCGGGCCATGAAGAGCGGTGAGATCACGGCGTGGTTCCAGCCGAAAAAATCGCTGGGCTCCGGCCTTGTGGTGGCGGCCGAGGCGTTGGTCCGCTGGTGCCACCCAGAACAGGGCTTGATATCGCCCGGTCAGTTCCTACCGTTGATCCAGGAAAACTCACTCGAGCTGGCACTACTGCGGCACATGGTGAAGATGAGCGTTCGCGCGCAGGCCCAGTGGCGCGCGAGGGGCTTTCGAATTCCCGTATCAGTCAATTTGCCTCCCCATCTCCTGGAAAGAAGCACCTTGCCGGAGGAACTGGCGGAGCTGACCATTGAGCACGGCGGCTCGCCTGCTGATCTTTGTTTCGAGCTGATGGAGAGCAGCACCACCCGGCACGTGAGCGACTATTACGCTGGTGCCTGCCGCCTGCGCATGAAAGGCTTCGGGTTGGCCCAGGATGACTTTGGACAGGGACTGAGCTCCGTGCACAACCTGGTGAGCGCTCCATTCACCGAGGTGAAAATCGATCGGTCTCTGGTACATGGCTGCACGCGGGATTCTGCACTGCGGAGCGCCTTGAGCACCGTGATCACGCTTGGCCAGAAGCTCGGCCTCAACATCGTCGCCGAAGGTGTGGAGACGGATGAAGAGCTGTCCACGCTCCGTGCACTCGGCTGCACACAGGTGCAGGGCTATCTGATCTCCGCCGCGATCCCCGCAGACGCCTTCGCAGAGCTTTTGAATGGTGAGACGCGCGCCCAGCGGAATGACGGCCGATGAAACGCCAGGACGGCCGAGGGACGTCCCGCGTTGTGATTGCTGACGATCACCCGTTCATACTGGCGGGCGTTCGTGAACTGATCGAGCAGGACGCCCGATTCCGGGTGGTTGCACAGGTGAGTGATTCCGCCGCACTCATGAGAGCGCTCCATACGCAACAACCTGACATTCTGATCACCGACTACCTGATGCCCGGCGATTCCCGCACCTGCGATGGCTCCGTGCTCATCGGCAGGCTGCACAGGGCGTTTCCCTCACTCCCCATTCTGGTTCTGACAATGATCACCACCCCGTGGATGATCGATGAGATGTACAGGGTCGGAGCGCACTGCGTGATCACCAAATCGGGGGATCCGGCTGAACTTCTCAGTGCACTGACAGCGGCACGGATGCAGCGCACTTATCGGTCAAATAGCGCTGGTCGTTCCAGCGCAACGACTGCCCCCCCTCAAGCGCCTCGACACGGCCTGTCGCCGCGGGAGCTGGAGGTCGTCAGGCTGTTTTCCAACGGCCAGACCGTGAGTGACATCGCGGCGAGATTCAATCGCAGCCGCTGTACCGTCAGCGCGCAGAAGGCCAGTGCGAAGCGCAAGCTCGGTACGAGGAGCGACCAGGAACTGGTGGCGCTGGGCCTGAACTTTGTCGGGATGGGTGACCAGGTCACCTGACGGGAGCCCGTGAATGGTTGCAGGGGCCAGACCGCTGGGGGGACCATCACCGTCCCGTGCGCGCCCGGGTTCCTATCGATTATCCTTCGCAAGGGCCGCTCCGCCCGTCAGACGAGATATGCATGCCGGTCGAGTCCACTCCCGTGCGCTTGCTTGCGCGCAGGTCCCTGTGGCTGCACAGCCTGCTCGTGGGCACCATCGCCGTGGCCACCATTCAGGCCGGTCTTCTTCTCTCCAGCTCGCTACAGCTGCTTCGGGAAGAGCAGCAGAAGGTGGATTTCCACTTCAAGCGGCTTTCTGGTGCGCTGCACGAACAAGAGCGCTTCATGGCGCGCTGGCAGGGCCATCAGCTGGATCCCGCGGATTCAAAGCGCGCCACGCCACGCTTTCTGGACGCCAGTCCTTACCCCGCAGCCTTCTCTCCATTTTCCGTCGTAAGCAGCACCGGATCCCCGCCTTCACCCGCAGCAACGGAGTTGGGCAGAGCTTTCTCAGGGTTCTATGGCAGCTTTTGGTCCGATTCGCGCTATCCATCGCCCCGTTGCCTCCTGCTCGATGGCACCGGCACGATGGCAGCGCTGGTGCCGCATGCACTCCCCATAAGCGGTTCGGATAACGCCGCGGATCCAACCCTGCGCCGGATGATGGGCATCATTCACGCGGAAGCCTTGATCACAAACCCGCAGAACGGCGGCATGGGGTGGCACCGACGTGATCTGGCCGACGGGAGCCGTTGGTTGCTGTCCGTCATGCGCTCCCCCCAGGATGCGGTCCTTTGGGCCGACGGCAGGACCCCGGCGATCTCCTGCATGCTGGATGTGTCCCGCATCGATGACCACCAGCAGGTGCTCGGAGAGCCTATTTACGACCGGCTTTCGATCCTGGCCCCCGACGGGCGGCTGCTCTACGGGCCGGAGGTCGATGGTGGCGGCGGGCAAAGCAGACACTACAGCGCCGGGAGCATTACCTATCGCATGCGTGACGCTGAAGGCTGGCAAGCGGTCTATCAGGTCGGCTGGGCGCGCGTGCTGCTTCACCAGCGTTGGCCCCTGATCGGCGGCGTGATTGCGGCCATCCTGCTTGCGCTCGGTGGCATCGTGGCGCTTCGCAGCTACCGCCGCTCCGTCCTGGTGCCGCTGCGCAGGAATCAGGAACGGCTGCAGGAGAGCGAGGCGTTCAGCCGCACCGTCCTGGAGGCCGCTCCGATCGGGCTGTGTCTTCTTCGCAGCAGTGATGGCAGCGTGGTTCTGGAGAATGCGCTGGCTCGCGAGTGGCTGGGTGCTCGACACGACGCGCCCGGCTGGGATGGCACGTGGCGTCAAGATGCACTGACGTTGGTGAAATCCGGGCAGAGCCGCACGATTCCCTACCGGACACCGGATGGACGCCACCTGCTGATCAATACCACCCAAGCCCGGTATCGCGGCGAGCCTGTCACCCTTTGCCTGTTCATCGATCTCACTGCACAGCATGAAGCCGAGCAGGTTCTACAACAGGCTCGGCAGGAGGCCGATCAGGCGAACCGCGCCAAGAGCCTGTTCCTGGCGACCATGAGCCATGAGATCCGCACCCCCCTGTACGGCGTTCTGGGCACGCTGGAGCTGCTTGGGCTCACCGCGTTGGACAGTCAGCAGAGAGACTACCTGAGCACCATCCAGCATTCGTCCTCCACGTTGATGCAGTTGATTGGCGACATCCTGGACGTGTCCAAGGCCGAAGCCGGACAGCTGGTCCTGGAGCCCGTGCTGTTCTCTCCGGCCGAACTCACCGAAGAGGTACTCCGCTCATATGCCGCGTCCGCGACGCGGAAGAACCTGCAGCTGTATGCCTGCATTGATGGCGACGTGCCTGAGCACGTCCACGGCGACGGCGCGAGGATACGTCAGGTCCTGAACAACCTGGTCAGCAACGCCATCAAGTTCACCGAGGCCGGCCGCGTGGTCATCCGGCTTCAGGCACGGGACGTGAGCGGGCGAAAGGCGACGCTCGCCTGGCAGGTGGCCGATACCGGGATCGGGATCGAGGAACACCATCAAGCGCATCTCTTCGAAGCGTTCTATCAGGCCAATCCGGGCGCCGATGCGCAGCGGGGCACCGGCCTTGGGTTGGCGATCAGCGCGCAACTGGTGGGCCTGATGGGCGGCCAACTGAGAGTGGTCAGTGACACGGGGCTTGGGAGCAGTTTCAGTTTCGAGCTCGAGCTGGACCGGCCAGAGGATTCCTCCCCGAGCGGACGTTCCGCCGACGCAGAGCAGCGCGTTTACGTGCGCTCGCCGGCCGGCGAGCTGGTTGACACCCTGTGCGCCCGTCTGCGCAAGCGCGGTTTCCTCGCGCAGGGGCTTCACCGGGACCCGGGCATGGATACGATCCCCGGCACGCCTCTTCTGGAGGTCCCCATGAATGGACCGATCGGCGCATGGGACGGCCCTCACGTGGTCGCCCGCACCGGCGGCGGCGATCATCCCCAACAGGTCAACGGCGTATGGCTGGTGTCCATGCACCGGCTCGATGCGATGGTCGATGCACTGCTCCTCGCGACCGGCCGCCCACTGCCACTGCAGGGGGAACCGTCGGCCAAGGCGTTCCAGCCGCTCCACCTGAGCGTTCTGGTCGCAGAGGACAACCCCATCAACCAGATGATCCTGCGTGAACAGCTGGAGCGTCTCGGGTGCCATGCCGTCGTCGCCAGCGATGGCGCCGAGGCATTTGATTATTGGACACGTCGTCATTTCGATGTGGTCATCACCGATCTGAACATGCCGCATGTCGATGGGTACGCACTGGCAGAGCGGCTGCACGGGCACGGCATAACGGCGCCGATATTCGGCGCCACCGCAAATGCCGACCCCACTGAGCGCGCGCGTTGCCGCAGCGTGGGCATGGCCGATTGTCTGGTGAAGCCCATCCGGCTGGACGATCTGTACCGGCATCTGAGCCCCTTGGCGGTTACCGGATCCAGCCCGGATGTCCTCTTGGTCGCTCCGCGGATGCGGACGCTCTTCCTGGAAACCATGCGTGATGATATGGCCGCGCTGGCAAGATCACAGGAGATCGGGGATCTGCAGGGCGTCAAGCACATGCTGCATCGCCTGCGTGGTGCGCTGGTCATAGTGTCGGCAGAGCCGTTGGCCGATGAGAGCAAGCGTATCGAGGATAGAATCGATGACGGGACCAGTGCGGAGGACTGCGTGCCTGGCATCGATGCATTCATTGTCCGATTGGAATGCGCCCTGGCCCATCTCGAGTCGACATCCGTCGACCCGACCGATCCACCTTGACCTTTCCCCCGCGATCCGGAGACCCCGCCTTGAAGACCAAGATCGTCATTGCCGACGACCACCCGATTGTGCTGGCGGGCATCGCCGATCTTGTTGATCGCGACCCGCGCTTCCAGGTTGTCGGTCAGGCACAGGACCCGGCCGGGCTGGTGGACCTTGCACAGCAGCATGCGCCGGACATCATCATCACTGACTACAGCATGCCTGGTGACGAGCGGATGGGGGATGGGATCAAGCTCATTTCCTACCTGACCCGCAATTTCCCGGACACTCGCGTTCTGATACTCACGATGGTGTCCAACCCCTCCATCGTTGCCGAAATGTATCGCGCGGGTGCCAGCGGTGTGGTGCGCAAGAGCGGGAATCTCAATGAGCTCGACGGGGCCCTGACCAGCCTGCTGGCACAGCGGATATACCGTTCCCCCGAACTGCCTCGCGAAGAAATGGTGCCTGAGGCTGGCGAGCCCACCTCGGCCGCCACCTTGTCGCCCCGGGAGTTCGAAGTGATTCGGCTGTTCGCCAGCGGCCAGAGCGTTGGTGACATCGCGCGCGCGCTCAATCGCAGCAGCAAGACAGTCAGCACGCAGAAGATCAGCGCCATGCGCAAGCTGGGCACCCGGACGGATCAGGAACTGGTCGCGTTCTGTCTGGAATCAGGCCTTTTCGGCTGATCGAGTCGCGGTTGCTTCGCAGGAAGACGTAGAAAAGCCCGCGGTCTTTCGACCGCGGGCTTCTTTTTACACTACGACATCAAGCTCTCTGCGCTTACCAGCTGATGCCGGCACCTGCCGAGACGCTCTGGTCGCTGCCACTGAAAGCACCGCCCAGCGAGACCGACACGTTCTTCTTCTCGCCGAGGATGCGCTGGTAGCCGACGGCCAATGCACTGCGACCGTTCTGCGACCCGATACCGGCGCCCAGGCGGTTGTCGCCGCTCAGACCGGCCGTATTGATGGCCATACCGGCGTAGGCCGCACTGATGGCACCCATCCGGTCGATGCGCTTGTCCATCGACTGGAAGCGGCTGTTGGACCAGTCATGCTCGGCCTTGAAGCGGTCATCCATCTGCTGCAGATTGACTGCGTCAGTGCCCTGGATACCCGCGGCGACATTGCTGACAACCCGTTCCGAACCCGCCGAGCCCATCGAGACTTCATTGTCCCGGGTGGTGGTGGATCCGCTGCCGATGGCAACCGAGTTGTCGTTCGTCACCTTCGCACCTTCACCGATGGCAACCGAGCCGGTACCACTGGCCGCGCTGCCCTCGCCGACGCTGATCGCTCCAGTGCCACCGGCCGAGCTGCCACCACCGACGCTGATGGAGCCGGTGCCGGCCGAGCTGCCACCGCCAACGGCGATCGAGCTGTCGCCCTCCGCCTTGCTGCCGTCGCCGACGCTCACCGCACCTGAACCGCCGGCCGAACCGCCGCCGACAATCAGCGCACCTTCGCCAGCACCCGGGCCAACCAAACCGCCCTCGGCTGCACCGTCGCCGGCAGGATTGCCGTTGCCGTTGCCGTTGCCGTTGCCAATCGAACCCTCGGCAATACCCTTCTCAATGGTGCCTACACGGCCATCCAGCCCATCCATCCTGCCCTGGATAGCGGCATTCATGTCGAACAGCTGGCCACCGTTGATCGCTTCCATGCTGCCCGCGCCGATGAACCCGCTGGCGACGTTGGCCAGCACGGTTCCCTGGCTACCGCCCAGGGTGGCACGCGACAGATCGGCACCGTCGTAGGTCAGCACGCTCAACGTCTGGCCACTGACCGGATCGATCGCACCGGCTGCACGCAGCTGGGCAATCGTCACCACGTCGTCTTCCTCCGTGCCGTTGGCAACACCGCTGACGCGACGCTTGCCGTCGGTACCTTCCATGTCGACGAGGGTCCCGCCCTGCGCTGCAGCGACCTGCACATTGCCGGTGACCTGATCAACCGTGACCAGACCGGACGTACCGTTGGACAGTTCCTTGATGGTCGTGCCCAGCGTGGTGAGCTCGGTTGCGTTGGTGGTCGTGCGGTCATCGATGTTGGTGATGGCATCGCCGAAGTTGGTCACCGTGGTCCCACCAACCGTGTAGCTCGGCTGGGACACAGTGCCGTCCGCGTTGACGACCGAACCGCCACCGATGGCTGCGGCCACACTCTGTGCAGTGCCCTTCAGTTGGGCAACATTCACCGCATCACCTTCGGCGCTGCCTGCAGCAACGTTGGTCAGCGTGCGTGCTTCGTTATCACTGTTGGCAAAGTCGACCGTGGTGCCCGCCTGGGCCGAAGCCACCTTCACGGTGTTGGACGCCGCATCGAAGGTGACCATGCCACTGGTGCCTGCCGTAAGCGCCTCGAACTGCTTGCTCAGGTTGGTCACGCTGCTGCTATTGCCCGTGACACGCCCATCCAGGTCGGTCAGCGAGGTGTCCACTGCAGCGAAGGTCTCGCCGACATTGCTGTAGCGGCCGCCACCGATCGTGAAGCTCGGCGCGGTGACGGAACCGTCTGCCGCAATGGAGGCGCCTCCGCCGATCGCGGCGGCAACACCCTTCACCTGGCCGACGTTGGCCGCGTCGGTGTCTGCGCTACCCGCCTTGACGTTGGAGAGGATCGTACCCTCGGCGCCCGCCAGGCTGACCGTGCCCTTGTCGGCATCGGTGTAGGCCACAGCCAGCGGATTGGCTGCACCACCGCTGCCACCGTTCTCACCCACGTACTTCTTCAGCTGGCTG
Organism: Stenotrophomonas sp. TWI1149; assembly: GCF_039673155.1. NCBI lineage: Bacteria > Pseudomonadati > Pseudomonadota > Gammaproteobacteria > Lysobacterales > Lysobacteraceae > Stenotrophomonas > Stenotrophomonas sp. TWI1149. The sequence continues at coordinate 123,417 of NZ_JBDJLB010000015.1, forward strand.
AAGTTGACAGCATCGGTCTCGGCCGTGCCGGCCGCCACGTTGGTGATCTGCCGCTCATTGTTCAAGCTGCCGACCGACACCGTGTTGGCGCGGAGGTTCGTGCTGCTGCTGCCGAGCGACATCGCATTGGTCGCACCAGCACCCACGCTGGCGTTGCGGCCAAAGGCCATGGAGTTGGTAGCCGTGGCATCGATGTTGGCCAGGTTGCCGATGGCCACTGCGTTGTCGGCGTTTGCTCGGGTGTTGTTACCCAATGCAACGGCATTCAGGCCCGCCGAACGCGCATTGGCGCCGACCGAGAGCGTGTAGGCACCCGTGGCACGCGCACCGTTGCCCAGCGCCGTGGAATTGTCGGCTTCGGCCCGTGCGGAGCCCATCGCCAGAGCGCCCTGACCTTCGGCGTAGGCGCCACCGCCAATCGCCGCAGCCTGCGAACCCTTCGCGTAGGAGGCGCCACCAATCGCCGTGGCAATACTGCCGATGGCGCTGCTCGATGCACCAATGGCCACAGCGGAGTTGTTGAGATCAACTACAGCCGCTTCGGAGCCTTCCGGGGCGTCGATCTTGATGAATGAATCGTCCACGACGCCGCGTGCATCCAACGCGGCGAAACGGCTGTCCACATCCTTGAGCGCGCTCTGGGTCCGCGTGTTCTGGCCGGACACCATCGACACCAGCTGGCGGTAGTTGACCGCGTCGTAGTTGCCCTCACCGTCGGCAACATTGGTGATGCGACGTTTCTGGTCACTACTGCCAACGGATACCGTGTTGTTCTGGTCGGCGACCGAGTTGATGCCGATGGCAACCGAACCGAACGCACTTACCTTGGCCGCCGTGCCGCCGCCCTTGCCACTGAACCACGGATTTGCGGTTGCAGCGGTCAGCTGGCTGACATTGACCGCGTCGCTGCTGTCCACGCCAGCGGCGAGGTTCTTCAGGCGGACCGGTTCACTGCCAGCGATCTTGCCCAGCGTAACCGAACCATAGTTGGTCGAACCGTCCTTATTCTGGCCGTAGACAACAGCGGCCAACGCATTGCCCTTGTCGTCCACCAGGCCCGTGCCGGACAACTTTTCGTCCAGCTGCTTGGCCCGGCCATCCAGGTCAGACAGCGAGGTGTTGACGGCGCCGAAGGCACTGCCCACATCGCCGTGCTTGGTGGTACCCACGGTGTAGCTCGGTGCCGCAATGCTGCCGTCGGCCTTGACCGTGGAGCCACCACCCAGGGCCGCTGCCACGGAAGCAGCCGTGCCCTGCAGCTGAGCGCCGTTGATGGCGTCGGTGCTGGCGGCGGTCACCTTGCCGGCGGCCACGTTCGAGAGCTTCACGGCAGTGCCCGGCGTGCCTAGCGTCACCGAAGCCCGGTCAGCCGAACCATCCGCCTTCTTGTCGTAGGTCACGGCGGCCAGGGCGTTGCCCTTGTCGTCCACCAGGCCGCTGCCCTTGATCTGGCTGGCCAGGTCATTGGTACGGCCGTCCAGATCGGTCAGAGAGGTATCCACAGCACCCAGAGCGCTGCCGACGGAGCCATGCTTATTGCCTCCCACGGTGTAGCTCGGCGCCACGAGGGTGCCGTCGGCCTTGACCGTCGAACCGCCGCCTAGCGCGGAGGCAACCGAAGAGGCCGTGCCCTGCAGCTGAGCGCCGTTGATGGCCTCGGTGCTGCCGGCGGCTACCGAACCGGCGGCCACGTTCGACAGCTTCACCGCAGCATCCTTCGAGCCCAGGGTCACGGACGCATAGTCAGCCGAACCGTCCTTCTTCTGGTCATAGGTAACGGCAGCCAAGCTCTTGCCATCCTCGCCCACCACGCCCATACCTGCGAGCTGCTCCGCCATGGACTTGGCGCGACCATCCAGATCGGTCAGCGAGCTGTTCACCGCACCGAAAGCGCCGCCGACGTCGCCGTACTTGCCACTTCCCACGGTATAGCTCGGCGCGGTCAGCGTGCCGTCGGCCTTCATCGCCGCGCCGCCGCCCAGAGCCGCCGCCACCGAAGTGGCCGTCCCCTGCAGCTGTGCACCGTTAATGGCATCTGTGCTCGCGGCGGTCACCTTGCCGGCGGCCACGTTCGAGAGCTTCACGGCGGTATCCGCATTGCCCAGCGTCACCGACGCGTAGTCCGCCGAGCCGTCCTTCTTCTGGTCGTAGGTCACTGCCGCAATGGCATTGCCCTTGTCATCCACCAAGCCACTGCCGGCAAGCTGCTCGGCGAGATCATTGGTCCGGCCATCCAGCGCCGTGACCGACGTGTCCAGAGCGCCCAACGCGCCACCGATGGAGGCATGCGGCTTACCACCCACGCTGTAGCTCGGCGCCGAAAGGGTGCCGTCTGCCTTGACCGTCGAGCCGCCGCCAAGTGCGGCCGCAACCGAGGCTGCCGTGCCCTGCAGCTGCGCGCCATTGATGGCGTCGCTGCTGGCCGCGGTTACCTTGCCGGCGGCCACGTTCGACAGCTTCACCGCCGTGCCGGGCGTGCCAAGCGTCACCGAAGCACGGTCGACCGAGCCGTCCGCCTTCTGGTCATAAGTGACCGCCGCCAGGGCGTTGCCCTTGTCGTCCACCAGCCCGGTGTCCTTGATCTGGCTGGCCAGGTCATTGGTGCGGCCATCCAGGTTCGTCAGCGACGTATCCACAGCACCCAGAGCGCTGCCGACGGAACCGTGCGTGTTGCCACCCACGGTGTAGCTCGGCACGGCAATGGTGCCGTCGGCCTTGACCGTGGAGCCGCCACCCAGGGCCGTTGCCACGGAGGCAGCCGTGCCCTGCAGCTGAGCGCCGTTGATGGCGTCGGTGCTGGCAGCGGTCACCTTGCCGGCGGCCACGTTCGAGAGCTTGACGGCAGTGCCCGGCGTGCCGAGCGTCACCGAAGCCCGGTCAGCCGAACCATCCGCCTTCTTGTCGTAGGTCACGGCGGCCAGGGCGTTGCCCTTGTCGTCCACCAGGCCGCTGCCCTTGATCTGGCTGGCCAGGTTATTGGTACGGCCGTCCAGATCGGTCAGCGAGGTATCCACAGCACCCAGCGCGCTGCCGACGGAGCCATGCTTGTTACCGCCCACTGTATAGCTCGGCGCCGCGAGGGTGCCGTCGGCCTTGACCGTCGAGCCGCCGCCCAGCGCGGAGGCAACCGAGGAGGCCGTGCCCTGCAGCTGTGCGCCGTTGATCGCTTCGGTACTGGTGGCCGAGACGGCGCCAGCCTTCACGTTGCTGATCGTCGTGCCGTTTTCGCCGGCCAAGGCGAGCGAGGCTTTCGTTTCATCGGCGTACGACACCGTCAGCGGACCACCACCATTGGAACCGACGAAGCTCTTCAGCTGGCTGAAATTGACGGCGTCGGTGTCAGCGGTACCGGCCGCCACATTCGTGATCTGCCGTTCGTTCTTGAGGCTGCCGACCGACACCGTATTGGCACGGGTATTGGTCGTGTTGCTGCCCAGCGACATCGCATTGGTCGCGCCAGCGCCGACGCTGGCGTTACGGCCAAAGGCCATGGAGTTGGTGGCCGTGGCGTCGATGTTGGCCAAGGTGCCGATGGCCACTGCATTATCAGCGTTCGCGCGGGTGCTGTTACCCAGGGCAACGCCATTCATGCCCGCCGAGCGCGCGTTGGCGCCGATGGCCAGCGTGTAGGCACCGGTGGCACGCGCACCGTTACCCAGCGCCGTGGAATTGTCGGCTTCGGCCCGTGCGGAGCCCATCGCCAGAGCGCCCTGACCTTCGGCGTAGGCGCCACCGCCAATCGCCGCAGCCTGCGAACCCTTCGCGTAGGAGGCGCCACCAATCGCCGTGGCAATACTGCCGATGGCGCTGGTCGATGCACCAATGGCCACAGCGGAGTTGTTCAGATCGACGACAGCCGCTTCGGAGCCTTCCGGGGCATCGATCTTCAGGAACGGGCTATCCAAACCGACACGGCCCGTCTGCTCGCTCAGTGCCGACAGGCGCGTGTTGACGTCCTTCAGTGCACGCTGGGCGCTCGAACTGGCGTTACCCACCAGGGCGGTAACCTGGCCATAGGTTGCGGCATCGCTTTCTTCCTGGGCCGACGCCAGGTTCGTGATGCGACGCTTCCCCGACGCCGAGCCCACCGACACGGTGTTGGCCTGGTCGGCCACCGAGTTGATGCCCAGGGCCACCGAGTTGAAGCCGGTCGCCTTGGCTGCCGTGCCACCGCCCTTACCGGCCAGGAAGGTGCTTTCGGCCGGCGTTGCATTCGCCATGGCGTTCTTGAGCTGGGTCATGTTGACGGCATCGGTATCATCCGTGCCCGCCGCCACGTTCTTGAGCGAAACGGCACCCTTGCCGTTGCCCAGCGTCACCGAGCCATAGTTGGTCACACCCTTGATATCGCGATCGTAGCTGACAGCGGCCAGTGCCTTGCCGTCGGCTGCCACCAGCCCACTGCTTGCGAGCGTCTCCTTCAGTGCGCTGGTGCCTGCGTCGAGGCTGGTCAGCGCATCGCCCAGATTCTTCTGTTCCTTGCCGTCAACCTTGTAGGTCGGCCCAGTGACCGCGCCCGTGGTGGGATCAATGGCTGCGCCACCGCCCAGGCCAGCCACCAGCGGCGACAGCTGGCTGACATTGACCACATCGGTGTCCGCCGTGCCACCAGCGACGTTCTTCAGCTTGACCGCACCAGTGCCGTTGCCCATGGTGACCGAACCAAAGTTGGTTTCACCTTTAACATCCCGGTCATACGTCACAGCTGCGATGGCTTTGCCGTCCTCGGCCACAAGCCCGCTGCTGGTCAGCTTGTCCTTGAGCGCCTGGGTGTTGTTGCCCAGCCCGGCGATTGCTTCGCCGAGGTTTTGAGCCTTGCCATCAATCTTGTAAGTGGGTCCGGTGACGACACCTGTCTCCGCGTCGATCGCAGCGCCGCCACCGAGGCCGGCGATCAAGGGGGTCAACTGACCAACGGTGGCCGCGTCACTGTCGCCCCTACCGGCTGCGACATGGACGATCCGTCGCCTTTGTTCTGTATTATCATTGCCAACTGACACGGTCCAGCTGGAATCCGCAACGGCCCCGGAACCCAACGCCACCGAATTCTCAGCCTTTGCGCGCGCGATATACCCAATTGCGGTTCCAAATTTTCCGTCGGCTTCAACAGCTGCACCGTTACCGATGGCGATTGAGCCGTCTGCAACGGCGTTGGTAAATGCCCCGTAAGAAGTCGTCCACTTGCCCGTTGCCACCGCGTTTATCCCCATCGCGGTTGCTCTCACACCGGTCGCCTGCGACCCTGAGCCGACGGCAGTGCTGCCATTACCGGTAGCACTGCCACCGTCCGTGGCGCCGCGCGTAGCCATACTGGTTGCGCGAGTTTCCAGCATTTTGACCGTTTCGCAGAGCATCCCGTCGTGGGACTTCACTTCATTTGCGGAACACTCCAGCGGCGCCGGAGAGTCAGCCGCCATCGCCGCACCCGCCGGCAACGCCAACGCAACGGCCATGGCCTTCGCCAACCGGGTGCGGCTCTTCTTGCCGCGCGAAACAGCGAGTTCATGGGCGACTGCCCATGTGCCCGTCGAAATGTTGAAGATCAACTTGTATACAAAGTTCATGGAGAATCCCAGGAGCTGCGCGGCAAACTGCGCGTGAGAGTGGAGGGGCCTTGGTTCCGGTCTGACCGGATGGCTCCATCCTCCCCACCTGTCTCTCTGGGATATATCAGCGGTTTCTTAAAAATGCGTCTTAGGCTGGGTGCGAAGCCGATGTTACGTTGCCGTTAAGGCACGGCGCTGTCCTAGAAGGGGTGACAGCCCTTCGCGCATAGTTTGTGCAGGCGGCTGCGCCCATAGTTTGTGTAAGCGACACCAACTATGGGGACATGGCTACAGATTAGCCATCTCCCCATAGTTTGGACGCCACCTAGAGCAATAGTTGCGACGTTTCGGAGAGATTTATGCACTGACTATGCTCACAGCTGAGTACATAGCTTGGCACACGACTCCATAGGCCATTGATTTTAAAGGCGATTGACGCATAGTTCGTGCATCCGGCAGCAAATGCACAGACTATGCGCAGATGACAGATAGCCACCGCCCAATCGAGGTCGCTGTCTGATGCTGGGAGTTGGGAAGTTTGATGAAGTCGCCCAAGGATTGCGGGACGTGCTAGATGGTTGCGAACCGTCCAAATATCGATCTATTTGGCACCCAAAGGGTAAGCGTGAAGGGCCGCTCCATTCAATCGATTGATTCACAAGACTTTTTTCGACATCCGGCGGGTCCCCTCTGTAAGGCTAGTAACACAGTCACCAGATTGCTACAGGGCGTGCATCACTGTGAGTGTGTGGTATACGTCTTGTGAAGAAGCTATAGACACGGAAGCTGAATTGGGGGCAGCTGGAGATGGCAATTGAAACGAGACCGTATACCGTGGCTTCGCTCTGCGACGGCAATGAGTGGTCAGTCCCGGATGCAGACCTCTTGGCAGTTCAGATTGCCATGGTCGCCTTAGGTCAAGCGGATCATTTGGCAGAGATCCTAAAGGCCTCCGGAGTTCCGCAAGTGGAAGCAGACGGTATCGCCAGATCGGAAGCCATTAAACTCGTCACGGCCAGCGCAGATAACCCTTACCACCGCGATGGCTGGTTGTTCCAAGTCATGTCGTGGATATGCGCGCATCGCCTCAATGCAAACTCAGCTATCCGAACACCACACATGATTCTTGCCCACAAAGGGCTGGACGGCCTGCAAGTTGAGGCAGGTGAGAATGGAATTAGCCATGTCGTAATCTTCGAGGACAAGGCGACAGATAATCCCCGGGATGTGATCCGTGATGAGGTCTGGCCAGAATTTCGCGAACTGGAGTCTGGGTCCCGTCAGAACATGATTGCTGCAGAAGTGGTTTCCCTACTCAAGAGTTCTGGCTATCCAAACGCCACCGATGCAGTTAAGAGCATCATCTGGAGAGAAGCCAGGGTGTTCAAGGCATCCATCACGGTTGGAGACTATCATGCATCGCCGCGAGGTCTGAGTTCACTCTTTATGGACTATGACGAAGTTGTCAAAGGCGACATGAGCCGACGTAGAGGGGACATCTTTCATGTCGCCGACCTGCGAGGATGGATGCAGGAGCTAGCCGAGAAAGTAGTCGCCATTCTTGATTCCGGGGTGAAGAGTGTTTGATCGAGAGACCCTGGATCTAATAGCATCCGCCCCCAGCCTTCAGGGGCTTGAGTCCCGGGATTTGGCGAAGGAGCTAACCGCTGCTTACACAAGGATCGTTGCCGCACGAATAAGGCTTCGTAGTGGTGAAGAGGCTGATCACGGCATCGACAGCCTAATTGACGAGATGCGAAGGCTTGCATTCGTACAAGAGTCGCTGGTTTCTCTGGCCCCAGAGTCTGATATCAGGAGGTCAGCGGCGTTTGTCGCAGGGACCGCGCATCATGTGGTTTTTCAAGCAGAGGCACTCTCTGCTGAAGCATCTGCCAGCTGGGAGCTTAGGCTGGACGCGATACCGGCGGGCATTTCCTCTTCGCTGCTGTTTCTAATTGCGCAGTCTCATGCGGACGCGGTGGAAATGACGAAGACGATGGCTCCGCCTGAAAGCTCCGGGAGTGTAAGTTCGTCGCTCATCGACGCACTTCGACGCCTCATCAGAGGCGATCTTGCGACAGTGGCTACCGGTAGCAACTCGACAAGCAGTTGGATGGAGAGCCCTTCGCCTAGCATTGGCCTGGGTGCCACTGCTCTCTACGGCATGATACTTGACGGGGTCAGACTTCTTTCGAGCGAGCTGATGGGAAGGCCGGAGCCGGTCAGGAGCAGCAATGAGATTTTTTCACGTGTGGCCGAGCTATCCATTCGAAAAACAGAATCGACCAATCTCTCCAACCGGCCTGTAGTCTCTGAAAGTACTTACCCAGGGCCATTTCATCTGGCATCTTTGCTCTTGGCGGCAGGAACAGAACTCCGAGCGTCCTCGCTCGTATCGATCAAGCCGCCATCAGGAGTTCCAGAAGACAGGTGGCGCGAGAAAATGGGGTTGATTGCAGGTAGTAGACCCTATCTCTGGAAGAACCATCTACAGGCAGTTAGTAGAGGTTATCTTGATAATGGAGTTTCATCCGTAGTCAGCTTCCCAACCGGCGCAGGCAAATCCACTCTATCTGAGCTAAAGATCGCAAGTACGCTGCTGGCGAATCGGAAGGTGGTGTTCCTTGCGCCCACGCTTGCTTTGGTAGATCAGGTCGCCCGTTCTTTGGGGGCGGCTTTCCCATCTGGAGAAATTCAGAAGGAACGGAGTTCAGATTCTGTTGAAGACATCGTCAACGAGGGACTTCCTGAAATTTCAGTGATGACCCCTGAGCGTTGCTTGGCACTCCTCGGATACGAGCCCGCCGCGTTCGCTGAAGTTGGTCTTCTGACGTTCGACGAATTCCACCTCATCCACTCTGCCGGAGTTGGCCGTGACAGGAGATCCATCGATGCAATGGTTTGTCTACTGAACTTCACGCTTGCGGCTCCTTCTGCAGATCTTCTGTTGATGTCCGCAATGGTCAGCAATGCTTCGCAAGTGGCAGCATGGGTTGAAAACCTAACCAGCAGGCCATGCCTTGCACTGGATTTGAACTGGAAGCCCACTCGGCAGGTACGCGGTGTCGTGCTTTACCAAGCTGCCGAGGTCGCGTCGAGCCAGGCTGTGTTAGCTGCTGCAGCGAGGGCCAGAAGGACGGCGGCGCCTCCTGTCTCAGTAAGACGCCAATTGCAGGTTAAACCCTACGGCTTTATGGGCCTTCAGCAAACGTGGATGACCAACCATATAAGTGATTACCTCCTCGTTCCGCTGCTAGACCGAAATGTCAAGCTGGGTGCGGCGGGCACACGCACGTCGGACTGGTACCTTACCCCGAACTCCACCGAAGTTGCGGCAGAAATTGCCATCGGTGCAGCCACACGTTCTGCAAGCGAGACCTTGAAGACGCTGGTCTTTACCCAAACCATCCTTTGGGCAGCCAGTATCGCGAGGAAGGTTTCAGATGCGCTCCCAGTACGAACGATTTCACTGAACCAGTCTGAGCGGCAAAATTTTGACGCGGCACTCACCGAGCTGGGCGAACGTAGTGCTCTGTATGCTGACGTTGGCGACGGACACGATCTGAGAAGTCGGGCCCTTACGCATCATGGCCTGTTACTTCCGCAGGAGAGGGCCCTTCACGAATCACTTTACAGGCGGCCCGATGGGGTTGATGTCGTCGTAGCGACCTCAACCCTAGCACAAGGGATGAATCTACCAAGCCAAGTCGTGATCATATCCAGTGATCAGAGATTCGACGCCGACTCGGAGCGAATGGGGACTCTGGAGGCTCATGAGCTGCTGAATGCAGCGGGCAGGGCCGGGCGGGCGGGGGAAAATTCATTTGGCTTCGTCCTAGTTATCCCTGGTAGGGTTATGCGTTTCGACGGTGAGTCCAACACTATCAGTCGTTACTGGAATCAGCTTAGGGAGGTGTTCTCTCAAAGCGACCAGTGTTTGGCAGTTGAGGATCCGCTTGCTCGAGTGCTTGACCGGATGCATGCATCCACAGACGAGTTGGATGAAACCGCCCGATACATGCTTCGACGACTCCCGATTTCCTTTGATCGCGAGTCTTCTAGATCTGCCGTTCGCGAGTACCTTGGAAGAACGATGGGAGCCTTCTCAGCAAGTGCCCAAGGAGGCCAAGACTGGGTGGACGTAAGCTCCGAGGTAGTAGCTAGGTTCCGAGACGAATTCGGGGCTGAGCAGAATCCAGACTGGATAGACAAGTTGGCGGCTTCAACGGGAGTTGAGCCCACTGTCATCAGGGGCTTGGAGGCTCGTATGCAGAGGAACTGCCCAGGTGATTTCGCCAATGTGAGAGAGTGGACCGAATGGGTCTTTGACTGGCTTGCAGAAGACCCCTCTCTGGTCCCGCAGCTAGTGAGGAAGGGAAATCTTGAAGGCCTCTTTGAAAGAGACTACGCGCGATTTAGCTCAGACCGAGAAAAAGGGCAGTGGGCTATACCCCGGCTTCAAGAGTTGTTGCTCATGTGGATGGAGGGTAGGTCATTTGTAGAGATGGAAGTTTCGCAGGCCATCGGAGCTAGTAGTGCTGGCAAATGTAAATGCTCGCGGATATTTGCCTTGAGGGTAGTTCCCGACCTTTCATTCATCTTTGGCCTTCCGGAGCAGTTAATCAGAGCTAGGCGGAGGACTGCCAATGACGATGGCGAGTCCGCGGCAAGTGCTTCGAAGCTCTCTGCCTGCGTCAAAGAGGGCTACGCAGAGGTTGAACTTCTTGCACTGTCTTATGTAAAAAATCTTTCTATGGTCCGTCGTGCGGTTCATGAACTCTGGACCGATGTTGAGCGAATCGCACTGTCGCCAATACATCCTGAAAGGTGGGCTGAGACACTGGCTCGAGTGCGGTCGGCCCATCAGGTATACGAAGAGCTGAGGTAGTCATGAGAGGTGCAGCAGACATGCTCTCGTCTCGCTCCCGTGGCGACATCACTCTTGCCTGTCTACCCCAACAGTTTCACCGTAACTGACGGGGGGCTGGTGTGACATCCAACCTATTCTCACTGTTGTTGAAGTCGAGTTGACCGCGCGCCTTTGGCTCAGCTCGTGCCAAGTGCTCTCGATCAATGCCCCCATTTCGGCTTCTTTCATTCACAAGTGAACAAGGGAGCAAGTGTGAGCCGGCTTCAAGTAATGCTTGCCACCTACGTGCTTCTCACCGCCTGCGGACGCCACGGCGACTACAACGATTACGAAGCTGATGCAGAGGTGGCAGCTGCCGCGGCAGAGGATGCAACGCAAGCGACATACGAAGAGTACGGGGCCGACAGTGAAGGTACGGGGGCTGATCTCAGCAGTGTTGATCCTTACGCCATAGAAGACAGCGGCAACTATACTTGCACGCAAGATTGCTCAGGTCATGAAGCCGGCTTTGCGTGGGCACAGGCAAACGACATCTCTGACACGTCGGAGTGTGGCGGCAACTCTCAGCCCTTCATCGAAGGATGCGAAGCCTTCGTCGAGAATCGCCAGGAGTACGCCGATAAACAAGCACAGGAAGCCGCTTTGCAAGCGGCTGAGGCTGCCGGCAATGAAGCTGAGGAGTACGAAGACGATCGCGGGCACCTGATCGACGGGCGCTATTAGCGCAAGCGTTGGCTAGCTCGCTATCTGGCCAATCGCTAGTACTCATCCATAGGACTGAGCCGCCCAAGCTTCTGTGGACACCTAGCACACGTAATGGACTGGCCCCACCACTTCTCGCCGGCAGGGAAGCTGTCCGCGCAATCTGCAAAGTAAGGCCACAAAAGGCGCCATCCCGAAGGCGTCGGCTGTTACGCGTAAGCCTTTGATTTGATGGAGCCCATAACCATTTATGGCTCCTAATGGCCTGCCGAACCCAGATCGCTTGCAACGGACCGTGGATTCCGTATGTTTCGGTGGCATGAGCACCCTTTCACTACCAAGAGCAGCACTTCAATCCCAGTCCGAGGATGAACTGCTAGGGACGATCGTGGATGAGTTTGGACTCTACGTACGTATTGCCGATGCTTGGCAGGCCCTGGGCTTCCGCAGTCTCGAGGCAGCAAGGCGTGCCGCCGTCCAAGGCCGCCTAGGCGTTGACGTGGTGCATATGCCCGGCCGTCGAGGTCGCGTAGTCCCTTCACAAGCCCTCGCCCGCTGGCTCTTCGTGGCCTCAAGAAGCAGGACCCAATAACCTGCTCGCCCTCATTTCCGCAGCGACCGTACAGGAGAGCACCCATGCGATGAGCTGAGTTCAACCACTAGGGTAGAAACAACAAACCCCGGCTTGCAGGCCGGGGCTTGTGTGCAGCTAGCGTTTGGATCCGCTGAGCTGAATCTACCCCCGTCCCGTACTTCTTTCAAGTACCCGCGCGGCCGGGAGGGTGAGGTATTGCCCTCGCCCAGCCAAGGGAGGCCTAGATGACGCCAGATGAACTGCAAAACCACCTAAGAACCTTGGATCTTTCTTTAGAAGACCGGGCATTCGCGTTTGACCTGTACGGCCATGGTGCCGGGCGAACCGTCGGCGCCTATGCACTAGACAATGTGATTGTCGATTTCAGTTCCAAGAAGTGTCGCGCAATACGCCGGCTCGAAAGCCACACAGTTGAGCAGACATATGCCTTAGAGCTTGAGCTGGACCCCGACGTAATTTCGTATGTCTGCCAAGTCAGGTGTCACGGCATACGACGAGGACGCCACATAAGCACCGCACACGCAGATTTCTTCGTGATTCGGAGGTCGAATGTTGAGGTGGTCGAGTGCAAGTCGATCACCAAGCTTGATTCGCTGGTTAAGAAGAAGCCAGATGAGTGGATTCGGGATGGCAGCCATTACCGTAACCTGGCGTATGAGCGATGGGCGGAGTCGCATGGAATTACGTACGTCGTGCGGGCCACCTCCCCATACAACAGCCGCTACCTCCGGAACCTGCAGTTCATCTATCAGAGCTGGGATGAGGAGCTATCACTCGCCCGCCGCGAGGGATTCATAGAAGTCCAGAAGCGACTCACCGCAGGGCCTAAAAGCATCTCAACGTTGATGGTAGAGATAGCTTGGTTCAATGCCGGAATTGCCGCCGCCCTGCTCGCCGATAAGCTTCTTTTCGGCCCGATAGAACATGTGCCTCTCATAGACGTACGGAACTTCTACCTTAGCCTTAATCCGGAACAGGCGCTGGCCATCGGTGTGGAGTTCAGTAAAGGCATCGACGCTCTCTATCTGGACGCGAGCGATCCAATGTCACTCGCCAGTTCAACCGACGTGGAAAAAGCGGTTGCAAGACTCAAGAAGCTCGACCGAGTCATCGCAAGTGGAGAGCCCTTGCCTCGCCGCATGCGGGCTCTGGAAAGGAAAGTTAGGGCCGCACGCGCGGAGGGGCGAAATCCGCTGCAAGAAGCGCTTACCAAATATGCAAACTCCGGGAACAGGTCAAGCCGCCTCACGTCCACCCAAACGGAGGTTCTCAACAAAACAATCAAGTCCCACTGGCTAGGTGGCTTGGTGACGAGCAAGTCTGATCTACATCGAGAGCTCGTCGGCCAGTGTGAAAAGCTCGGCATAGTTGCGCCCGGTTATAAGGCGCTCCTAAGCCGAGTGAAGAACACGTCCCGAGCGGTTCGCGATCTTGCGGTTGGCGGAAAGCGTCGATATCAGGCAAATAAGCCTCGCTCTGACGCGCGCGTAAGATCGGGATCCGCACTGGCCGTACATTCCGTGCTTCACGTTGATGCGACAAAGATCGACCACAGAACATTCATCCAAGGACAAGAAGGCATGGAGGACCAGTGCCCGCTGCTCTATTGCGGACGCGACGAAGCTTCTGGACACGTCATGGCGCACGCGTTTGTCTTCGGTCCAGCCAGGCGGGATGGAATTCTCATACTCTTGCGGAACTATGTTCGAAAGCACCAGAAGCTCCCTCATTCAATACTGATCGATCGGGGCTCTGACCTAAAGTCCGTCCGATGTGAGGTCTGCCAGATACCTGGAGTAACATTTCTTACGGCGCCGACTGGCGGAAGCCGATATAACTCTGAGTGCGAGACCATCCAAGGCCAGATCAATGCGATGGTGAGTCATCGGTTGATCGGCAGCACGAAGCCCGATCAGGCCGGAAGAAGCGTCGACGGAAAGTTCAAGAGCCGCTCGACCGCTCGAATGGAGTTCTCGACCACCGAGTCCGAGATCAATGAGCTCCTGTACGGCCTGCTCCCACGGCTCCCTGGCGCAGATCACTGCGGATCTGGTGAGCGCATGGAAGAACTCATCCGCTTGGCACCTAACTCAGGCCTCCCCATCGTCTTGAACGACGACCTGCTTTTCCGCACCGCTGTGAAGCTTAAGTCAACGTCTTATGAGACAACGCGCGGATTCCGCTTCTGCGGAAGAAACTACACAAATTCAGAACTCTGTAGCCGCCTAGCCTCTGAGAAGATTCTGGAGGCGCGTCGGGACCCAGAAGATACAACATTCGTATGGATTCAGACGACCGCCAGGCGCTACAAAGCGTGGTGTTCTGAGGTTACCAAGATCGGCCACTACACGCCTGAAGATCGATTGTTCGAGGCAATGTGGGATCAGTTCCTTCGCCCGGAAACGGTGATTAGGAAGGAAGACATCCAAAGGCAGAACTACGAAAGGACCAGCGCGGCTAATGCAAGACAGCGCTCTTTGGATGCAGAGCAAAGGAAGGGTGAGAACAGTGCGCCTCCTCTTAGGAAATCAAAGCCGCTCAAAGCGGATGGCGGTCTGAAGATTGACTTCAGTGCTCTTCCTGACCTGGTCACCGAAGGTAGTCGCGATGAGCATTGAGTTTCCGTTGGTCAATCTGCTCTGTAACGAGTCACTTCCCTTCATTCCACACGAACGGTTCGTGACAGCTGAGCGCGAGATGCTTGGCTCCATTGCACGCGCGAGGCCCGGGGAGTTCGTATGGCTTGTTGCCCCGTCGTGGTCAGGCAAGAGTGAGCTGCGACGTCGTCTTATGCCATCGCTTGCAGGCCGACCTAAGCACTGGCCTATCGGCAGCATCCCCTTGATCTCAGTAAGAGCTGTCCTGAACCAAGGCGACAAGTTCAACCCCAAGGATTTTGCCTTGAGGCTCCATCAGGAGATCACAGAACCTGAGATAGGTTGGCTAGAGCCTGACTCCCATCTTGGCAGTCCCCACAGGTTTGACGAGTCTGCTGAAGAACGCGCGTCCTCTCATTTCTGGCAAGACGTTCGATCGCGTCGAGCGGAGAGAGAGCTCCGACTCTCCTTTGAAAGAATGGCGAAGGTTCGCGGCCTAAAGTACATAGTCATCGACGAAGTCGCAAATATCTGTCGAGTCACAAGGACGCAGAGTGCTCGCAACTACATGCTTGGAATCATGGCCCTCATCGAGGAGATCGGCTGCGCGGCGGTCATGTTCGGTACGCATGAGGCCTCTCCCCTCTATGAAGATGCTCAGGAAATCTTCAACCGCTCGGACATCGTCTACATGCGACCGTACAACCTGAAGATGCAGCAGGACCTAGTAGGCTACGCGACGTTGGTAAAGGCAATCGGCGCAGGCTTTCCGTTATCCCATCCCACTCTGCTTCAGGACAACCTGGAGCTGGTTGCATTGAATGGAGGAGGAATATTCGGCCCAACTGTAAGATATCTCCGACGTGCAAATGAGCTGAGGTGCAGAGCTGGATGCTCGAAGCTGACTTCTGACCACCTCAAATCGGCTTCAGGCACACCAAAGAACCACAGCTCGTTCTGGCGAGACATCGATCATTTCAATCGTCTTGCGAGCTCAAAGCCTACAACGTCACTAGCCGACTACTTGAACATTGAGCCTAGCGCTGACGGTGCGGCCGGCGCATGACAGTTCACATTCCAAACTGGACGAAGCTTCCACCCCTAAAGCTCATTGGGGCTGGGACCTCCGGCACTGAGTCCCTCAGTAGCTACTGCCTGCGACTAACGACCCTGTGCGCAGTTCCTTGGTCATCGTTTATCGCTCTTCTCGATGCTGCATCAGGGTCTGAGCCAGGCACTTACAACGATTGCTCGAGGCTATCCGGCTCCGGTCCTGTAGTGCGCAGGCGAGCGAAAGCGCTGGAACGATTAACCGGTCAGTCACTTCTAGGGGGAACGCTCCTAGGAATCGGTGAGCTTGTCTCAGGGAAGTCAGCGACGCTTTGCAAGGGTGCATCGTGGTGTCCAAGATGTCTAGTCGATAGCGTCCAGGAAGATGATTTTCCATATTCGCGTTTGATCTGGCGCTTCGCTGCGTACTCTCACTGTGCCACGCACGGAGCGAGAATTGAAAACACCTGTCCACACTGCGGCAGTTCTGGGTTCAGAGCTGTGAACATCTTAGTGTGTCCAGGATGCAAGGGCTCACTCACCGTCGGCGCACGCTTCGATCCTCCAAACCGTGCTGAGAAATGGACAAACCACTGCGTCGAAGAGCTAATCCAATGGACCGCCGATGACCCCGCTCGGGTTCTGGAAAGATCCAGGCTGTTAGCGTTTGTCCAAGCCGTGGACGATGTTGGCGAGGCCAAGAACCAACGTTACCGGCCACTCAAGACGCATAGAGAGGATTTCGTTCGCTACATGGTATGGCGCGACGCCAATGTTCCGACATTGAGATTGCGACCAAACATTGGGCGAGTAGACTTGGGGGACCTTCTCAGGGCGGCAGCGAGACAGTGTGTCTCTGTGCTGGACATGTTGCTCAGACCAGCAGAGTGCGCATCTGCGCTGCTGCCAGGGGTTCACTATTCCGTCGACATCCCACTTGGACGCGCAAATCTTCCCGATGCGTGGATAGCATTCTCCAAGACAATCGAGGCGTTGATTTCAGACACGGCTTGCCTCCTGCCCTCAATGCAGGAGTTGGCTCGCACTTGCGGGATTCGTGGCTACGACAGCAAATGTTTTCCCGGTCAGGTTGCCCGCTATTCCGCCCAGCTGCGCATGCAACGTACGCTGTATCGGGACGTTCCACCCCATCGCGTGAATGCTGCCTTTCATCAGTCCGTGCGACAGCTTAAGGAGGGCCTCACACCGCAGCAGGTGCATGGAGCGATTCAACGATCGTTGCCGGCGAACAGTGCGACTACCCGGCAGATTGTTCGATCAGCATCTATCGTGTATCAGTCCATGTTTCTCCTACGTACGCCATGAGGAGCGAAGGTAGTGAAGGAGATTGCGGGTGACTTCGCTTTTCAGCCCGAGTGTGGGGGCATCGACTTGAATCGAGCGTTCTGCGTCCTTATCGCTCCAAGTGACTTTCAGATATGGCTTGCGTCCTCGCGTCCGCTTTCGGCCAGAAGCAGAAGCCGCTTATAGAAGGACGTCCGTCGTCATCGTCGACTTAAAGTGATTGCGCAGCTGCATTTCCTGGGAGTGAGATGTCGTCCCATGCCTGTATCCGGCTCTGGATTCAGTCGCGCGACGCAAACTCAGTATGACTGTTTACCAGCAACAGTAGTGTTGCAGGCCAAGGTCTACGCCAGCGAAGACCGAACGGCTCTGACATGGAAGGGCTGGCGACGGGGCGAAGCGCTTCACCGGCTCGCATGTGTCAGGGACTTTTCCAGCCGCCTTCTGTTGGGAAGCCACCCCATTGAAATAGTAACGCTGCTCTGGACGGGGCAAGTCCCGCAGGAAGCCGGACAGCAAAATGCAGCGAGGACTGCTTGACGGCGTCTCCTTGATCTTTCATGCGGGCCAATCTGTCCATGGGGAAGGCGCTGGAAGTGGCCACCTCTGCGCCACATCGCCACATCGCCACATCGCCACATCGCCACATCACCTTATTCGCGCACGCCTGTCACATCTGAAGCGTGCAAGCATCACAGAACGAGACATCTGTTCCGTGAGCACGGCTGGAAGTTGCCGCCCGATGGATTAAATCACAAGGCCCTCACCCGCTCCGTAGCCAATATCCAGATTCCTGAGCAAGGATAAGCCGCGCCTTCGAAGTGGCATTTATCCATGCAATCCCGAACACCATTGTCGAAGGAGTGAAATGCATGGATCTCGCTCTCCTTGAGAAACCCCGCTGTCGGGGTAGAAGTGTGGTGCTGGCAGATGACCACACTTTGGTGGCCCAGGGGATCGAGCGGCTGCTGATGAATTCCTTTGAATCAATTGTGTTGGTATCCGACGGGGAAAAGCTGATCGAGACGGTCGAGCGCGACCCGCCAGACGTGGTGGTCGCAGACATTAGCATGCCCGGCATTAGCGGAATCGACGCAATGAAAGAGATTCTGGAGCGAGGCTGCAGAGTTCCCTTCGTGTTCCTGACCATGCACGATGAGCCGTCTCTGGCTGCCGGGGCCATCCGCGCGGGGGCACGGGGCTTCGTGCTCAAGAGCGCCGCCGGAGAGGAACTGATCTTTGCCATTAAAGAGGTCTTGAACGGAAATACATATGTATCGGCAAGCGTTGCCGCGCAGGCCATCATTCATGGATCCACGACGCAATACATCCCGACAGATAAGCAGCTGCGTGTGCTCGAGCTTCTAGCGCTCGGGCTTCGTGCCAAGCAGATTGCGCATAAATTGGGACTCTCGGTCCGAACGGTCGAATCACACAAATACGCGATGATGCAAGAGCTGGGTGTGCACGGGACTATTGAGCTCGTGCGTAAAGCCGAGGCTCTCGGGGTAGTTTTTCTTCGGACCGAAGGGTAGAACGTCGTGGATCAGATCGACGAAAAATAGCTCGGACCAGCTAGGCCACCGAGCTTAACCCTTGGCACCAGTAAAAATACTGAGCGGAACACAGTGAATACGCTCTTGCCAACCCTGCGGCAGGGAGAACAGAGTGGAGATACACCCTCTCATGCGCCTCGCGGGAAAGAGCCGCACTGGTGTCGCCAGCATCGGCTGCGCTTGCGAGCAACAATTTTCATCACCATACCCCGCCTACTCGAGCCCATTTCCATGCGCCCAATGCCTCGTGGTTCGTCCCTCTTGCTGATGTCAGTCCTGTTTCTTCCAGCATGCCAGCGGCCTGAGAGCCAGCCCAATCGAGTGGAACCGACGACGGCTCCAGATACACGATCGGCCGCGGCAGACGAACAGGACGAGGCAGAGGCGCGCGTGATCGCGAAAGATGCCTACATCTATGCGTTTGCGATGCTCGAGAACTACAACACGCTCTACAAGCAAGTGGCCTCGCCTGATGCGCCCGAATACATCGGCGGCTTCGGCAAATTCAGGCACTATTCGCAGCTCTACACGCCGGATAACCACGATGTCGTTACGCCCAATAATGACACGCCCTATTCCTGGGCCTGGCTGGATTTGCGGGCTGAACCTTGGGTCGTCACGGTGCCCAAGGTGCCCGAAGGACGTTACTACGTTCAGCAGTGGGTAGATCTGTTCACCTACAACTTTGCCTACATCGGGTCGCGCGCCACCGGCAACGGCGCCGCCAGCTACCTGATCGCCGGGCCCGGCTGGCAGGGCGATACGCCTGCTGGCATCAAGCAGGTTTTTCCTTCGGAGACCTCGCTAGTATTGACGCTCACACGCACCGCCTTGAACGGACCCGACGACATCGGCAACGTCAAGAAGATCCAGGAAGGGATGAAGCTGCAGCCCTTGAGCAGCTACCTGAAGACGCAGGCCCCTTCGGCGCCGCCAGAGATTCAGTTCCCCGCTTATGACGCCGATAAGGTCCATTCCCACGATTTCATCGCCTATCTGAATTTCCTGCTGCAGTTCACACAACCGACGAATCCGAGCGAAGCAGGCCTTATGGAGCGTTTCGCGAAAATCGGGATCGGCCCAGGACGACCGTTCGACGCCAAGTCCCTGAGTCAGGCTCGCTTGTCGGCGATCGATGCCGGCGTAGCCGATGCGAAAGCCGCAATGGCCGAGAAGGCCAAGGCAACGCTATCGTCCAACGGACTGTTTGGATCGCGCGCGGTTCTGAAGGACGACTACCTCACCCGTTCCATTGCCGCCGAGAAGGGACTATATGGGAACTCCATCGAGGAAGCGTGGTATGGCGGGTATGTAGGCGACGGCAATACTCCTTCGGTGATCCACTTCAGCAAGGATGCCATCCCGCCTGCGAAGTTCTTCTGGTCGGTCACGCTGTATACCTTGCCGGACCGGTTCCTCTACGCCAATGAACTGAAGCGGTATTCCATCGGCGACCGGACCCCCGGGCTCAAATATGACCCCGATGGCGGACTGACCCTCTACGTCGCCCACGTCTCGCCTGGGAAGGAAAAGGAGAGCAACTGGCTTCCCGCGCCGGCCGGTCCTTACAGTGCTGTTGGGCGTGTTTACGGCCCGAGCCGCGCCGCCATCGAAGGCAAGTGGAACCTGCCTCCCCTGCAGCCGGTGCCGACCCCGACCCCCTGATTCAAGGAGAGATGCATGTACCACCATCGAATTCGATCGGCTACGGGAATCGGGATGCTGCTTGCCCTGGCCAGCGGCATGATGCTCAGCGCCTGCGGCGAGCGATCGTCCGGCAATGAGAAGGACCGCGACGCCGCGGCAGGTCACGCCCCTGCCGCATCCCCTGCTGCTCCCGCTGCATCGGCAGACACTGCTGCGCTGGAAGAGGCCAGGACCATCGCGCGCGAGGCCTACGTCTACGGTGTCCCGATGGTGGACACGTACAAGACCGTCTATGCGTTCAACGTCAACACCTCCAACCCGCAGTACAAGGGGCCGTTCAACGCCATCCTGAACATCGCCCGCGTGTTCACTCCGGACGACACTGCCTTCGTGACGCCGAATTCGGACACCCCCTACTCCTTTGCCATGCTGGATCTGCGGGCAGAGCCGGTGGTGATCACCGTGCCCAGGATGGCGAAGGATCGATACTTCGTCTTCCAGCTGATGGATCTTTACACCTTCAATTTCGACTACATCGGCAGCCGCACGACTGGCAATGACGGCGGCAGCTTCCTGATCGTCGGGCCGGGCTGGAAGGGGGAAGCGCCCAAGGGCATCACCAAGGTGATCCGCTCGGAGACCGACCTGGTCAGCGTGGTTGGCCGCACCCAGCTCTTCAACGCAGCAGACCTGGAGAACGTGAAGAAGATCCAGGCCGGCTACAAGGTGCAGCCGTTGTCAGCCTTCGCCGGGACACCAGCGCCGCCGCCGGCGCCCGCCATCGCATGGATCACGCCCACGCCGCCGGCGCAGGATCGGACGTCGCTGGAGTTCTTCAACCAGCTGGCGTTCCTGCTGCAGTTCGCGCAGCCG
>NZ_JBDJLB010000016.1:0-130557 GCF_039673155.1 Stenotrophomonas sp. TWI1149
GCGCGGCGGCTCGGCCACCGGCGCAGGCGCCCGGGCAGGCGCGGCGGCCGGCTCGGCCTCGGCGCGTTCGTACTGGGCGCGGAACTTGGCCAGCAGCGGCAGGCCGAGCTGCTGGGAGAGCAGGTCGGTTTCGGTGGTGCCGTAGGCGAGCGCGACCGGCAGCACGCCGGCCTTGCGCAGGCCATCCAGCAGCGCCTTGGCGGTGGCCACGTCCGGCATCCTGCTGAGCCCGCCGAAATCGAGGATGACCGCAGCACGCCCGAACAGCTTCGGAGCACGCGCGACGCGTTCCTGCATTTCACGGGTGAGGCGTTCGACGTCGAGGGTGCGGATACGCAGGTTGGCGATGCCGACCTGGCCGATCTTCAGTTCACCGGCCTGTTCAAAATCCATGTTCGCCGCCACCGATCAGGTCCCCGTCTGCTGCTGGACGCGCAGCGGCTCGCGGCGATGGCCCACCCAGGGCACATCCGGCAACTGGTCGCCGTAGGTGTCGTGCACCCACTGGTAACTGCACAGGTCCTTGAGCAGCATGCTGGCACGCACATCGACGTGGGCCATGTTGTTCTGGCCGACCTCGCGGAAGCCGAAGCTGCCGTGGAAGAGCAGGGCGGCATCGGCACCGTGGTCGAGGAAGACCTCGCAGGTCAGCTGCGGGTAGCGCAGCTCGGCGTAGCTCTGTGCATCGGCATAGAACGCACGGCCGACGCCACCGCCGCGACGGCGGCTGGCGACCACGATGCGGTCGATATAGAAGAATTTGCTGCCCAGCTGCTGCTTGAACCAGGCAAAGTTGCTGCTGTCGTGCTGGCTGTCGCTGCCGAAGCCGATCAGGAAACCGGCCAGGTTGCCGTCGCGCTCGGCGACGCGGAAATACTCAGCGCTTTCATAGAACAGGCGCAGGCGGGCGGCATCCAACGGCAGGATGGCCAGGCCGGCATTGTTGTTCAGGGCCAGGACGGAATCGAGCTCGTGCTCGCGCACGTCGCGGATGACAATCGACATTGTGACTCCGTGGGGTAACGCGGTTGGCCCATCGAGGGGCCCTCGGTCCGATTATTGCATGGGTGGCTTCCCCCCGCGAGCCGACAGGCATGACTTCTGTGGGAGTGCAGGGGAACAGGTTCAGCCTACTATGCGTCCATGTTGGGATACCTCAGCCACACCCGAGTACTGCGACTGGCCGGCCTGTTCACCTGGGTCATGGTCGGACTCCCTCTGGTTTACTCACAGTACGAAGCACTGCTGCGCCGCGGCGGTGGCGTCGATGCCTGGGCGCTGTGGCTGTTCGCGGCCTACCTGGCTTTCGGCGCCGGCTACTTCTGGCTGACCCGCGGGCTGCGCAACGGCGGCCACTCGCGCTGGTACGACCGGGTGATGCTGGTGCTGCTCACCACCTCGGCGCTGGGCGTGAGCTATCTGAGCGGCTCGGGCCTGGGCAGCATCCTGATGATGGTCGCCGCCGGCGTCATCCCGTGGATGCTGCCGGTACGCGGCGGCGTGATCTGGCTGCTGCTCAGCCAGCTGGCGGTGCTGCCGGTCTACTACCTGATCCTGAACTTCTCGCTGTTCGAGGCGGTGATGCAGTCGCTGCTGTATGGCGGCTTCTCCATGTTCATCTTCGTGACCAGCCTGGTCGCGCGCCAGCAGACCGATGCCCGGGAAGAGCAGCGGCGGCTCAACACGGAGCTGCGCGCCACCCGCGTGCTGCTGGCCGAGAGCGCGCGGGTCAACGAACGCACGCGCATCTCGCGCGAGCTGCACGACCTGCTGGGCCACCACCTGACCGCCCTCAGCCTGAACCTGGAAGTGGCCGGCCACATCACCGAGGGCCAGGCCCAGGAACACGTACATCAGGCCCACACCCTGGCCAAGCTGCTGCTGACCGATGTGCGCGAGGCGGTCAGCCAGCTGCGCGACAGCGGGGCGATCGACCTGGCCGCCGCCCTGCGGCCGCTGACCGAGCAGGTGCCCTCGCTGGAGATCCACCTGGACATCGACGAGCCGCTGAGCGTGGAAGACCCCGAGCGCGCCCACGTGCTGCTGCGCTGCACCCAGGAAATCATCACCAATGCGGTGCGCCATGCCGGCGCGCGCAACCTGTGGATCAAGGTCCGGCGCGAGCCGCCGGGCGTCGTGGTGCTGGAAGCGCATGATGACGGGTTGGGCGCCGACGGGATCGTGGTCGGCAACGGGTTGCGCGGGATGCGCGAGCGCCTGCAACAATGCGGTGGTGAGCTGCAGATCGAAACCCGCCGGGGACAGGGCTTCCGCCTTCGTGCCTCGGTACCCGGCGTGCCAGTGCTGATGCTGACCGCTGTCATTGAAGGAGTGCGTTGATGATTCGCGTCTGCCTGGTCGACGACCAAACCCTGGTGCGGCAGGGAATCCGCTCGCTGCTGGCGCTCGATGACGGCATCGAGGTGGTCGCCGAGGCCGCCGATGGCCGCCAGGCCGTCGAAGTGGTTCCGCAGGTCCGCCCGGACGTGGTCCTGATGGACATGCGCATGCCGGTCATGTCGGGCCTGGAAGCGCTGCAGATGCTGTCGCGGCTGAACCAGCTGCCGCCGACCATCATCCTGACCACCTTCGATGACGACCAGCTGGTGCTGGCCGGGCTCAAGGCCGGCGCCAAGGGCTACCTCCTCAAGGATGTGACCCTGGACCAGCTGGTGGGCGCGATCCGGACCGTGGCCGACGGCGGCTCGCTGGTGCAGCCGGCGGTCACCCAGCGCCTGCTGTCGGGCCTGGAGCACATGCGCAACGAGTTCGTGAGCCTGGACCGGCCGGACCCGTTGACCGACCGGGAGACCGAGATCCTGCGGCTGATGGCCAGTGGCTTCTCGAACAAGGAGATCGCCAATTCACTCGGGGTGGCGGAGGGCACCATCAAGAACCACGTGTCCAACATCCTCTCCAAGCTGGGCGTGCGCGACCGCACCCGGGCGGTGCTCAAGGCCTTCGAGCTGCAGCTGGTCTGAGCCTGGCGGGCCGGCGGAGACCTTCGGGTGGCCGCCGCTGCCGGGTATTTTCTGAAATCCGTGAAACCCTTGCAGCGCAAGCGATGCAGGGGTGTTTTCGAGCCCGGCGGCCGAATCCGGCAAAGAAATATTGTCCATCCGCTACGTGCTGACACGCGCGATGCGTTATCTTTCCGCTCCTTGTCTATGCAAAACCGCTGCCGACATGGAAACCGGTGTGCCAACCCTGATCAACAACACCGGCGAAGCCTGCTAGGATTGGCGCTTCGCTTCAATCAACCCGGCCGTGGGATCGGCCCCGGAGACTCCTGAATGACCCGTATTATCGAGTTCCTGATCGCCTTGGGGATCGTGGCTGGCCTGTTCGTCATCATTGGCGTATGTCTGCCGGGCGAGCGCCATATTTCCGAAAGCATCGAGACCAACCGCAAGATGACGATCGTGTTCGACACGGTCAACAGCCTGCGCCGCTTCAAGGACTGGAACCCGCTCTTGCTGCGCGATCCCGCCGTTGAACTGAAGCACTCCGGCCCGGCTGCCGGCGTCGGCGCACGCCTGGACTACACCTCCAAGGAAGGTTCCTTGGGCCAGGGTAGCTGGGTGATCACCGAGTCCGAGCAGAACAAGCACGTTGCGATCGCCATCGAAGACGAGAGCAAGGGTCACGACAAGGTGACCAACTTCACCCTGGAGCCGACCGGCAAGGGTGGCCGCAACGTCAAGATCACGCAGGACTACAGCGTCAAGTACGGTTTCAACCTGTTCGGTCGTTACGCGGGCCTGTACGTCAGCCGTCACGCCGGTGACGACCTGAAGCTGGGTCTGTCGCGCATGGCCAACATGCTGGCCACCGTGCCGAACGTGGACTACCGCACCGCCGAAGCCCCGCTGACCGATCTGGCCATCGTGGACGTCCCGGCCGAGGACCTGCTGGTCGTCACCGCCGGCAACGTGGACCGCGGCCAGGAGACCATCACCAAGTCCATCAAGGACAACCAGGAGTGGATCAAGCGCGTCATGGAGGCCAACAACCTCGAAGCCGCCGGTCCGTTCCGCATCATCACCACCGATTTCGGCGCCGAGAAGTACGCCTTCGACGTGGCCCAGCCGGTCAAGAAGAAGGGTGCTGAAGGCGCGACTGCCGAAGCCCTGACGGTGAAGATCGACGGTGGTGCACCGGTCAAGTACGTGCATGTTGCTCCGCACCGTTCGGCCCACGCGGCCTACACCGGCCACATGGCCGGCCTGGACATCGCCCGCAACGCCCTGCGTGCGTGGTCGGTGACCGGCGGCAACGAAGTGATCGACCGTCCGTACGAGTCCTGGAAGGACGGCGTGGAAAAGTCGTTCACTCCGGAAGGCACGTACGACATCTACTGGGCCGTCAAGTAAGCCGACGGTTGCCGTGATGTAACGCACGACCTGAAACGCGCCGCTTCCTGCGGCGCGTTTTTTTTTGGGCTCCGGCAGCGGGGCACTGTCTGAAGGACGCAAGCATGCTCAACCTGGAACGACGCACGCGCAAACCCTCCCTGCTGGCCGGCCTGGGCGGCCTGCTGGCGGCCACCGCGGTCGGCCTGTCCGCGTATGCCTCGCATGGCATCGCCGACCCACAGGCGCAGTCGCATGTGACCACCGCGGCGCTGTACGCGTTCGGGCATGGCGTGGCGCTGGCGGTGCTTGGCCCGACCCAGCAGAACACCTTGGGCCGGCTGGCCCTGTATGTCCTGCTGATCGGCACGCTGCTGTTCTCCGGCAGCCTGGTGGCTGGCGCGCTGTGGAAGCTCAGCACCCAGCTGGCGCCGGTCGGGGGCACCGCCCTGATGGTGGGCTGGCTGGCCTACGGCCTGAATGCCCTGAGGCGCTGACATGCCCCGTTACCGCCGCGGCTTCGATGTCGATGAAGCCCATGACTGGCTGAGCCGGCGCGACCGCCGGCTGGGCACGTGGATGAAGCGGCTCGGCCCGATCCAGGCACAGCCGGGCTGGGCGAAGAGCTTCGACCCGGTCGATGCGCTGGCGCGGGCGATCCTGTTCCAGCAGCTCAGCGGCAAGGCCGCCTCGACCATCGTGGGGCGGGTGGAAACCGCGATCGGGAGCAGCCGGCTGCATGCCGATACGCTGTCGCGCATCGACGATCCGGGGCTGCGGGTGTGCGGGGTCTCGGGCAACAAGGCGCTGGCGCTGCGCGACCTCGCGCGGCGCGAGGTGGCCGGCGAGATTCCCGACCTGCGCCGGATGTCGGTGATGGACCACGACGCGATCATCGACGCCCTGGTGCCGATCCGCGGCATCGGCCGCTGGACGGTGGAAATGATGTTGATGTTCCGGCTCGGCCGCCCGGACATCCTGCCGGTCGACGACCTGGGAGTCCGCAAGGGCGCGCAGCGCGTGGACAAGGCCGAGCGGATGCCGAGCCCGAAGGAGCTGCTTGCCCGCGGCGAGAAGTGGGGGCCGTTCCGGACCTACGCCAGCCTGTACCTGTGGCGGATCGCCGATTTCACCGTGGATCCGAAGGCGACGACCAACCGCTCGCAGGACTGAGGCAGGACGGAGTCACCCGCGAGGCCGCCGCCAGCACCAGTGCCACGGTTCGTAGACGATGCCGTGCGGGTTGTCGCGCGGGTAGCTCAGCTGGAACCCGAAGCGCCCTGCATGCTCGCCCAGCCACGCGAAGGCGGCCGTGGATTCGAACGATTCTTCGGCCGGCGGTTCGCCCGGCGTGCCGATATCCAGCGCGTAACCGCTGTGGTGCTCGCTGTAGCCCGGCGCGGCATTGACCTTCAGGATGTCCTCCACGCCCAGCCCACGGTCGCGTTTGCGCGCGAAGATGCCGAGCTGGTAATCGTGGCTGCGGTAGCCGGAGATCGCATCCAGCGCGATGCCATCGCTGGCCGCCTGCTGGCGCAGGCGTTGCCAGCCTCGGGCAGCGTCGCGGTGCAGCCACAGGGGGCGCCGGTAGCGGTCGAAACCGGCCAGGTGAAGCTGGGTCGGTTCGGCTTCCAGTGCCAGTCCGGTAGCGGCTTCGTAGGCATCGGCATCGATGCCCAGGGTCTCCAGGCGATCCTGCAGTCCACTCAGGGGCAGCACGGCGTCAGGCGCGCTGCCGCGGCGGCGATCCAGCAGCTGGCGGTCGAGTGTGTCCAGCGCCTCCTCGATGCCCGGCTCGCGCATCAGGCGCGGCACCAGGGGCAGGACGCCGTGGGAAGTGGCGACGGCGAGGTAGCGGCCATCGCGCTTGCGCCGCAGTACCCACTGCGCACGGGCCAGGGCGCGCGCGTCGGCGGAGCTGCGCGCACGCAGCAGGCCGCCGGGCCAGAGTTCGATCTCGGCGGTGTTGATCAGCAGGGCAGGGGATTTACGCATGCCGCCAGCTTAGTGCGCGCCCGGCGGTCCGGCCAGCGCCTGCAGCGCCTCCAGCAGCGCGCGTGGACGCTCCGGCCTGATCACCAGGGCGCTGCCATCGCGCAACGGCAGGTACAGCACCCGGCTGCTGTCGGTGATCAGGCAGAACGCCTTGCTGCGGTCGGCCATCCGGCCCGTCGGGCCGGCCGCGGGCCGCCGCAGCGGCTAGAATGCCCTCCCGCCCTGTTGCCCGGAACACCGCCATGTCCACGCTCGGTACGCCGCTGTCTCCTTCCGCCACCCGTGTGCTGCTGCTGGGATCCGGCGAACTCGGCAAGGAAGTCGCCATCGAGCTGCAGCGCCTGGGCGTGGAGGTGATCGCCGCCGATCGCTATGCCAATGCACCGGCCATGCAGGTGGCACACCGTTCGCACGTGATCGACATGCTCGACGCGATGGCGCTGCGCGCGTTGATCGCGCTGGAGAAGCCGCACCTGGTGGTGCCGGAGATCGAGGCGATCCATACCGAAACGCTGGTCCAGCTGGAACAGGAGCAGGGCCTGCGGGTGGTGCCGACCGCGCGTGCGGCACGCCTGACCATGGACCGCGAGGGCATCCGCCGGCTTGCCGCCGAGACCCTGGGCCTGCCGACCTCGCCCTACCGCTTCGTCGATACCGACGCCGAGTACCGTGCAGCCGTGGCGGCGATCGGGCTGCCGTGCGTGGTCAAGCCGGTGATGTCCTCCTCGGGCAAAGGCCAGAGCACGTTGCGCCAGGACGCGGACATCGCGCCCGCGTGGGAGTACGCGCAGACCGGTGGCCGTGCGGGCGCCGGGCGCTGCATCGTCGAGGGCTTCATCGATTTCGAGTACGAAATCACCCTGCTGACCGTTCGCCACGCGGGCGGGACGTCGTTCTGTGCGCCGATCGGGCATTGGCAGAAGGACGGGGATTACCGCGAGAGCTGGCAGCCGCAGCCGATGTCGCCGCGTGCGCTGGCGCGGGCGGAGGAGATTTCGCAGGCGATCACCGATGAGCTCGGCGGCTGGGGCCTGTTCGGGGTCGAGTTGTTCGTGAAGGGCGACGAGGTGTGGTTCAGCGAGGTATCGCCGCGTCCGCACGACACCGGCCTGGTGACGTTGGCATCGCAGGAGCTGAGTGAGTTCGCGCTGCATGCGCGGGCGATTCTGGGGTTGCCGATTCCGGTGATCCGCCAGAGCGGTCCGTCGGCGTCGTGCGCGATGCTGGCGCATGGCGAGGGCGTGCCGTTCTTCAGCAATGTGGCCGCGGCGCTGGTGCATCCGGATTCGGCGCTGCGTCTGTTCGGCAAGCCGAGCGTGCACGGGCATCGCCGTGTGGGCGTGACGTTGGCGCGTGGCGCGGATATCGACGAGGCGCGGAAGATTGCGCGTGAGGCGGCTGAGGCTATCGGGATCGAGTTGCGCTCGTGAGGCGAGTTCGAAGCCGAAGCCGAAGCCGAAGCCGGGCGCCTTGGGTGCTGTCGGTGTGAGGCGATCGGGCAGCCCGATGCAGGACCCGCCGTAAACCCATCCATGGGGGCTCGTAGTGCGGCATCCATGCCGCACACGGTCCTTCATCGGGCTGCCCGATCACCTCTTCGCGGACGGTCGGTTGGGCGGTTGGGACAGCGGAGCAAACGAAAAACGGCGAGCCTTGGCTCGCCGTTTTTCCGTTCAGAACGAAGCAGGCGTTACTTCACGTCCACCCACACCAGATGGTGGTCGCTGCCGTCGGCAATCTTCGCTTCCGGGCTGTCATTGGACGGCCAGAACACGCCGCTGCCGATGTAGCTGAAGCCGACCGAGGGCAGCACGTAGTCCAGGCGCATGGTGCCGGACTTGGGGCCGAAGTCGCCGGTGGCGTGGAAGGGGGCGCCTTTGCGGACGATGCCCTTCTCGGCATAGGCCAGGCTGGTCTGCTCGGCGCCGACGCTGCGCGGGGTGGGGTAGCGCAGGACGCGGGCGTTTTCGATCAGTTCGACGATGGCGTCATGGCGGCCGTCGCCGTCGACCGGGTCGTTGTTGAGGTCGCCAAGGATGACGAAGCGTGCGTCCTGCGGAAGGCCGCCGCAGTGGCCGCGGTCATCGCACAGCCACGACGTGTCACGGTCCTTGAGGTAGTCCTGCCAGAGGCGCAGTTCGTCGTGGTTGCGGGCGGCGTTGCGCTTTTCCGGACCGTCGAAGACCGGCGGGGTCGGGTGCGAGACCAGGGCGTGCACGGTGCCGTTCGGGGTGTTCACCGGAACATCCCAATGCGATTTGGACGACAGGCGCAGCTGGGACCAGACGTGGTCGTTGTAGAAGGATTTCCCGGTGCGCGGGTCGATCGGACGCAGTGCGCCGGGCATCGTGCTCCACTTCAGCAGCTGGAAGCTGCGGACCTTGGCGTCATCGATCGGGTAGCGCGACAGCACCAGCATGCCGTACTGGCCCGGGTGCAGGCCGTAGCCCCAGGCATCGTTGCCACGGGCGCGGCCTTCGCCGCCGATCTCGCCGTTGTTGTCCAGGTCCAGGCCGCTCTGCACGCCGGTGTTGACCGGAGCGAGGTAGCGGTAGGCGTAGTGCAGCGGCTCGCCGCCGCCCGGCTGGGCGGATTCCAGGTAGCGCTTCTGGAACAGGTCGGCGGCGCGGTGTGCATCGTCGTAGTCGAACTCGTTGAGCAGCACCAGATCCGGGCGGACCTGCTGCAGGACGGCGGCGATCTTGCGAGCGTGCTCGCTGTTGCCTTCGAGCTCGGCGATCAGGCCGCCGGTCTCGTCGCTGTACAGGGAGGTGTTGTAGGTGGCGATCCGCAGCGGTGCGGAAGCGGGATCCGGCATTGCGGCGGTCTTGGCAGGGGTCTGTGCGCAGCCGCCGCAGAGCAGGGCCAGGGCAAGGATCAGGGGATGGGCTTTCATCCGCCTATTCTGCACCCGTCGCGGTGTCAGTGATGCGTCAGCGGCCGTCCGATTCGTCGTCGAACGCGTGCCAGCGGCGACCGTCATAGGCCTCCAGCGGGCGGAACCGGCGCTTGTAGTCCATCTTGCGGTGGCCGCGGATCCAGTAGCCCAGGTACAGGTGCGGCAGGTGCTCGCGCTGGGCCCAGGCGATCTGCTGCAGGATCGCGAAGGTGCCCAGGCCGCGATGGGCCTGGTCCGGATCGAAGAAGGTGTAGACCGCCGAGAGCCCCTGCGGGGTTACGTCGGTCACGGCGACCCCGAGCAGCGGTCCGCGATGGCCATCCTCGGCCGGGCCGCGGATTTCGATGAAACGGCCCTGCGACCAGCGCCCGATCAGGAACTGGTCGAACTCGTGCGGGCCGTGCTCGTCCATGCCGCCCTGCGCGTGGCGGTGGATGAGGTAGCGGTGGTACAGCGCGAACTGCTCTTCGGTCTGTTCGGCCGCGACGATCCGCACTTCCAGATCGGCATTGCGGCCCAGGCAGCGGCGCTGGCTGCGGTCCGGTGCAAAGCGGGCCACGGGGATGCGCACGGCCACGCAGGCGTGGCAGTCGGCGCAGTGCGGGCGGTAGACCAGATCGCCGGAGCGGCGGAAGCCCCAGCCGAGCGCCATCGGGTACAGCGTGCCCAGGCGCGGATCGTTGGGATCGAGCACCAGATCGCGCGCGGCCCGTTCCGGCCAGTAGCCACAGGGGTGGTCGCCGGTCTGGAACAGTCGCAGCTCGTCGTCGCGGTCGCCGTGTATTGCCATGCCCACAGCATAGCCCCGTGCCGTCGCAGCCGCCGCGACTGTCTGCCAAATGAACACGGCCCGCCGGGCTGTCAACGGTGCTGGCGCCCACGCGTTGTTACCGGTGTGGGTGCCACGCACCGCACGCAGTTTCCCTCACTAACCGGAGTTACCCATGCGCAACCGCACATCCCTCCTGCTGCTGGCCCTGCTGCTGTCCACCGGTGCTGCCGGCCTGGCGGTCGCTGCCGATACCCCCGCCGCCGGCGACAAGCCCGCCCGCGCCAAGCTGGATACCAACGGCGATGGCTTCATCGACCGCACCGAAGCGGCGAAGGCGCCGCGTCTGGCCGCGCAGTTCGACACCCTGGATGCCAACAAGGACGGCAAGCTCTCCCGCGAGGAACTGCCGCGCTGGCACGGCAAGCGCCACGGGCGTGGCCCGGGGGGTCATGGCGACTGGATGGCCAAGCTCGACACCAACAAGGATGGCCGCATCAGCCGTGAGGAAGCCAAGGCCGACCCGCGCCTGGCCGCGCGCTTCGATGCCATGGATGTCAACAAGGATGGTTACCTGGACAAGGCCGATCGCGAGCTGCGCATGAAGCAGCATCGTGATACCTGGTTCGCCGCGGCCGACACCAACAAGGACGGGCAGCTGAGCAAGGCCGAGTTCGACGCGGCCAAGGGCCCGTTCGGTGGCCCGCGTGGCGATCACCGCGATGGCAAGCACCGCGACGGCAAGCCGCCGATGCCGCCGAAGGCACCGGCCGCGAAGTAAGCGGTACGAAGGTGTTGCACGAGAAAAGCGCCGGTCATCGACCGGCGCTTTTCTGTTTCAGAGCCGTCCGTTCTTGTACATCGCCCAGACGATGGTGCCGACCACGAACAGGTTCATCACCCACAGCGCCTTGCGGCCGTACAGCGACTCGTATTTCCAGTTCGGCCCGGTGCGTCCATGGCGCGCCGCATCGCGCGCGATCATCGGGGCCATGATCCGCTGCAGCGGAACGAGACACTGATAGTTGATCATGGACAGGCCGACCGCCAACGCCACCACGGGCCAGTACCAGGCCAGCGGCAGGAAGCTCAAGGCGAACACGGCCACGCAGGTCACCAACGCGGTGAAGGTGCTGTAGTGCACGAACCCGCGGATGGCGGTTCGCTCGCCCTCGTTCTCGGCGTACGAGAGCAGGTAACGACCCCCGAGATAGCTGCCCAGCACGCCCCCGACCACGCCGCCAGCGATGGCGCCCCACGCGAAATCCGGCGGCAGGACATGACTCTGGCTGGCCGCTGCGCTCAGCGAGCCCAGGGCGGCACCGCCGGAAACACTGGCACCGCCCAGCCCGAGCTTGCTGGTACCCAGCCCGGTGCCGAGCAGGATCGCGGCACTGGCGGTGCCGGGCGCGGCGACCAGCACCATCGAGACCACCGTCGTGGCGAACGCAGCGCTCGGTGCGCTGCTGCGCGCGAACTCGCTGAACCGGCGCATCATCTCTTCGCGTACGGTGGCGCGAGCGCGTGACAGTCGCTTGCGCACGGCGGCGTCACTGAGGCCGAGCAGGTCGGCGACCTGCTGTGAGCTCTGGCCTTCGCGGTAATACAGCAGCAGCGTCTCGCGGCTGTCTTCGGGCAGCGCCGAGATGATCTCTTCCGCCGCCAGTTCCTCTTCCACCCGCTGCAGGTGCTCCGGGGCGCTCGGGCTGGGGTCGGCGGCCATGTTGATGGCGATCTCGGCGGCCTCGCCGGACAGCGGCCGGCCGCGGTTGGCGCGCAGCCAGTCACGGGCGAGGTTGCGGGTGATCTGGCGCAGCCACGGCAGGAAGCTGGCATGGCTGTGCAGCTGGTTGAGCTGCTGCCAGGCCTTGATGAAGGCTTCCTGCGCGATGTCCTCGCTGGCGTGCACGTCGCGGGTGATCGCCAGCGCGATCGCGGTGACCGTGTTCTGGCAGGCCAGCACGATGCGCCCGTAGGACTGCTGGCAGCCGCCCGCGGCGGCGGGCAGTTCGCGTTCGAGCGTAGTGGTCAGCGGATGCGTCATGGCACGTTCCCCGGCGGTGATCCGAGTATGACGATGCCTCGACCGGAATGTGACCGGGTAGTGCCGGCCGCTGGCCGGCTCTGCAGGATTCCACCCGTACGAGGAGCCGGCCAGCGGCCGGCACTACCCGTTATTCAGTTGGCTGGATCCGGACCCGCACTTCCTCTTCTTCCGGTGGGGTGGCCGCCGGTGCGGTCGGCGCCGCGGCCGGCTGTACCGCCGGGGCCGGGGCCGACGCTGGTGCCACGGTCGGGGCGCCGCGGTGGCGCATGACCACCACCATCGCCACGGCAGCGATCACCAGCAACAGGCCGATGCGGATGCGCCAGGCCCAGTTGCGCGGTGCGTCGTTCTGGGCGACCTCGTCGCGGAACGCGAACTGCGCGGTCGGGTGATCGCGGCGGGTGGTTTCCAGCAGGCGCGCATCACGCAGGATCTCGCGGGCGCGCGGCTGGTCGTCGGCATGCACCACCCACAGGGTCGGATGGGTGGTCGCCTTTTCCTTGTCCAGATAGCTGAACTGGCTGCCGCGCTTGCTGTGGTACGAGCGCCCGTTGGTGATGCGCACTTCGATGCCGGCGTCGCGCAGCAGCTGGGCCACGCCTTCGACGGTCTCCACGCGCTGGCTGTTGAATATCTGTCTCATGTCAGTCCTTGGCCGGTACGGCGGCGGCCGCGGCACTGTCGTCGACCACGCGGATCAGGCCTTCCTGCGCCGTGCTGGCGACCAGGATGCCGTTGCGGGTGAAGAACTGGCCACGCGCCAGGCCGCGCGAATCCTGCGCGCTGGGGCTGTCCAGCGAATACAGCAGCCAGTCGTCGGCGCGGAACGGACGGTGGAACCAGATCGCATGGTCCAGCGAGGCCATCTGCACGTGCGGCTGGTAATAGCTGATGCCGTGCGGGAAGGTCGCGGTGCCGAGCAGATGGAAATCCGACGCATAGGCGAGCAGGGCCTGATGCAGCTCGGGGGCATCGCCCACGGTCTCGTTCAGGCGCAGCCACACCTGGTGGTACGGCGGGCGCTTGGGCGGATGGAGTTCGTCACGCGGGTAGACATGGCGGAACTCGAACGGGCCGCCCCGCGAGAGCCAGCGCTGCACCTTGATCGGCAGGCGATCGAGCACGGCCTGCGGCAACGGCTGGTTCGGCTCGATGTCTTCCGGCTGCGGTACTTCCGGCATTTTGTGCTGGTGCTCGGCGCCGGTCTCGGCCTGCTGGAACGAGGCCGCGCAGAAGAAGATCACCTTGCCGTGCTGGATCGCGGTGACCCGGCGCACGGAGAAGCTGCCGCCGTCGCGGGTACGGTCCACGTCATAGACGATGGGATGGTCGATGTTGCCGGCGCGCAGGAAGTAGGCGTGCAGCGAATGCACGTGACGGCCGTTCTCGACCGTCTTCTGGGCGGCGGACAGCGCCTGGCCCAGCACTTGGCCGCCAAAGACGTACTTGGTGCCGATATCGCGGCTCTGGCCGCGGAACAGATTGTCTTCCAGGCGTTCGAGCGAGAGCAGGTCGATCAACTCGGAAACGACGGGTTCGTGCGTGGCGGACAAAGGCGGCAACCTGGGTTGGACTGGCGCCGATTATACGGGGTCCGGTCGTGGGGGGGCGGGGGGGGGCGGGGGGCCGGCCCCCCCGCACCCCCCCCCCACCCGCTGGTTGGGCGGGGGGGGGGGGGGCGCCGCCCCCCGCCCGCCACTACCGGTGTGTGCGGGGTGTCCGCGTTCGCGGATCACCCCTTGCCCAGCCTTGCGACCAGCCCGTGCAGCGCCTGCTGGGCGTCCGGGGCGTACCAGGCGTCCACGAAGCGGTCGAGCTGGATGAGGTCGGCGTGCAGCGCCTCGTGCAGGTCGGCGCGGGCGATGGCACGGGTCAGCAGCATCGGTTGGCGCGGCAGCTTCAGCAGGCTCTGCAGCCAGGCCACGGCGCGGGCGACAACCAGGTCCGCATCGACTACCTCATCGACCAGCCCGATCTGCAGTGCACGCTCGGCCGGCACCATCTCGCCGCCGACCAGCAGGGTGGTGGCCCGATGGTGGCCGACCACGCGGCGCATCAGGCGCTGGATGCCTTCCGGCGCGACCAGCCCGACCTGCACTTCGTTCAGGCCGATCACCGTGGGATGGGCGGCATCGGGGCTGCGCGCGATGATCCGGTAGTCGCAGCACAGGGCCAGCACGCAGCCGCCGGCCGGGGCGTGCCCGGTCATGGCCGCCACCACCGGCACGCGGCATTCGGCCAGGGTGCGCACGGCGCCGAAGAAGGCCTGCCAGCTGTCCAGCAGCCTGTGCTTGTCATCGCCATGGCCGAGCAGGTGCGGCACGTCCATGCCGGCACTGAAGATGCGCTCGCTCCCGGACAGCACGATGCCGTGTACATCCTCGGACATGGCCTGGTTGATCGCCTGGATCAGGTGCCGGCACAGCTCGGTGTCCAACGCATTGACCGGGGGACGCGCCAGCCGCAGTTCGCGGATGGGGCCATGGTTGATCACCTCGATGAGCGTCGTCATGCTGCAGTCTCGTTGCGGACAGGGAACGAAGCCGATGATAACCAAACCATTCGTGTGCGTATTGTTGGGACTGTGTGCGTTCGCAGCATCGGCGTCGGCGGTGGCCGATGCGCCTGCCTGCGTGTCACTGCGCGACGGCTGGGTGCGGTTGCCGCCGGGCGCGATGCCGATGGCCGCCGGTTACGGGCGGATCCGCAATGACTGTCGCGAGACGGTCGTGGTGATCGCCGCTGGCAGCAAGGCGTTCGGTGATGTCTCGCTGCACGAAACCACGCTGGTCGACGGGATCAGCCGGATGCGCGCGGTAGAGCGGCTGCCGATCGCGGCGGGTGCGACGGTCGAGCTCAAACCGGGTGGCCTGCACCTGATGCTGATGCAGCCGGAGGTGGCGCTGAAGGAGGGGGCACAGCTGCCGTTGCGGCTGAGCCTGGAAGACGGCCGCAAGGTGGATGGACAGCTGCAGGTGCGCGGCGCGCGTTGAGTGCGTACTGGCCGGGACGCGCGCGGTCAGCTCCAGTCGTAGGAGAACAGGACGGTGCGGCTGTCCGGTTCGTACAGCATCACGATGGCATCGGCGCCCGCGGCGCACCAGTTGTAACCGGCTACTTCGGCGACCGCGAAAAGCGGTTTGCCATCGCGGGTGATGCGCACGTTCTCGGCATCGTCCGGTCGGTCGCGGTCATACATCGCCGGATCCAGCGCGATCTCGAATGCCGGCGGGATCTCGGCGGTCTCGGTCCAGTTGCCGCCGGAAATCTGCCCGCCGAGCCTGTCCAGATACGCCTGTTCGCCCGGCTGGCCATCGCCATAGCGCATGTAGCTGGCCAGCGAGCCGTGGGTCTGGAAATAGGCGTGTGCCTTGGCGTGACTGTCGCGCATCTCGGCGATGTGCTCGACCGCGTCGCTGTCCTGCTCCTGATCGCCGACGAAGTAGCCCGCGTTGCCAAGGAAGCGCATGCGGTTGTCGGTGGTCAGTTCGAATGCGATCCAGTTGGTGCCGGTGAACGCGTTGTGGTGCGCTTCGGTGTCTTCGCCGATGCAGCCTTCATACGGCTCTATCGGGCACAGCATCGTGGCCACGGTGCCGGCCAGTTCCGGACGCAGGATGCCCAGGTCGATGCCGATCAGCGGCAGCAGGTGTTGGGCCAGCCACGGTTGTTCCTGGGAAAAAACGTCGGCGGGGAACGGCGTCATTCCGGGAAGAAGTGTGCGGATGTCGGTCTGGTGGAACATGGCATTCCTTTGAACGAATGGCGGTAATGCCGGCCGCTGGCCGGCATCCATGCACATCCTTCCGGCGTCATGGGGGTGCCGGCCAGCGGCCGGCAATCATGCATATCCGTCCGGGGGGATGAGGGTGCCGGCCAGCGGCCGGCACTACCTGCTCAGGTGGACGCGGTGCGGATCGCCTCGGGCAGCGGTGCGCTCTTGCCGGTCTGGGTATCCATCCACACCACCACCACGTTGCCGTCCGAATACAGCGTGCTGTCGTTCTTCTCGTCCACGATGCGGTGGCCGATGGTCACGCTGCTGTTGCCGAGACGTTCGACGAACAGCTCCACCACGATGTCGTTGGGCCACACGATCGGCAGGCGATAGTTGACGTTGGTCGCCGCCACCACCGGTGCGATGCGGTCGGTCATCGAAACGCCCTCCACCCCCAGCATCCAGCGCACGCGCGCTTCTTCCAGGTAGGAGATGTACTTGGCGTTGTTGACGTGGCCCATGCTGTCCATGTCGCGCCAGCGGACGCTGATCGGTACGCGGGCGAGGATCTTGTGTTCGCTGCTCATTACTTCTTCTTCGCCTTCGTGGTCTTGGCAGGGCTGGTTTTGCTGGGGGTTGCCGCACGCGTGGCGGCCACCGCCTTCTTGGCCACCTTGGCCGGCTTTTCCGGCTTGGCCTTGCGCGGCGGGCGGGCGTCGGGCTTGTTGGCCACGGCCGCCGGCTGTTCCGGGCGCGCGCTGGTGGAGGGCAGCATCTTGGCCAGGAACTGGCCGGTGTACGAGGTCGGGCAGGCCGCCACGTCTTCCGGCGTACCGGTGACCAGGATGGTGCCACCGCGGTGGCCGCCTTCCGGACCCAGATCGACGATCCAGTCGGCGGTCTTGATCACGTCCAGGTTGTGCTCGATCACCACCACCGTGTTGCCTTCGTCGCGCAGCTTGTGCAGCACGCCGAGCAGCGCCTCGATGTCGTGGAAGTGCAGACCGGTGGTCGGCTCATCCAGGATGTACAGCGTGCGCCCGGTATCGCGGCGCGACAGTTCCTTGGACAGTTTCACGCGCTGCGCTTCACCACCGGACAGCGTGGTCGCGCTCTGGCCCAGCTTGATGTAGCTCAGGCCCACGTCGACCAGCGTTTCCAGCTTGCGCGCGATGCTCGGCACCGGCTCGAACAGCTTCAGCGCATCTTCGACGGTCATCTGCAGCACGTCGTTGATGTTGTAGCCCTTGTACAGGATCTCCAGCGTTTCGCGGTTGTAGCGCTTGCCGTGGCAGACATCGCAGGGCACGTACACGTCCGGCAGGAAGTGCATTTCCACCTTGATCAGGCCATCGCCCTGGCACGCCTCGCAGCGGCCACCGCGCACGTTGAAGCTGAAACGCCCCGGCGAATAGCCGCGTGCACGCGCTTCGGGCACCTGCGCGTACAGCTCGCGCAGCGGCGTGAACAGACCGGTGTAGGTGGCCGGGTTCGAGCGCGGGGTGCGGCCGATCGGCGACTGGTCGATGTCCACCACCTTGTCGAACAGATCCAGGCCGTCCACTTCCTTGTACGGCGCGATCGGGTGCGAGGAGCCGTTGATCTCGTTGGCGGCCAGCGAGAACAGGGTGTCGTTGATCAGGGTCGACTTGCCCGAGCCGGACACGCCGGTGATGCAGGTCAGCAGGCCCGACGGAATGTCCAGGTCCACGCCCTTGAGGTTGTTGCCACTGGCACCGCGCAGGTGCAGCGTCATCTTCGGGTTGGGCTTGTGCCGGCGTGCCGGGATCTCGATGGCGCGCTTGCCCGACAGGTACTGGCCGGTCAGCGAACGCGGCGCATCCAGGATGTCCTGCAGCGTGCCCTGGCCGACGATCTCGCCGCCGTGCACGCCCGCGCCCGGGCCGATGTCCAGCACGTAGTCGGCCAGGCGGATCGCGTCTTCGTCATGCTCGACTACGATCACCGTGTTGCCGAGGTCGCGCAGGCGGGTCAGGGTGCCGAGCAGGCGCTCGTTGTCGCGCTGGTGCAGGCCGATCGACGGCTCGTCCAGCACGTACATCACGCCGACCAGGCCGGCACCGATCTGCGAGGCCAGCCGGATGCGCTGGGCTTCGCCACCGGACAGGGTGTCGGCCTTGCGCTCCAGGGTCAGGTAATCCAGGCCGACATCGACCAGGAAGCCCAGGCGTTCGCCGATTTCCTTGACGATCTTGCCGGCGATCTCGCCGCGCCAGCCGGGCAGCGTCATGCTGCTGAAGAACTTCAGCGCATCGTCGATCGGCATCACCACCAGTTCCGGCAGCGCACGGTCGGCCACGAACACGTTGCGCGCGGCCTTGTTCAGGCGCTGGCCGTTGCACTCGGGGCAGTTGCGCTCGCTGATGTACTTGGCCAGCTCTTCGCGCACCGCCGAGGATTCGGTCTCCTTGTAGCGGCGCTCGAGGTTGGGAATGATGCCCTCGAAGCGATGCTTGCGCTGGGTGCGGCCACCGGCTTCGGTGAAGTAGGTGAAGGTGATCGTCTCGTCGCCGCTGCCGTACAGCACGGCCTGGCGCACGTCCTCGGGCAGGCTCTGCCACGGGGCGTCGGTGTCGAACTTGTAGTGCTTGGCCAGCGAGGCGATCAGCTGGAAGTAGTAGGCGTTACGGCGGTCCCAGCCGCGCACGGCGCCAGCCGAGAGCGACAGCTCCGGGTGCACCACGACGCGCGAGGGATCGAAGAACTCGGCCATGCCGAGGCCATCGCAGCCCGGGCAGGCGCCGACCGGCGAGTTGAACGAGAACAGACGCGGTTCCAGCTCCGGCAGCGAGTAATCGCAGACCGGGCAGCTGTACTTGGACGAGAACAGGTGCGCAGGCGCATCCTCCACATCCAGCGACTGCACCGAGACCATGCCGTCGCCCAGCTTCAGCGCGGTTTCAAAGCTCTCGGCCAGGCGCTGCTTGATGTCCTCGCGCGGGCGGAAGCGGTCGATCACCGCCTCGATGGTGTGCTTCTGGCGCAGCGCCAGCGGCGGTACCGCATCGATTTCATGCAACTGGCCGTCCACGCGCACGCGCACATAGCCCTGCGCGCGCAGCTGGTCGAAGACCTGGGCGTGTTCGCCCTTGCGCTCGCGGATCACCGGGGCCAGCAGCATGTAGCGCTGTTCGGCATCCAGGGTCAGCACGTGGTCGACCATCTGGCTGACCGTCTGCGCTTCCAGCGGGTAGCCGTGGTCCGGGCAGCGCGGGCTGCCGACGCGGGCGTAAAGCAGGCGCAGGTAGTCGTAGATCTCGGTGATCGTGCCGACGGTCGAGCGCGGGTTGTGCGAGGTCGACTTCTGCTCGATCGAGATCGCCGGGGACAGGCCCTCGATGTGGTCCAGGTCCGGCTTTTCCATCACGCTGAGGAACTGGCGGGCATAGGCCGACAGCGACTCCACGTAACGACGCTGGCCTTCCGCGTAGATGGTGTCGAACGCCAACGAGGACTTGCCCGAGCCGGACAGGCCGGTGATGACAATCAGCTTGTCGCGGGGCAGGTCGAGATCGATGTTCTTGAGATTGTGCGTCCGCGCGCCGCGGATGCGGATGAAATCCATCGCCATGGGGGATCCGTTGTGGGGCTTCGGCTCAGGGAGCCGGCAAGCGGGTGGGGCAATCGGAAACGGCAATCGGTCAGCCTACCGAGCTTGGGATTTGGGGGCAATCGCGGACTTTGCCACCCCCATGTCTCATTCCCTGAGACCCCGCCAGCCGGTTTCCTGAACCGTATTCAGCCAAATCCGGGTCCGAGCAGGGGGTGGGTTGACCCGAAGTGGTTGAAGTCATTAAAATTCCGCTTCTGTCCGCCCTCGATGGCGGCAGTCCATAGACCACAATAACTACAGAGGAAGTCTGGTCATGTACGCAGTACTGGTAACCGGCGGTAAGCAATACCGCGTGGCGCAGGGCGAAACGCTCCGCGTTGAAAAGCTCGAAGTCGAAGTCGGCAACGAGATCAAGTTCGACAACATCCTGATGCTGGGCGACAGCGATGGCATCAAGCTGGGCGACGCGCTGAGCGGCGCTTCGGTCACTGCCAAGGTCGTGTCCCAGGGTCGTGCCGACAAGGTCCGGATCATCAAGTTCCGTCGCCGTAAGCACCACATGAAGCGTCAGGGTCACCGTCAGTACTACACCGAAATCGAGATCACCGGCATTGCCGGTGGCAGCAAGTAATAAGGAGAAGCAGTCATGGCACATAAGAAGGGCGTAGGCTCATCGCGCAACGGTCGCGACTCCAACCCGAAATACCTCGGCGTCAAGATCTTCGGTGGCCAGGCCATCGACGCCGGCAACATCATCGTGCGTCAGCGCGGCACCCAGTTCCATCCGGGTACCGGCGTTGGCCTCGGCCGTGACCACACCCTGTTCGCGCTCGTCGACGGCAAGGTGGAGTTCTCGGTCAAGGGCCCGAAGAAGCGTCGTACCGTCAGCGTCGTCGCCGAAGCCTGATCTTCAGCGGTACGCAGGCGCCCACGCCACGGCGTGGGGTCGCTGACGAAAGCCCCGCTTCGGCGGGGTTTTTCGTTGGTATCCACTACATCAGGCGGGACATTTCCCGCCGCCGGCCCTGGATCGTACCGGGGCCGTTAGACTCTGCGGTGGGGTGCACCTCGCGCCCGCCGCCTCCAGATTGGCATCCAGAATCATGAAACTTGTAGACGAAGCAGAAATCCAGGTGATCGCCGGCAACGGCGGCAACGGCTGCATCGGTTTCCGTCGCGAGAAGTTCATTCCGCTGGGCGGGCCGGACGGTGGCGACGGCGGTAATGGCGGCAGCGTGTGGATCCGCGCCGACGAGAACCTCAACACCCTGGTCGATTTCCGCCATGACCGCATCTTCAAGGCGCAGCGCGGCGAGAACGGCATGGGCCGCCAGGCCTATGGCAAGGGCGGCGAAGACCTGGTCATCACCGTGCCGATCGGCACCGTGATCATGAATGTCAGCACCGACGAAGTGATCGGCGATCTGACCGCGCATGGCGACCGCCTGCTGGTGGCCAAGGGCGGCCGCGGCGGCCTCGGCAACATGCATTTCAAGAGCTCCACCAACCGCTCGCCGCGCCAGGCGCTGCCGGGCGAAGAGGGTGAAGAGCGCCTGATCAAGCTCGAGCTGAAGCTGCTGGCCGACGTGGGCCTGCTGGGCTTCCCGAATGCCGGCAAGAGCACCCTGATCCGCGCCGTGTCCGCGGCGACCCCGAAGGTCGCCGATTACCCGTTCACCACGCTGTACCCCAATCTGGGCGTCGTGCGCGTGGAGAACTACCGCAGCTTCGTGATCGCCGACATTCCCGGCCTGATCGAGGGGGCGGCCGATGGCGCCGGGCTGGGCGCGCAGTTCCTGCGCCACCTGCAGCGCACCCGCCTGCTGCTGCACCTCGTGGACATCTCCCCGATGGAAGGTGGCGTGGAAGGTGTGTCGCCGATCGAGCAGGTCCGGGCGATCGAGCGCGAGCTGGAGAAGCACGACCCGGAGCTGCTGAACAAGCCGCGCTGGCTGGTGCTGAACAAGGCCGACCTGATGTTCGAGGACGAGGCCAAGGCCGCCGCCGAGAAGATCGTCGCCGAGCTGGGCTGGTCCGAGCCGTGGTACCTGGTCTCGGCCCTGGGCCGTGAAGGCACCTGGCCGATCATGAACAACATCATGGCCTTCTTCGATCGCCAGAAGGAAGACGAGGCGCAAGCGCGCGATGCGTACTGAGCGCAGCCACGCGCCCCTGAGAAACCCGGCTCCGGCCGGGTTTTTCTGTGGTGTCGGCGTAGCCGCCGACCGGGCGGGTCGCCGCAGATCGCAGGCAACAAAAAACCCGGCCAGGGCCGGGTTCTTCTCTGCGGCTGGATCGAAGCCACGCAGGGCGTGGCTCTACGACACCCGCAGCGCCGTATCAGGCGGCCTTGATGGCCTTGATGCGCGCGGTCAGGCGGCTCTTGTGGCGAGCAGCCTTGTTCTTGTGGATCAGACCACGCGAGCTGAAACGGTCGAGGATCGGCTGGGCAACAGCGAAGGCTGCCTCGGCGCCGGCGGCGTCATTGGCATCCAGAGCCTTGATCACCTTCTTGACAGCGGTGCGCAGCATCGAACGCTGAGCCGTATTGCGCGCGTTGCGCACGACGGTCTGCTTGGCGCGCTTCTTGGCGGACTTGATATTGGCCACAGTGGTGGTTTCCTGAAAAATCGGTGTAATGGGAACAGCAAGCTGGAAAGTATGATGGCTCGAAAAATGTACGTCAAGTCAATTGTCAAGAGGGAACACGGGTGAGTTCACCAAGGATGTTGCGGGGCCTGCTGTCTTTCAGCAGCATGACCATGATTTCGCGGGTGTTGGGGCTGGTTCGCGACCTGGTCATCACCACCACGTTCGGCACCAATGCGGTGACCGACGCCTTCTGGGTCGCCTTCCGGGTGCCCAATTTCCTGCGCCGGCTGTTCGCCGAAGGCTCGTTCGCCACGGCGTTCGTCCCGGTGTTCACGGAAGTGAAGGAAACCCGCTCGCATGCCGAACTGCGCGAGCTGATGTCGCGGGTGGCCGGCACGCTGGGCGGGGTGCTGCTGCTGGTCACGGCGCTGGCGCTGATCTTCGCGCCGCAGTTGGCGACCCTGTTCTCCAGCGGGGTGGATACCGACCCGGCTAAGCATGGCCTGCTGGTGGAGCTGTTCCGGTTGACCTTCCCGTTCCTGCTGTTCGTGTCGCTGACCGCGCTGGCTGGCGGGGCCCTCAACAGTTTCCAGAAGTTCGCGATGCCGGCGCTGACCCCGGTGATCCTCAACCTGTGCATGATCGCCGGCGCGCTGTGGCTGGCCCCACGGCTGGGCGGCACCCCGGAGAAGCAGATCCTGGCCCTGGGCTGGGCGGTGCTGGCGGCCGGGCTGCTGCAGCTGCTGTTCCAGCTGCCCTCGCTGAAGGGCATCAACCTGCTGACCCTGCCGCGCTGGGGCTGGCGGCATCCCGGGGTGCGCAAGGTGCTGACCCTGATGGTGCCGACCCTGTTCGGTTCCTCGATCGCGCAGATCAACCTGCTGCTGGATACGGTGATCGCCGCCAAGCTGACCGATGGCTCGCAGTCCTGGCTGTCGCTGGCCGACCGCTTCCTCGAGCTCCCGCTGGGCGTGTTCGGGGTGGCGCTGGGTACCGTGATCCTGCCGGCGCTGGCCCGCCACCACGTGAGCACCGATAAGGCCGGCTTCTCCAGCGCGCTGGACTGGGGCCTGCGCACGACGCTGCTGATCGCGATCCCGGCCATGCTGGGCCTGCTGCTGCTGGCCGAGCCGCTGATCGCCACGGTGTTCCAGTACGGGCGTTTCACCGCGTTCGATACCCGCATGACCGCGCTGTCGGTCTACGGGCTGAGCTTCGCCCTGCCGGCGTTCGCGCTGCTCAAGGTGGTGCTGCCGGCCTTCTACGCCCGCCAGGACACGCGCACCCCGGTCCGCGCCGGCGTGGCCGCGCTGGTGGCCAACATGGTGTTCAACTTCATTCTGCTGGCCGTGCTGTACCACGTGATGGTGCCGGAGGCGCTCAAGGCGCAGGGCGTGTGGGTCGCGCTGGGCAAGCAGCCGGGCCTGCATCTGGCGCTGGGCATCGCCAGCGCACTGTCCAGTTACCTGAACCTCGGCCTGCTCTGGTACTGGCTGGGCAAGACCGATGTCTATCAGCCCAAGCCCGGCTGGGGCGGCTATGTGACCAAGCTGGGGCTGGCCTGTCTGGCCATGGTCGCGGTGCTGCTGGCCCTGCTGTACGGGATGCCGGCGTTCACCGGCATGGACAAATGGCACCGGATCGGGAACCTCGCGCTGCTGGTCGGCGGCGGTGGTCTGACCTATCTGGTGGCGCTGGTCGCCATGGGCTTCCGCCCGCGCCACCTGCGGGAGCATTGATACGTGGACAGCCCGGCTATACTTCATGGCTATCTCTTGCAAAGCATCGGCCCTGGTGGGCCGCATTCCACGTAGATGAGCAGGCTGTTTAGAAACGTCGAAGGCGGGCAGTTGTTCCCGCACGGAAGCGTGGTCTGCATCGGCGCATTCGACGGCCTGCACCTGGGTCATCGTGCGTTGGTGCGCCACGCCGTTTCGCGCGCGCGCGCGCTGGGCGTGGCCGCCGTGGCGGTGGCCTTCGAGCCGCTGC
Source organism: Stenotrophomonas sp. TWI1149 (assembly GCF_039673155.1). Taxonomy (NCBI): domain Bacteria; kingdom Pseudomonadati; phylum Pseudomonadota; class Gammaproteobacteria; order Lysobacterales; family Lysobacteraceae; genus Stenotrophomonas; species Stenotrophomonas sp. TWI1149. The sequence goes on from NZ_JBDJLB010000016.1 coordinate 23,936, forward strand.
CGCGCGAGTACTTCGCCCAGGGCGAGCCGCCGCCGCGCTTGACCCTGGCGCGCGACAAGGTCGCGATGCTGCGCGAACTCGGCGTGGATGCGATCGGCCTGCTGCGCTTCGATGCGCGCATGGCCGCGATGCAGGCCGAGGCGTTCGTCGAGCAGCTGCTGGTGCACCGGCTGAGCGCGCGCGAGGTGTGGATCGGGCCGGAGTTCTGCTTCGGCAACCGCCGCAAGGGCGATCTGGCCCTGCTGCAGGCGATGGGCCGCGAGCGGGGTTTCAGTGCGGGGGAGATCGAGCCGGTCGACCTGCACGGCGAGCGCATCTCCAGCACCCGCATCCGCCAGCTGCTGCGTGCCGGTGATTTCAGCCATGCCGGCGATCTGCTGGGCAGGCCGTATACGATTGGGGGCAGGGTAGTGCGCGGCCGCCAGTTGGGCCGTACGCTGGGGTTCCCGACCGCCAACCTGCGCTTCCCGAAGACGCCGGCGCTGTCGGGGATCTACGCGACCTGGGTCCACGGCGTGTTCGACCAGCCGTGGCCCTCGGTCTCCAGCTTCGGCACGCGCCCCACCGTGGACGGCGTGGAGCCGCTGCTGGAAGCGCACCTGTTTGATTTCCAGGGTGACCTGTACGGTCGCCACATCGATGTCGAGTTCGTCGCCAAGCTGCGTGACGAAGAAAAGTTCCAAGATCTGGCTGCGTTGACCGACCAGATGCACCGTGACGCCGAACAGGCCCGTCACATCCTTTCCGAACACAGATTGCGAGCCACTGCGTGAGCCAGGACTACAAAGCCACCCTTCATCTGCCGGCAACCGAATTCCCGATGCGCGGCGACCTGCCCAAGCGCGAGCCGGGCATTCTGTCGCGCTGGGAGGACGAGGGCCTTTACGCACGCCTGCGCGACAACGCGCAGGGCCGCCCGCTGTTCGTGCTGCACGACGGCCCGCCCTACGCCAATGGCCAGATCCACCTGGGCCACGCGGTCAACAAGATCCTCAAGGACATCATCGTCAAGTCGCGCTACCTGGCCGGCTTCGATGCGCCCTACGTGCCGGGCTGGGATTGCCATGGCCTGCCGATCGAGATCGCGGTCGAGAAGAAGTGGGGCAAGGTCGGCGTCAAGCTCGATGCGGTCGCGTTCCGCCAGAAGTGCCGCGAGTTCGCCGAAGAACAGATCGAACTGCAGCGCCGCGACTTCAAGCGCCTGGGCGTGATCGGCGATTGGGACAACCCGTACAAGACGCTGAGCTTCGATTTCGAGGCCAACGAGATCCGCGCGCTGTCCAAGGTCTTCGCCAACGGTCACATCGTGCGCGGCGCCAAGCCGGTGCACTGGTGCTTCGACTGTGGCTCGGCGCTGGCCGAGGCCGAGATCGAATACCAGGACAAGACCTCGCCGGCGATCGACGTGGCCTACGTGTCGCGTGATTCGCAACAGCTGGCCGAGCGCTTCGGCGTGGCGCTGCCGGCCGATGTCGAGGTCGCGGTGCCGATCTGGACCACCACCCCGTGGACGCTGCCGGCCTCGCTGGCGGTGTCGCTCGGTGCGGAGATCGAGTACGTGCTGGCCGAAGGTCCGGCCCACAACGGCAAGCGCCGTTGGCTGGTGCTGGCCGCCGCGCTGGCCGAACGTTCGCTGCAGCGCTACGGCGTGGAAGGCCTGGTCGTGCACGGCCGTGCCACCGGCGCCGCGCTGGAAAACCTGCTGCTGGCCCATCCGTTCTACCCGCAGCGCGACATCCCGCTGCTCAACGGCGCGCACGTCTCCGACGAAGACGGTACCGGTGCGGTGCATACCGCCCCGGGCCATGGCCAGGAAGACTTCGTGGTCAGCCAGCAGTACGGGCTGATGGACAAGTACAACGCCGGCCAGATCAACCCCGTCGACGGCCGTGGCGTGTACCTGTCCTCGACCCCGCCGGCCGGCGACGTCGAGCTGGCAGGCGTGCACCTGTGGAAGGCGCAGCCGCTCATCATCGATGTGCTGCGCGCCTCCGGTGCGCTGCTGGCCCATGTCGAGATCGTGCACAGCTACCCGCACTGCTGGCGCCACAAGACCCCGGTCGTGTTCCGTGCCACCCCGCAGTGGTTCATCTCGATGGACAAGGCCAACCTGCGCAGCGATGCGATGGCCGCGATCGACACCGTCGGCTGGTTCCCGAGCTGGGGCAAGGCGCGCATCGGCTCGATGGTCGATGGCCGCCCGGACTGGTGCATCAGCCGCCAGCGCACCTGGGGCGTGCCGATCGCGCTGTTCACCCATCGCGAGACCGGTGAGCCGCACCCGCGCACCGTCGAGCTGATGCAGCAGGTCGCCGACCGCGTGCAGGCCGAAGGCATCGACGTCTGGTATTCGCTGGACAGCGCCGAGCTGCTGGGCGAAGAAGCGTCGCAGTACGAGAAGGTCACCGACATCCTCGATGTCTGGTTCGACTCGGGCGTGACCCACGAAGGCGTGCTGCTGGCGCGTGGCTTCGGCAAGCCGGCCGATCTGTACCTGGAAGGCTCGGACCAGCACCGCGGCTGGTTCCAGTCCTCGCTGCTGACCGGCGTGGCGATCGACAGGCAGGCGCCGTACAAGCAGTGCCTCACCCACGGCTTCACCGTGGATGAGAAGGGCCGCAAGATGTCCAAGTCGCTGGGCAACGGGATCGAGCCGCAGGACATCATGAAGACCCTGGGCGCGGATATCCTGCGCCTGTGGATCGCCTCGGCCGATTACAGCAATGAAATGTCGCTGTCGCAGGAGATCCTCAAGCGCAACGCGGATGCCTACCGGCGCCTGCGCAACACCGCGCGCTTCCTGCTCGGCAACCTGGACGGCTTCGATCCGGCCCGGCACCTGGTGGCCCCGGCCGACATGGTCGCGCTGGACCGCTGGATCGTGCATCGCGCGTTCGAGGTGCAGGAGAAGATCAAGGCCGCGTACACCGGCTACAACATGGCCGAGATCGTGCAGCTGCTGCTGAACTTCTGCAGCGTCGACCTGGGCTCGGTGTACCTGGACGTCACCAAGGACCGTCTGTACACCATGCCGGTGGACTCGCGCGGCCGCCGTTCGGCGCAGACCGCGATGTATCACATCGCCGAAGCGTTCACGCGCTGGATCGCGCCGATCCTGAGCTTCACCGCCGATGAGCTGTGGGGTTACCTGCCGGGCGAGCGCAAGGAGAACGTGCTGTTCGCCACCTGGTACGACGGCCTGGCGCCGTTGCCGGCCGATGCACCGCTCAACGCGGCCGATTTCGACCAGCTGCTGGCCCTGCGCGAGCAGGTTGCCAAGGTGCTCGAGCCGATGCGCGCCAATGGCGCGATCGGTGCGGCGCTGGAAGCGGAGATCACCGTCGCGGCCGATGCCGAAACCGCCGCGCGCTGGCAACCGCTGGCCGAGGAGCTGCGCTTCTTGCTGATCAGCGGTGACGTGCAGGTGCGCCCGGCGACCACCGATGAGGTGTTTGTCAGCGCCCAGCCGACCACGAAGCAGAAGTGCGTGCGCTGCTGGCATTACCGCGCCGATGTGGGCTCGGTCGCTGCGCATCCGGAACTGTGCGGCCGCTGCGTGACCAACATCGACGGTGCCGGCGAAGACCGGCGGTGGTTCTGATGGCCGCCGCCCGTCCGCGTCCGAACGCGCTGATCTGGCTGCTGCTGTCGGCGGCGGTCATCATCGCCGACCAGTGGAGCAAGGCCTGGGTGCTGTCCAGCCTGCCCGAGTACGAGCCGGTGGTGGTCATCGACGGCTTCTGGAACTGGTACCGCACCTACAACACCGGCGCCGCGTTCAGTTTCCTGAGCGATGCCGGTGGCTGGCAGCTGTGGTTCTTCACCGCGCTGGCGGTGGGCATCAGCGGCCTGATGGCCTACTGGATGTGGGGCACCGCGCGCGGTGCCTGGCGCAGCGCCGTGCCGTACGCCCTGGTGATCGGCGGGGCGATCGGCAACGTGATCGACCGGCTGATGCACGGCCATGTGGTCGACTTCATCCAGTGGTATATCGGTGACCATGCCTGGCCGTCGTTCAACATCGCCGATTCGGCGATCGTGGTCGGCGCGGTGGGCATCGCCCTGTTCGGCCTGTTCGACGGCAAGCCTGCCAAAAAAGCGGGATAATTCCCTCCTGTATCCGTAACGACCCGGCTCACGCCGGCCGGAGTATCTGACCGATGGATGTGTTGCTCGCCAATCCGCGTGGTTTCTGTGCCGGTGTCGATCGTGCGATCGAGATCGTCAAGCGCGCGATCGAGACCCTGGGTGCGCCGATCTATGTGCGCCACGAGGTCGTGCACAACCGGTTCGTGGTCGATGACCTGAAGGCCCGCGGTGCGATCTTCGTCGAAGAGCTGGACGAAGTACCGGACGACAACACGGTGATCTTCAGCGCCCACGGCGTCTCCCAGGCCGTGCGCCAGGAAGCCGACCGCCGTGGCCTGAAGGTGTTCGACGCCACCTGCCCGCTGGTCACCAAGGTGCACCTGGAAGTGGCCCGCCACTGCCGCGCCGGCCGCGACGTGGTGCTGATCGGCCACGCCGGCCACCCGGAAGTGGAAGGCACGATGGGCCAGTGGAGCCGCGAGCGCGGTACCGGCCAGATCTACCTGGTCGAAGATGTGGACGACGTCGCCACCCTGGTCATCGACCAGCCGGAGAACTTCGCTTACACCACCCAGACCACGCTGTCGGTGGATGACACCCGCGGCATCATCGACGCGCTGCGCACCCGCTTCCCGGCGATGCAGGGCCCGAAGAACGATGACATCTGCTACGCCACGCAGAACCGCCAGGATGCCGTGCGCGACCTGGCCAAGCGCTGCGACCTGGTGCTGGTGGTCGGTTCGCCGAACAGCTCCAACTCCAATCGCCTGAGTGAACTGGCGCGTCGTGATGGGGTGGAGTCCTACCTGATCGACGGGGCCGACGAGATCGACCCGGCATGGGTGGCCGGCAAGAAGCACATCGGCCTGACCGCCGGCGCCTCCGCGCCGCAGGTGCTGGTGGATGGGGTGATCGCGCGCCTGAAGGAACTTGGCGCCACCGGCGTCGGCGAGCTGGACGGCGAGCCGGAATCGATGGTGTTCGCGCTGCCGAAAGAACTGCGGCTGCGCCTGGTCGACTGACCCGACATCGTGACGCCACGCATGCCGTGGCGCTTCCCCGGTAGTGCCGGCCGCTGGCCGGCAGCTCACCTCGGTGGATCCTGATCGCGTCCGGCAGACAGAACGTCGCCGCACTGCGCTGTGCCAATCATGGCCGCAACGCGACGCATGACCTTTGGCCATGGGGCAGGGCGGTAACGCAGGGCTAGGATCGAGGCTTCCCCTGTTGGAGCCTGCCTGATGAAGATGCGTGCCATTGCCCTGTCCGTGTTGCTGGCCGTGTCCGCCACCGGCGTGCAGGCGCAGACACCGCCACCGCAGGACGTGGCCTTCCCGGGCCTGCTGCGCATCGACGTGGACGCGCGCGATATCGGCCGACGCATCTTCAAGGTCAAGGCCACGGTCCCGGCCAAGCCCGGCCCGCTGACCCTGCTGTACCCGCAGTGGCTGCCCGGGGCGCATTCGCCGAGCGGGCCGATCGACAAGCTCGCCGGCCTGGTCGTCACCGCCAACGGCACGCCGCTGCAGTGGAAGCGGGATCCGTACGACGTCTACGCGTTCACCGTGGAGGTGCCGCAGGGCGCCAGTGAAGTCGTGGCCGAGTTCAAGTTCCTGTCCTCGCAGGGCGCGCAGGGCCGCGTGGTGATGACGCCGGACATGCTCAACCTGCAGTGGAACGCCAACTCGCTGTATCCGGCCGGGGTCATCACCCGCAACATCCAGGCGCAGGCCACCGTCACCCTGCCGCCGGGCTGGTCGTATGCCACCGCGCTGGACACGGAGCGCCGCGACGGCGACACCGTGGTGTTCAAGCCGATCAGCTACGACCACCTGGTCGACTCGCCACTGTTCGCCGGCCGCCACTTCCAGCGCTTCGATCTGGACCCCGGTGCGAAGGTGCCGGTGCACCTGAATGTCTTCGCCGATGACGCCACGTCGCTGGCGGCCAAGCCCGAGCAGATCCAGGCGCATCGCGCGCTGGTGCAGCAGATGTACAAACTCTACGGCGCACGCCACTTCGACCGCTACGAGTTCCTGCTCGCGCTGACCGACAGGCTCGGCGGCATCGGCCTGGAGCACCAGCGCTCCAGCGAGAACAGCGGCGACACCGGCTACTTCACCGAGTGGGACAAGACCTGGCTCGGCCGCGACCTGCTGCCGCACGAGTTCAACCACTCCTGGAACGGCAAGTACCGGCGTGGCGCCGATCTGACCACCGCCAACTTCAACGTGCCGATGGGCGACAGCCTGCTGTGGCTGTATGAAGGGCAGACCCAGTTCTGGGGCCAGGTGCTGGCCGCCCGCTCCGGACTGTGGACCCCGCAGCAGACCCGCGATGTGCTGGCCAATGTGGCGGGCACCTATGATCGCGGTCGCCCCGGCCTGGCCTGGCGCACTCTGCAGGACACCACCAACGATCCGACCATCGCCCAGCGCCGCGCGCTGGCGTTCCGCAACTACCAGATGAGCGAGGACTACTACTCCGGCGGCCAGATGGTATGGCTGGAGGTGGACGGCAAGCTGCGGGCGCTGACCGGCAACAAGCGCGGCCTGGACGACTTCGCCAAGGCGTTCTTCGGCATGAACGACGGCGACTGGAACGTCCATTCGTATACCTTCGAGGACGTGGTCGGCACCCTCAACGGCGTGGCGCCGTTCGACTGGGCCAGCTTCCTGCGCGAACGCCTGGACGGGCACGGCCCGTTGACCGGCGGCCTGGAAGCGGCCGGCTGGAAACTGGTCTATACCGATACGCCGAACGAGGCGTTCAAGGCGCAGGAGACGCGCGGCAAGAACAGCAACCTGCTGTACTCCATCGGCCTGTCCGTCAGCGAGTCCGGCTACATCGGCGACGTGCTGTGGGACAGCCCGGCGTTCAATGCCGGGCTGATCCCCGGCATGAGCGTGGTCGCACTCAATGGCCGCGTGTTCAAGGCCGAGCAGTTGAAGGAGGCGATCACCGCGGCCAGGACCGACAAGGCACCGCTGACGCTGCTGGTGAAGAACGTGGATCGCATCGATACGGTGACGCTGCATTACCACGACGGGCTGAAGTACCCGGCGCTGGAGCGGATCGCGGGCAAGCCGGATCGGTTGGCGGAGTTGTGGAAGGCGCGCTGATCCCGCGCCGCGGCGGCCGCTGGATCAGTCCGCGGCCTCCACATCCTGCGCGCTGTCGCAGACCCGCTTCGGCGCACACAGCCGATCCAGCAGCGCCAACGTAACCCCGTTGCTCCAGCCGAACCCATCCTGCAGCGGGTATTCGCCGCCACCGCCGCCCGTGGCCGAGCCGTCGACCACATACTTCTCCACCAGCTTGCCCTCGCGGTCATACACCGTCTGCACGGTGCGCAGGAAGCGCACGCCGATCCGGCGGGCGAGGGTGTCCTGCCCATGCCGCTGCAGCCCGTCCACCGCGACCCACTGCAGCGGCGCCCAGCCGTTGGGGGCATCCCATTGCTGGCCGGTCGTCAGGGTGGTGGTCAGCAAGCCGCCGTCGCGCAGCAACTGTGTCTCCACCGCCTGCGCGGTACGGCGCGCCTGCGCGCGATCGGCCACGTCCAGCCACAAGGGGAACAGGGCGGCCGCGGTCAGGGCGGGGCGGGTCTGGCCGCGCTCCAGATCGCGGTCGACGTACCAGCCCTGGCCGTCATCCCAGAGCAGCGCGTTGATGGCGTGCCGGCGTCCCTTCGCCTGACCGGTGAAGGCGCGTGCCGCCGTGCGATCACCGGCGGCCTTGCTGGCGCGGGCGAGCGTGGTTTCCAGATGGAACAGCAGGCTGTTCAGATCGACCGGCACGATCGCCGTGGTGTGGATGCTCGCCAATGCAGACGGCTCGGTGAGCCAGCGCGAGCTGAAATCCCAGCCGGACTCCGCGCCGGCGCGCAGGTCGCGATACACCTGCGAGGGCGCGCGCTGTGGCGCCTGCGCGGCGGTGGCCAGATCGTCCATCCAGGACTCGGTGCGTGGGACCGCGCGGTCGTCCCAGTAGCGGTTGAGCAGTTGGCCATCCGCCAGCCGAACCACCCGCTCGCGTGCCTCGCCCGGTGCCAGCGTTTCCGCACCGCGCATCCAGAACGCATGCTCGATGCGCAGCTGTGGAAGATAGCGACGGTAGGCCGCATCGCCCTCATGCGTGGCGAGCAGATCCACCATCAGGCTGAAGAAGGGCGGCTGCGAGCGGCTCAAGTAGTAGCTGCGGTTGCCGTTGGGAATGTGGCCGTAGCTGTCGAGCTGGAACGCGAAGTTGTCCACCATGTCGCGGACCTGCTGCCAGCGGCCACTGGAGGCCAGCCCGAGCAGAGTGAAATAGCTGTCCCAGTAATACACCTCGCGGAAGCGTCCGCCGGGCACCACGTAGGGCCTGGGCAGCGGCAGCAGCGAGCCGTGCGGATCCACGGTGCCGGTGGTGCGGGTCAACACCGGCCACAGACCCTCGATATGGGCACGCAGCGTTTCTCCGGCAGGCGGCACATACGGCGGGGCGTCGCCCGGCACGGTGAAGTGCTCGGAGACGAACCCGGCGAGGTCGAACCCGGGCTGCGTCCTGGCGCGCTGCCACTGGGTCAGGACGGTCGCCGCCGGCTGGCGGGGCACCGCATCGGCGAAGGTCTTCTGGTCCTTGAACAGGTGCGCGTCCTGGACCTGCTGGAACAGGGGTTGCCACTGCTGGTCCGGTGTCTGCGGCGTCGGTGGCGTGTCGCGTGCCAGCGCAGTGGCACTCAGCAGCAGGGATGACAGCAGCAGGCCGGCCAAGCGGGGACAGGGGCGCATGGGATGCCTCCGGAGGTGGGGGATTCACTGTAGAGGCTGGTGCGTCAAGGGCTGGTGCGGCAGGAGCACGTCTTGCCGGGCCATTGGGCGCGCGGGCCGTTCCACGGTGAGCGCTTCCCTGATTGACCAAAGTGGCCCAGACCCCCTAGAATTCACGACCTCGCCGGAATAGCTCAGTTGGTAGAGCGGCGCATTCGTAATGCGTAGGTCGTAGGTTCGATTCCTATTTCCGGCACCAGATACAGCAAAAAGCCCCGGCCTTGGCCGGGGCTTTTTGTTTGGGGCGGCGTGGCGGGTCAGCTCACTCCGCACCGCCGACAGCCGGATGCGACGACCGCCGCCGGAACTTCCGCGACAGCCAGTCGCCCGCGTCATCCACCACGGTGAAAGCAGCCGGAATCACGATCAGGCTGAGCAGCGTCGAGGTGATCAGGCCGCCGATCACGGCAATCGCCATCGGCGCACGGAAGCTGGAGTCACCCGCAAAGCCCAGCGCGATCGGCATCATGCCCGCGCCCATCGCCAGGGTGGTCATGATGATCGGCTGTGCGCGCTTGCGGCAGGCATCGATCAGCGCATCGTGCTGGCTCATGCCGTGTTCGTCTTCGGCCATCACCGCGTAATCCACCAGCAGGATGGAGTTCTTGGTGGCGATGCCGATCAGCATCAGCAGGCCGATCAGCGCCGGCAGCGAGAGCATGTTCTGAGTGATCAGCAGCGCGCCGAACGCACCGCCGGCGCACAGAGGCACCGCGGCAAGGATGGTGATCGGCATCAGGGCGTGGTTGAACAGCAGCAACAGCACCATGTAGATGCAGATCAACCCTGCCGCCATCGCCAGCATGAAGCCGATGAACAGTTCGACGAACACTTCCGCATCGCCGGTATTGAGGAAGGTCACGCCCGGCGGCAGCTGCTTGACGCTCGGCAGGGCCTGCACCTCGGTCATCACATCGCCCAGCGGGCGGCCGTTGAGTTCGGCGGTGAGGGTCACGTTGCGCTGGCGCTGGTAGCGCGAAATCTGCGACGGGCCGCTGCCCTGCTGGATGTCGGCGACGGCCGCCAGCGGTACCGGGCCATTGCGGCCGGGCACGCGCAGCTGGCTGATCAGGCCCGGATTGGCCAGCGTGGCTTCGGCAAAGCCGACCCGGATCGGCACCTGCCGGTCGGGCAGGTTGAGTTTGGCCAGGCGCTGCTCGTAATCACCCGCCGTGGCGATGCGGGCGGCCTCGGCGATATCGGCGGTGGCCACGCCCAGGTCCGCGGCGCGGGCGGGGTTCGGCACGATCTGCAGTTCCGGGCGCAGCAGCGAGGCAGTGGAGGTCACGCTGCCCAGGCCCTGGATGCCACGCAGGTCGCGCTCCAGCGCGGTGGAGGCATCCTGCAGGCGCTGCGGGTCGTCACCGGAGAGCACCAGCTGCAGCAGGTTGCCCGGCTCGGAGCTGACGTAGCTGACGCGCACGCCGGGCAGGTCGGCGAGGCGCTGGCGGGCCTCGCGCTCCAGCACGCGCTGGTCGCGCTCACGCGTGTCGGTGGTGCCCCAGTCGAGCACGAGGGTGGCCTTGCGCGGCTCACCGACGCCGGTTGCGCTGGGGTCGCCCAGGTCGAGCACGGCGCCGACCGCGGTGTAGACCTGCTTGAGTTCGGGCATGTCCTTGAGCAGCGCACGCGCGTGCTCGGCGACGGCCACGGTTTCCTGCAGGCGCGTGCCCGGCGGCAGTTCGAGGTTGAGGTTGCTGCGGCCCAGATCGGACTGCGGGATGAAGGTGGCCGGGATGAACGGCACCAGCGCCAGCGACGCGACGAACAACCCGGTGGCGAGCCACAGCGTGCGGCCGCGATGGCGCAGCGCGGCGTCCACCCAGCCCAGGTACCAGGTCATCAGCTTCGATTCCGGCTTCTCCTCGCCATGCGGCTTGAGCAGGTAGGCGGCCATCATCGGCGTGAGCAGGCGCGCCACCAGCAGCGAGAACAGCACGGCGGTGGCGGCGGTCCAGCCGAACTCGCGGAAGAACTTGCCGGCGATGCCGGGCATGAAGGCCACCGGCACGAATACGGCGGCCAGGGTGAGCGAGGTGGCGATCACCGCGTTGCCGATCTCGCCGGCCGCCTCGCGCGCGGCTTCCAGCGGTGGCTTGCCCATGCGCAGGTGGCGCACGATGTTCTCGATCTCCACGATCGCATCGTCCACCAGGATGCCGACCACCACGGACAGCGCCAGCAGCGTGATGATGTTGAGGGTGAAGCCGAAGAAGTACATCACCGCGAACGTCGGGATGATCGACAGCGGCAGCGCAAGCGCGGACACCCACGTCGCCCGCCAGTCGCGCAGGAACAGCCATACCACCAGCAGGGCCAGCAGCGCGCCTTCCCAGAGCATCGTCATCGAGGAATCGTAGGAGCGGTGGGTCTCATCGATCGCCGTGGTGACCAGGCGGAAGTCGATGCCCGGATGCTCGGCCTTGATCTTGTCCAGTGCGTCATGCACGCCGGCTTCGACCTTGACCTCGCTGGAGCCGCGGGTACGCGACATCGAGAAGGCCACCACGCCCTTGCCGTCCAGCAGGGCCGCTTCGGTCGGGTCGGCGGCGCCGTCGGTGACCGTGGCCAGCGTGGACAACCGCACCGCGCGCCCGTCCGGCAGGGCGATGGAGTAGTCGCGCAGCGCCTGTGCGTCACCGACGGTGCCCAGCGTGCGGATGGTCTGCTGCGCGCCCTCGACCTCGGTCTTGCCGCCGGCACGCTCCACCTGGATGCGGGCCAGCTGCTGCGATACATCGCCGGCGGTGATGCCCATCGCGATCAGGGCATTGGGATCCAGATCCACCCGCACCTGGCGCTGCACGCCGCCCACGCGGGTGACACGCGCGACACCGGGCACGCCGTACATCGCACGCGAGATGTCGCGGTCGACGAACCAGCTGGCCTCATCGGTGGTCATGTGCGGTGCGACCAGTGCATAGGTCATCAGCGAGCCGCCGATATCGACCTTTGAGATCACCGGCTCCTGGATGTCCTGTGGCAGGTCGGTGCGGATACGCGTAACGGCATCGCGGGTGTCATCCAGCGCGGTGGCCAGGTCGGCCTCCAGCTGGAATTCGATGGTGGTGGTGCTGACGCCTTCGCTGACCGAGGACATCACGCGCTTGACGTTGTTGACCGTCGCCACCGAGTCCTCGACCTTGCGGGTCACTTCGGCTTCCAGCTGGCTCGGCGAGGCGCCGGGCTGGGTGACGGTGACCGTGGTCATCGGGAAGGCGATGTCCGGGAAGCGCGCCACCGGCAGCTGATGGAACCCCCACAGGCCGGCCACGCACAGCACGAAGAAGATCAGCAGCGCAGGCAACGGGCGTTTGATCGCCCAGGCAGAGATGTTCATCGTGCGGCGGCCTTGGTCGCGGCCACCACGCGCACGCGGTCGCCCTCACCGAGGAAGCCGGAACCATCCACCACGACCTGGTCACCGGCCTTCAGACCTTCCAGGATCGCGGTGCGGCCCTGCACGGCCTGGCCGGTGCTGACCCGGTGGCGGGTCGCCTGCTGCTTGTCGTTCACGGTGAACACGTAGTTGTGGCCGTCGCGCTGCACGATCGCCGCGGTCGGGATGGTCAGCACCGGGCCGTCGCCGGTGACGATGCGGCCATCCACGTAGATGCCCTGCTTGAGCGGGCCGGGCGTGGGCAGGTCGGCGTAGATCGTGCCGGTGCGGGTCTGCCCATCGACACCCGGGGTGACCGCCCGGATGCGGCCGCTGACCACCTGGCCGGCATACGGCAGCTCTACGGTGTTGCCTACCGCCACATCGGCCAGCTGGTTCTCCGGCAGCTCCGCGCGCCACTCCAGGCGACCATCGCGGATCAGGCGCAGCAGCTCGGTTCCGGCGGAGACCACCTGGCCCGGCTGCACCAGGCGCTTGGAGATCAGGCCGTCGGCCGGTGCGCGCAGGTCTGCGAAATCGCGGCGCAGCTTGGCCGCATCGCGCGCGGCGCGTGCGGTGGAGGTCTGCGCTTCGGCATTGATGCGCGAGGCGCGCAGTTCATCCAGGCTGCTTTCGCTGATCAGCTGCTGGGTGGCCAGCTTGGCGCTGCGCTCGTAGTTCATCCGCGCCAGTTCCTGCGAGGCCTGCGCCTGCCGCAGCGAAGCGTCGGCCTGCGCCAGCTCGCTGTCCAGGGTGCGATGGTCCACCTGCAGCAGCACCTGGCCCTGCTTGACCCACTGGCCCACGTCCACCAGCAGCGCGGTCACCCGCTGGCCGCTGATCTCCACGCCCAGCTGCATTTCCTCGTAGGCGGTCACCGGCCCGGAGACCAGCACCGTGCGCGCCATGGTCTGCTGCTGTGCGGGCGCCAGCGAGACCGGCAGCGCCGAACTGGCGGCCGTGGCGTCGGCCGAAGCCTTGTCGTCCTTGCCTCCACACGCGGACAGCAGCGCGGCGACCAGGATCAGGGAAATACTGCGGAAGGAGGGTGCACGCATTGAGGGGCTTTCCGGGTCGGAACAGCGGGAGAAAAAGGAGTGGGGGAATCAGGATTCGCGGGACAGGCGCAGTGCGATGCCATCCAGCATCAGGCCCAGCCCCTGCTCGAAGCGGGCGTCGAAATCGACTTCGCTCCACACATCACGGGCCTGCCAGCAATGGGGGAAACGCGCTTCGGCCAGGGCCATGAACGCCTCGCCCAGCGCCTCCATGCTGCCGTCGCCGGGCCAGGACTGCTCCTCGATGACGAAGCCCATCGTGTAATACACCAGGTCCATCGAGGTGGTCGCGGCGAAGCGTGCCGAGGCGCCCGCCCCGATCAGCGCGGCGATGCTCGCCTCACCCACCCGCAGCACGTTCTCGGTGGCCAGGAAGGTGCCGGCATAGACCCGCGCACCATCGCGGCGTGCCTTGAACGCCAGGCGGAACTCGCGCCCGATCTGCAGCAGGGTCTGCCGCCATGGCTGGCCGACGGGAATGTCCCGGGCGACGTCGCAGATCATGGCATCGGCCATGGCATCGATCAGCGCCTGCTTGCTCTTGAAGTGCCAGTACAGCGACGGCGCGCGGATGCCCAGCGAGCAGGCCACTTTGCGCAGGGTGATCCCCTCCAGGCCGGCCTCGTCGAGGATCCGGAAGGCCGCCTCGACGATGTTTTCCCGCGCGATGGGTTGACGCACTGCTGGCCCTGCCTAACGATGTTAGGCGGCGAATCTAACAGTGTTAGGCTGACGCGGACAAGTGCCGCCCGCGTGCCTCAGGGGGCGAACAGGTCCGGCCGCAGGTCGGCCATCCGGACCCGATTCCGCCCGCTGGTCTTGGCCTCATACAGCGCCTCATCCGCGCGGGAGATCAGCTCTTCCAGCAGTTTCTGGTCGCCGCCCGGCAACGCCTCGCCGATCGCGCCACCGATGCTGACGGAGACAGCGATACGTTCGCCGTCTACGAGGATGGGTTCGGCGGCGACCGCGCTGCGCAGTCGCTCGGCGGCGGCGGGAATCTCATCCACGGCGGAGGCGGCCAGCAGCGCGATGAATTCCTCGCCACCGAAGCGGGCGAACAGATCGCGTTCCCGCAGTGCATCCCGGCAACGCCTGGCGACCACTTTGAGGACTTCATCGCCGACCGGATGGCCGTAGGTGTCGTTGATCTTCTTGAAGTGATCCACGTCCACCATCAGCACCGCGACCGCACGGCCATTCGCTTCACGGGCGGCGATGATCTGCGCAGAGCATTCCTCGAAATGACGGCGATTGGGCACGCCGGTCAAGGGATCGGAGGAGGCGAGGCGGCGCAGTTCGGCGGCCATCAGCAGATCGGCGGTGACGTCGGCGAACAGCCAGATGCGCCCGTGGGCGCCGTTGCCGCGTACCGGATGGGTATCCACCTCGAAGGTCCGTTCGCCCAGCGTCCAGTTCTGCTTTGCGGCGAACTGATCGTTGTTCATCTGGGCGCTGTAGGCCAGCTCCAGCTCGGCATGGTTGTCGCAGCGCTGGCGCAGGGCGCGCATCGGGCCGGCCACGTCCGCCGCGCGGTGATTGCCCGCGGCGCACCCCAGCAGCTCCGCAGCGTGCTCGTTGACGGCGGCGCCCACGCCATCGCCATCGATCAGGACGATGCCCGCCGGCACGCTTTCAAACAGATCGAGGAATTGATTGCGGACGATCGCGCCGCGTGCGGCCTCCCGCCGTGCGGACAGCAGGCGGGCCACGCTCGTCGCCAGCAGCGGCACCTGCGCCGTCAACGCTGCAGGGGCAGGCGCGCTTCGCCACAGCAGCAGCAGGCCGCTCAGCGGCGCCCCGTGCGACGGGGCCGGGACGTAGAGCAGGTGGGTGGGGAGGCCTTCCAGTGCATGGATGATCGCCGTCGGCAGCCGGAACCCCGTTGCGTCGACGGCTTCACCGCTCCAGGTGTGTTCGAATAGACCGCTGCGCGCCAGGTTGAAACTCGAGGAGGGCAGCGCCGGGGCCGCGACCGCCCACGTCGCCCTGCCGTCGGCGTCCACTTCCACTGCCATCACCAGGTCGGCGTGGGAGGCGAGGCGGGCGAACTGGCACAGCGCGGCCAGGGCGTCACTGTCGGACGTCGTCACAACGCGGTGCCTGCCAGTCGCTGTTCGAGAATGCGCATGACGTCATCGGGCGCGGTCATGTGCGGAAGATGACCCGAGGCATCGATCACATCCAGGGTGGCGCCCTCGATCGCGTTGGCCAGCCAGTGGCCGACCGCGACCGGTACCGCCACGTCGTGTGCGGTCTGGATGAGGTGGACCGGCCTTGAGACCCGCGCGGCCAGGCTGCGCAGATCGGAGGTGAAAATCGTGCGCGAGGTATTGAGCGCGATATCCGGGCGCATCTGGAACAGGGTATTGGAGAAATCGGCGACGACCGCGCTGTCTTCCACGCCGACGACCATCGGGGCGAAGCCGGCGATCCAGGCCTGGTAGTTGGCGCGCATGCTGTCGAACAACTGGTCCAGGTCCTGCGGCCTGAAGCCGCCGGTGTACCCGTCATCGTCGAGATAACGCGGCGATGCGCCGATGATGACCAGGCGCTCGAACAGGTCCGGCCGCGCCACGGCGGCGGCAGCGCCGATCATGCCGCTCATCGAGTGGCCGATGTAAGTGCAGTCACGCACGTCCAGCTCGTCGAGGATGTCGATCAGATCGTCGGCATACCCGAACAGCGCGCCGTGTCGTTCGAAATCGTATGTCTGTGCACCGTGCGGACCGCAGCCGGCAAGATCGAAGGAAATCACATCAAAGCGCGCTTCACACCAGGGACGCAGTGCGTTCCATGCGGTCTGATCCGTGCCAAAACCGTGTGACAGGATCGCGACGTCCTTGCCTGCACCGCTACGGCGCCCGTTGAACCGCTCAAAACTCTCCACGCACATCCACCCATGGCGTCCGGCAAGTGCCGAATACTAGGTCACGCGCGCACGCGGGTCCAACGCGCGCCATTGCCGAAGACCAGTTGCCGCAGATAGCCGCCGATGAAACCTGCGAGCGCACCAAGCAGTAAACGGGCGGCGACGCGGGCGATACGGCTGGCATGCAGCCGCACCCACGGCAATAGCGCGATCGCCTGCGCACCGATCAGCAGGAGCAGGACATCCAGCCCCAGCGCATCCACCACGGGCAGCAGTGGCACCAGCAGTGGGTTGCAGGCCATCAGGGTCACGATCGCGGCAGTAAGCACGAACAGGGCGCGCCGGCCCATCGGCGTGGCGGTCCAGCGGAGCAGGCGGGTAGTCAGGGACACGGCGGTCTCCAGGCAGTTGGCCGGAGTGTACTGCGGTATCGTCGTGCTCGAACTCCCGGGAATCCGCCTCATGAAGATCGCAGTATTCAGCGCCCGCCCGTATGACCAGCGGTTTCTCGAGGAAGCCAATCAACGCCGCGGGGCAGGGCAGTCCTTCGAGTTTCTCTATTTCGATGCCGCGCTGGAGGTACATACCGCGGCACTGGCGCAGGACTGTGAGGCGGTGTGTGTATTCGTGAATGATCGGCTGGACGCCGCGGTGCTGCAGGCACTGCATGCACTGGGCGTGCGCGCGGTGCTGCTGCGTTGTGCAGGCTTCAATAATGTCGACCTGGCCGCCGCCGGCCAGCTGGGCCTGTTCGTAGCGCGCGTGCCCGCCTATTCGCCCGAGGCCGTGGCCGAACATGCGCTGGCACTGGTGATGACGCTCAACCGGCACACCCACCGCGCCTACAACCGGGTGCGCGAGGGCAATTTCATGCTCGATGGCCTGCTGGGCCGCACCCTGCACGGCAAGACCGTGGGCATCGTGGGGACCGGCAAGATCGGGCTGGCGACCGCCCGCATCTTCAAGGGCATGGGCTGCACCGTACTGGGCCACGATCCGTATCCGTCGCCCGCGTTCGCCGCCATCGGCGCGTCGGTCGCGCTGGAGGAGCTGCTCGCCCGCGCGGACGTGGTCTCGCTGCACTGTCCTTTGACGCCGGAAACCCAGCACCTGATCGACGATGCCTCGCTCGCCCGGATGAAGCCCGGGGCGATGCTGGTCAATACCTCGCGGGGTGGGCTGGTGGATACCCATGCGGTGATCCGCGCGCTGAAGTCCCGCCGCCTGGGGCACCTGGCCATCGATGTCTACGAGCAGGAGAGCGGGCTGTTCTTCCAGGACCGGTCCGGCGAGATCATCGACGATGATGCGTTCCAGCGCCTGATGACCTTCCCCAATGTGCTGGTGACCGGGCACCAGGGCTTCTTCACGGTGGAGGCCCTGCAGGAGATCTCGGAGATCACGCTGCGCAACCTGGCCGACTTCGTCAGTGGGGCGGACTGCGCGAACCGGGTGCTGGCCCCCTGAGCACCGCCGCCGATGACGCCGACCGCCGGGGCGTGTACCGTGGCGACGCGGAGCCCCGGACCTGACCGGTTCATGTCTATACAAGGGCCGGAATGTTGCCGAATCGGGTCATTGCCCGGCACTGCGACAACGTGTCGCAGCCTAAAACAGGCCTTTCCTGCGCTGGATCATTGTCAATGCCTTTCTTAAATGATGCGTGACGGCCTAAAATTAGAAGGCTGACATGATCGTCCTTCGTGCCTGTCCCCTTGGACCGGCACCACCGGCTTTGGCTGGGACGGAGGCGGGCTTGAACTGGCATTCCCTACGCAATTGGATCGACCGATGATTCCGTTGAAACCCCTTGGACGCTTCCTGCGTCCGGGCCTGCTGTTTGCGTTGTCCGTGTTCCTGACGGGCTGCAACTCGGCCATCCTCAACCCCAAGGGCCAGATCGGCCACGACGAGAAGACCCTGCTGATCACGGCCACCGTGCTCATGCTGCTGGTTGTCGTGCCGGTCATCATCATGACCCTCACCTTCGCGTGGAAGTACCGTGCGACCAACACCAAGGCCCGTTACGAGCCGAAGTGGTCGCATTCCACGGCCATCGAAGTGGTGGTCTGGTCGATCCCGTGCATGATCGTGCTGGTGCTGGCCGTGCTGACCTGGCGTTCCTCGCACGCGCTGGATCCGTACCGTCCGCTGGACTCGGACAAGAAGCCGGTGGTGATTGAAGCCATCTCGCTGGACTGGAAGTGGCTCTTCATCTACCCGGAAGAGAACATCGCCACCGTCAACGAGATCACCTTCCCGGTCGATACCCCGCTGAACTTCAAGATCACGTCCGATTCGGTGATGAATGCATTCTTCATCCCGCATCTGGGCAGCATGATCTACTCGATGACGGCCATGGAGACCAAACTCCACCTGATCGCCAACGAGACCGGTGAGTTCCCGGGCATGTCCTCGCACTACAGCGGCGCGGGCTTCAGCAAGATGCATTTCTCCGCGCACTCGGTGACCGAGGCGGAGTACCAGCAGTGGCTGACCAAGGTGCGTGCCGAAAGCGCGACCCTGGACAAGACCGCCTTCGCTGCGCTGGTCGCCGAGAAGAACCACGACTGGCACCCGGTGACCTATTACGGCACCACCGAGGCCGGCCTGTTCGACTGGGTCATCGCCAAGCACATGGGCGACAACCAGCACTACGGCATGAAGCACGACCACAAGGCCATGAAGCATGACGGCGCCGAGGGCGAAAGCCATGAAGGCCACGACATGCAGGCCATGAGCGGAGCCCACGACGACGCTGCGAAGCTGCCGGTCCATGCCGACCAGCCCGCTGCCGCGGACGCCGCACACACTGCAGACGAGCACGCCGCAGCCGGTCACGCCGGTCACGACGGCTCGGGAGAATGACCATGAATCTGTTGGGTAAACTGACCTTTGCCGACATCCCGCACGATCCGATCATCATCACCACGCTGATCGGCGCGGGGATCGGTGGCCTGCTCGTGCTGGCCCTGATCACCAAGTTCAAGCTGTGGGGCTATCTCTGGAAAGAGTGGTTCACCTCGGTGGATCACAAGAAGATCGGCGTGATGTACCTCATCGTCGCCTTCGTCATGCTGCTGCGCGGCTTCGCCGACGCGATCATGATGCGCATCCAGCAGGCGATGGCCGCCGGCGGCAACGAGGGCGTGCTGCCCCCGCATCACTACGACCAGATCTTCACCGCCCACGGCGTGATCATGATCTTCTTCGTGGCGATGCCGCTGATCACCGGCCTGATGAACGTCGTCGTGCCGCTGCAGATCGGCGCACGCGACGTCGCCTTCCCGTTCGTCAACTCGCTCAGCTTCTGGCTGTTCGTGGCGGGCGCGGGCCTGGTGATGATCTCGCTGGGTGTCGGTGAGTTCGCGCAGACCGGCTGGCTGGCCTTCCCGCCGTTGTCAGGCAAGGAATACAGTCCAGGGGTAGGTGTCGATTACTACATCTGGGGCCTGCAGGTAGCAGGCCTGGGTACGACGCTGAGCGGCATCAACTTCTTCATCACCATTCTGAAGATGCGCACGCCCGGCATGAAGCTGATGCAGATGCCGATCTTCACCTGGACCGCGCTGGTCACCAACGTGCTGATCATCGCCGCCTTCCCGGTGCTGACGATCACCCTGGTGCTGCTGACCCTGGACCGTTACCTCGGCACGCACTTCTTCACCAATGACGGTGGCGGCAACGCCATGCTGTACATCAACCTGATCTGGATCTGGGGTCACCCGGAAGTCTATATCCTGGTCCTGCCGGCCTTCGGCGTGTTCTCCGAGGTCATCGCCACGTTCTCGCGCAAGGCGCTGTTCGGTTACAAGGGCATGGTCTACGCGACGGCCTGCATCGGCGTGCTGTCGTTCCTGGTCTGGCTGCACCACTTCTTCACCATGGGCTCGGGTGCCAACGTCAATGCCTTCTTCGGCATCACGACGATGATCATCTCGATCCCGACCGGCGTGAAGATCTTCAACTGGCTGTTCACCATGTTCCGCGGTCGCGTGCAGTTCACGACCCCGGTGCTGTGGACGATCGGCTTCATGGTCACCTTCACCATCGGCGGCATGACCGGCGTGATGCTGGCGATCCCGGCCATCGACTTCGTGCTGCACAACAGCCTGTTCCTGATCGCCCACTTCCACAACGTCATCATCGGCGGCGTGGTGTTCGGCATGTTCGCCGGCATCACCTACTGGTGGCCGAAGATGTTCGGTTTCCGCCTCAACGAAACCTGGGGCAAGCGCGCGTTCTGGTGCTGGTTCATCGGCTTCTATGTCGCGTTCATGCCGCTCTACATCCTGGGCTTCATGGGCATGACCCGCCGCATGCAGAGCTACCCGAACCTGGAATACCAGCCGCTGCTGATCATCGCCATGTGCGGTGCCTTCATCATCGGCGCCGGCATCCTGTGCCAGATCATCCAGATCGCCGTGTCGATCCGCGACCGCAAGAAGACCGCCGACCTCACCGGCGATCCGTGGGATGCCCGTACGCTGGAGTGGGAAACCTCTTCGCCGCCGTCGTTCTACAACTTCGGCTCGCTGCCGCGCGTCAACGAACTGGACGAGTTCTGGGAGCGCAAGCAGCGTGGTGAGGCGTGGGAACGCCCGGCCAAGTACACCGACATCCACATGCCGCGCAACACCGGCACCGGTGTGGTGATCGGCGCCTTCAGCCTGGTGTTCGGCTTCGCGATGATCTGGCACATCTGGTGGCTGGCGATCGTGGGCCTGGTCGGCATGATCGGCACCTTCATCTGGCGCACCTTCGACAAGGACGTGGATTACTACGTGCCGGCCGCGGAAGTGGAGCGGATCGAGAATGAGCACCGTCGCCACCTGGTGGCGCAGGGCCTGGTGAAATCGGAGCTGAAGGCATGAGCACCACTATCCCCAACACCATGAACCATGGGCACGCCGCGCACGCGGCGGCCCACGGCCATGACGACCACGAGCACCACGACACCGGCGGCAATACCGTCTTCGGTTTCTGGGTGTACCTGATGAGCGATTGCCTCATCTTCGCCACGCTGTTTGCGACCTACATCGTGCTGTCCGGCGGCACCGACGGTGGCCCCGGCCCGAAGGACCTGTTCGAACTGTCCTTCGTCGCCTGGGAAACCACGCTGCTGCTGGTCTCCTCGCTGACCTTCGGCCTGGGCATGATCGCCATGCACAAGCAGAAGGTGGGCCAGATGTACGCATGGCTCGCCCTGACCTGGCTGCTGGGCTTCGGCTTCATGTGCATGGAAGTGTGGGAGTTCAACCACCTGATCCATCAGGGCTACGGTCCGGACCACAGTGCGTTCCTGTCGGCGTTCTTCGCGCTGGTCGGTACCCACGGTCTGCACGTGAGCGCGGGTCTGCTGTGGCTGCTGATCATGTTCATCCAGATCAAGCAGAACGGCCTGACCCAGACCAACAAGACCCGCATGGCGTGCCTGAGCCTGTTCTGGCACTTCCTGGATCTGATCTGGATCGGCGTGTTCTCCGTCGTCTATCTGAATGGAGCGCTGTAATGGCCGCACATGACAATCACGCACACGATCATGGCCACAGCGCTGCCGGCGAAAGCCATGGCAGCGTCAAGTCCTACCTGATCGGCTTCGTCCTGGCCGCCGTGCTGACCATCATCCCGTTCTGGGCGGTCATGCATGGCGACCTGCCGCGCTTCACCACCGGCGTCATCATCGTCGTTGCCGCGGTGCTGCAGATCCTGGTGCACCTGGTGTTCTTCCTGCACCTGGACCGCTCCTCGGAACAGCGCTGGAACGTCAGCGCGGCGGCCTTCACCGTCGTGGTGATCGGCATCATCGTCGCCGGTTCGCTGTGGGTCATGCACAACATGAACGTGCACATGATGCACTGACGTCTCTCCGACGTTGCCACACGCAGAAAGGCCGCCCTCGGGCGGCCTTTCTGTTGGGCGGTGCGCTGGCGAAAGTGCCGCGTGCTATGCCGCCTTGGCCAGCCGCATGAACTCCACAGCATCGACCGGCCGCCCGAGGTGATACCCCTGCAGCTGATCGCAGCCCATGTCGCTCAGATACTGGCGCTGACCGGCGGTTTCCACGCCCTCGGCGACGATCTGCAGCTGCAGCGAGCGGCCCAGCGCGATGATCGAGGAGACGATCGCGGCGTCTTCCGCGTTGTCTTCCAGGTCGTGCACGAAGGCGCGGTCGATCTTCAGCTCGGTGGCCGGCATGCGCTTGAGGTAGAGCAGGCTGGAGTAGCCGGTGCCGAAATCATCGATGGAGATGTTCACGCCCATCGCGGTCAGTCCGTGCAGGATCAGCAGGCTGGCTTCCACGTCACGCATCGCGGTGGTCTCGGTGACCTCCAGGGTCAGCCGCTTCGGGTCCAGCCCATGCTTGTCCAGCGTGCGCTGCACGGTCTCAAGCAGCGTGCTGGAGCCGAACTGCAGCGGCGACAGATTCACCGCCATGGTCCAGTCCGGGTGCCCTGCATCGTGCCAGTGGCGCAGCTGCGCACAGGCCTGGTCGAGGACCCAGTCGCCGATGGAGAGGATCAATCCACTGCGCTCGGCGATCGGGATGAACGCATCCGGCGAGAGCAGGCCCAGCTCGGGGTGCTGCCAGCGCACCAGTGCTTCGGCGCCGATCAGCGACTTCCCGTTGGCCTGGAACTTGGGCTGGTAGTGCAGCACCAGCTCGCTGCGGCTGACTGCCTTGCGCAGCTCCTGCAGCAGTTTCAGCTGGCGGTTGGCGCTCACGTTGAGCGACTGGGTGAAGAAGGTATAGCCGTTCCGACCCGAGTCCTTGGTGTGGTACATCGCCGCATCGGCGTGCGCCATCAGGTCGCGCTCGGTGCTGGCATCGGCGGGGTACAGCGCGATGCCGAGGCTGGCGCTGACCTGCAGTTCCAGTGCGTCGATCTCGAAGGGCTCGGCCACGCTGGCGATGATGCGTTCGGCGACCACGGCCGCGTCTTCGGGATCCTCCACCTGGAACACGATGACGAACTCGTCCCCGCCCAGGCGTGCGAAGGTGTCCTGCGCGCGCAGCAGCGCGGTGATCCGTTCGCTGACCTGGATCAGCAGCTGGTCGCCGAGCTGATGGCCGTAGGCATCGTTGATCGCCTTGAATCCATCGAGGTCGCAGAACATCACCGCGAAGCTGAACTGCCGGCGCTGTGCCTTTTCGATGGCCTGTTCGATCCGGTCCTGCAGCAGCATGCGGTTGGGCAGCTGGGTCAGTGGGTCGTGCAGGGCGGCCTGCATCAGCTTTTCGTTGGCCTGGGCCAGCGAATCGGCGAGCAGGCCGGTGCGGGTACGCATCTGGCGATCGAACACCGAGGCGATCAATGCGATCCCCAGCGTGGCCAGCGTGGTGACGATCACCAGCACCGCCAGCCACTTGGTATCGATCCCCTGGCCGTACGCCGCGCCGCACAGCGCGCCTTCCGGGAAGGTGGCCGCCGCCATGCCGGTGTAGTGCATGCCGACGATCGCCAGGCCCATCACCAGCGAGGCCACGCCGCGCAGCAGGAACGGACGGCGCTGTTCCAGGCGCAGCCGGAACGCGATCCACAGCGCCGCACCGGCTGCGCCGATGGCGATCAGGATCGAGGCGGTGAACCACAGCGGGTCGTAGTCGATGCCCGGCTGCATCTCCAGTGCGGCCATGCCCAGGTAATGCATCGCCGCGATCCCCAGCCCCAGCAGCACCGCGCCGGCACACAACCGCGACCACGGCAGCTCCGCGCGCGAGACCAGCCACAGGGCATAGGCCGAGGCGCCGACCGACACCGCCAGCGAGTAGAGGGTGATCGCCAGGTCATAGCCGATCGGGATCGGCAGATCGAAGGCGAGCATGCCGATGAAGTGCATCGACCAGATGCCCAGGCCCATCGCGCCCGCGCCACCGGCCAGCCACCAGCGGGCGACCCGGCCACGGGTGCTGGCCAGGCGACCGGCCATGTCCAGGGCCGTATACGAGGCGAGGATGGCGACCAGCAGCGAGAACACGACAAGACTCTGGCTGTAGGTGCCGGTCATGGAGAAACCTGGAGAGATTGAAGGAGGGGCAGTGGCCCGCCGCAGTATCGGCACCGGGGCCGGAATCTTGAGCGCGTACGCCCGGCGTCTCGGTTGCTGCGACGCGGCTCGGCTATCCTGCCCCATCGATTCTGAAGCGGAAGTGGACATGGCCAAGCGACTCACCGCTTACGTCTGCAGTGAATGCGGCGCCGAATACAGCAAGTGGCAGGGCCAGTGCACCGAGTGCGGGGTCTGGAACACGCTCAGCGAGATCACGCTGGAAAGCGCCACGCCCGCCAAGTCCTCGCCGGCGTCGCGCCGTTCCGGCTGGGCCGGCAAGGTCGACGCGCCGAAGATCATGGCGCTCAAGGACGTGCAGCAGACCGAGCACCTGCGGGTGAGCACCGGCATCGGCGAGTTCGATCGCGTGCTGGGTGGTGGCCTGGTCGAAGGCGCGGTGGTGCTGGTCGGTGGCGATCCGGGCATCGGCAAGTCCACCCTGCTGCTGCAGGCGGTGGCGAAGATGGCCGCGACGCTGCCGGTGCTGTACATCACCGGCGAGGAGTCGCTCTCGCAGGTCGCCGGCCGCGCGGTGCGGCTGGATCTCCCGCTGGACAACGTCAATGCCCTGGCCGAAACCCAGGTCGAAGCGATCCTGCAACATGCCAGCGTGGCCAAGCCGCGGCTGATCGTGGCCGATTCGGTACAGACCCTGTGGACCGAATCGCTGACCGCGGCCCCCGGTTCGGTCAGCCAGGTGCGCGAGAGCGCGGCACGGCTGGTGCGCTTCGCCAAGGAGACCGGCACGGCCGTGTTCCTGGTCGGCCACGTGACCAAGGAGGGCGGCATCGCCGGCCCGCGCGTGCTCGAGCACATGGTCGATGCGGTGCTCTATTTCGAAGGTGAGAGCGGCAGCCGCTTCCGCCTGCTGCGCGCGTTCAAGAACCGCTTCGGCGCGGTCAACGAGCTCGGTGTGTTCGCGATGGGCGAGAAGGGGCTGAAGGAGGTCTCCAATCCCTCCGCGATCTTCCTGTCCGGTGGCAGCACCCAGCAGCCTGGCAGCTGCGTGATGGTCACCCGCGAGGGCACCCGTCCGCTGCTGGTGGAAGTGCAGGCGCTGGTGGATGCCTCGCCGCTGTCCAACCCGCGGCGGGTCGCGGTGGGCCTGGAGCAGAACCGGCTGGCGATGCTGCTGGCGGTGCTGCACCGCCACGGCGGGGTGCTGGTCGGCGACCAGGACGTGTTCGTCAACGTGGTCGGTGGCATCCGCGTGCAGGAGACCGCGGCCGATCTGCCGGTGCTGCTGGCGGTGTTGTCTTCGCTGCAGGACCGGCCGCTGGCCGAGAAGACGATCGCGTTCGGCGAGGTCGGCCTGTCCGGCGAGATCCGCCCGGTGCCCAACGGTGAGGACCGCCTGCGCGAAGCGGCCACGCACGGCTTCAAGCGCGCAATCGTGCCCAAGGCGAATGCGCCGAAGACCGGCAGCGTGAAGGGCATGGAGGTGATCGCGGTGGAGCGGCTGTCGGAGGCGATCGACGCGCTGTGAGTGGCAGGGCGCACAGCTGCAGTTCATCCGCCACCCAGTGAAGCAAGGGCACCCGGAGCTTTTACTGCCAAGGCTGCGGGCCTTCCCGGCGCGCAGCTGAGGGCCTCGATGACGGCGCCAGGACGCAGCCGCAATCACACAGGGCTGTGCTAGTTTTCCCGGCGCTTCCTCGCCCCGGCTCATTTCGACGCCGGGGCACGCACCCCGGAGAAAACGATTACATGGAAGAGACGACCCTCGACGCCGCCGGCGCCACTGAAATCCGTCGTGCCGGTGTCGATCTCAATGGGTTGATGACGGTTCTGGGCAAGCATCTGTATTCCACCCCGGTGGTCGCCCTGCGCGAACTGGTCCAGAACGCGCACGATTCCCTGGTTCGCCGCCGCCTTGAGCAACCCGACTGGGTCGAGCCGGGGCGTATCGAAGTGCATGGCGATGCCGGCAACGGCATCGTGCGCATCATCGATACCGGCGCGGGCCTGACCCAGCGCGAGATCCACGACTACCTGGCTACCGTGGGCGTGGGCTATACCCGCGGCCTGCGCCAGGCCGGTGAGGACGATGAAGGCCTGATCGGGATGTTCGGCCTGGGCTTCCTGTCCGCCTTCGTGCTGGCACGACGGGTGACGCTGCGCACCACGTCCTACCAGACCCCGACGCTGGGGCATTGCTATGTGTCCAGCAACGCCGAGCAGTACACCGTGTCGCCTATGCCGGCGCGTGCGGTCGGCACCGAAGTGCTGCTGGAGCTGCACGCGGACTTCCAGCACCTGGCCCAGGAAGCGCATCTGCGCGACATCCTCGGCCGCTACTGTGCGCTGCTGGGCGAACCGATCTACATCGGCCACGACGCGCAGCCGATCAACCCCGAGCCGCCGCCGTGGCGCCCCCGTGATGGCGTGGTGCTGCACCCGCTGCAGGCGCAGCGCCGCGCGGTGGAATTCGCCGCGCGCTTCGAGCGCAACTTCGAACCCATCTGCGCCGTGCCCGTGCGTGCCGCGCCCGGCAGCGATGGCGTGGGCCTGCTGTGGGTGCAGGACGGTGCCACCTATGGCACCAGCGACAACCGCAACCTGTCCGTGTTCGTGCGCGGCATGCTGCTTGACGACGACGCGCGCGACCTGCTGCCGCCGTGGGCCGGGTTCATCGGCGGGGTGATCGAGTCCAACCGCCTCACCCCCACTGCCAGCCGCGAAGACCTGCAGCGCGACGAGGCCTACCGCTCGGTCCAGCACGCGCTGGGCGAAGCCCTGATCGAAGGCCTGGCCGAAGTGGCGCGCCAGCAGCCGGAGGCATGGCGCCGGGTCCTGGCCCGCCACAACGAAGCGCTGCTCGGCGCGGCACTGTGCGATGAGCGCCTGTTCCAGCTTCTGATGGAGCATGTGCGCGTGCCGACCTCGCAGGGCGACATGAAAGCCAGCGAGCTGCCCTCACGTGGCGCGCTGCATGTGATCCTGGACAGCGGCGGCGGCTTCGAGGAAATGTTGTTCCGGGCGATGGGCGTTCCCGTCGCGCATGGCCATCGCTACGCCGTGGTGCCGTTCCTGCGGCGCTGGGCGCAGGCCAAGGGCATGCGCCTGGTCGAGCTGGGCACCGAGCAGGGCAATCGCGCGCTGTTCAAGGCCGGCAGCCTGCCCGAGGCCGACATCGCATGGCTTCAGCAGCACCTGGGCGATGGCGAGCAGCTGCTGCCTGCGCATTTCAGCCCGATCGAGCTGCCGGTGGTGGTGGTGCCCGACCGCGAAGCCGAACTCAAGCGCCGCCTCGAAGACGATGACAACGACAAGCGCGTCTCGATGGCGGCATTGCGGCTGGCGCGCCAGTTCACCGCGCGCATCGCCACGCGCGAGGTGTCGCGCCTGTACATCAACCTGGACAACCCCGCGGTACAGGCATTGCTGGCGGCGATGCGCAGCGGCAACCCGCAGGCCGAGGCCGCTGCGCGTCTGCTGCGTTCGCTGAAGATCATCGTCAGTGCGCAGGGGCGTGCACAGGATGCCGGCACCGGCAGCGGCGATCTCAACCGCGCATTCGCCGACATCGCCGTGGCTCTGCAGCAGATGCTGCAGGCGCCGCGCTGACTCTCCATTTCGACACAAGAGGACGTTGGGACCGCATGGATATCTGGAATTGGGTGGAAAAGCTGCAGGACGACCTGGGCGAAGCCGGGCAGCCGCAGAGCGCGCAGCTGCTGACGCGGCTCACCGACGACGTCTGCGAACTGCGCATGGACCGTGTCGATGCGCTGTTGCCCGAGGCGCGTGCGCTGGGCAAGACCCTGGGCAATCCTTGGCTGGACGTGTTTGTCGGCCACTGGGAAATGCGCAACCGGGTCGGCAACCGGGTTGAAGGCGAATCGGCACTGGGCGATGCGGTGGCGCTGTTCGAACGCGCGCATCGCGCCGATACGGCCGAATGCCCGCAGTCGATCTGCGTTACCCAGGACCTGGCCGCCTGCTACGGCAACATCGACGGTCCGGGCTGGGTGCCCGAGCGTGTGGAGGTGTGCGAAGAGACGCTGTCGCGGGTGGATCCGAGCTGGGCATGCTTCCAGTGCCTGAGCTGCGAGAAGGCCGACGCGCTGCTCGACGATGGCCGCGCCGACGAGGCGCTGACGTACCTGGACGTGCAGGCCGGCACCGTCCTGGCGCACGGTGGCACGGTGTACGACAGCTTCCCGGAAACGCGCATCAAGATCCTGCTCGCCAGCGGCCGCGCCGCCGAGGCGTTGGCACTGATCGAGCAGCGCGAAGGGGAGGTCGCTGCCGAAGGGAATTACGAACCCGCCAACTGCACTGTTCCGCGCAGGCTGTCCAAAGCCTGGGCGCTGGCACAGCTGGGCCGCGATGAAGAGGCGCTGGCCTCGCTGGTGCCGTTCGGCCAGTTGTCGCCGAACTACCGGCGCATGTGGGCGCACGTGGTCGCGCTGCTGGTGCGGGCGTCGCCGGAACGCAACAGCTGGGATCTGGGCAGCCGTCTCAACGCCACCCTGGCGCACTTTTCCGACGTCGGCGCGCACCGCTTCGTGATCGAGATCGCCGGGCTGTGCGTGGAGATGGCGCTGCAGCGCGGGGCAGGGTGGGTAGCACGTCGGCATCTGGCACTTGCCCGCCGCCATCTCGGCCAGTTGCGCCAGGACCGCGGCGCGGCCCAGCAGGTGGCGGACATGGCCGCGCGCATCGATGCCGCGCCGGCCGCGGCCGCACTCCCTGTGCCCGCCGCGGAACTGCTCGACTGGCTGGCCGCGCAGGGCGAGGCAAGCCAGTCGCGCGATCCCGAGCGCGAAGCGGAGTGGCTGCTGCAGGGCGTGGCAGAGCGGCCCGATGACGCCGCGCTGGTGGACACCGCCGCCTCGGCACTGAGCGCCTGTGGCGCTGAGGACGATGCCATCGCGCTGCTCTGGGCATTCGTGGAGCGGCATCCGGAAGAAGACGCCCAGCCCGCGTATTCGCTGATGCGGCTGTTGACCCAGCGCGGTGATGAAGCCGGGCTGCTACGCCTGGTCCGCCACTACGAGGTGACGGTGCCGGTATTCGCCCTCTGGTGCCAGGCGCAGCTGGCCCGGCGCCTGTCCGACTGGGCGGCACTGGAACAGGCGGTCACTGCGCTGCTGGCGCTGTCGCCAGGGTCGCACGGCGCACGTGGCATGCTTGCGTCCTCGTACCTGGTTTCCAAGCGCTTC
Organism: Stenotrophomonas sp. TWI1149; assembly: GCF_039673155.1. Classification (NCBI taxonomy): domain Bacteria; kingdom Pseudomonadati; phylum Pseudomonadota; class Gammaproteobacteria; order Lysobacterales; family Lysobacteraceae; genus Stenotrophomonas; species Stenotrophomonas sp. TWI1149. The sequence continues at coordinate 53,368 of NZ_JBDJLB010000016.1, forward strand.
GAGGAGGCCGCGCAGCACTACCGCCACCTCACCGAGGTACTGGAGGAGCCGCGCAGCGCGCATTGGGACCACATGACCGCCGCCAGCGCCGCGCGCGACTGGCCGGCGGTGCGCCACTCGGCCGCTGCCATCGGCATGGAACTGGAGAGCACGGACGGGCCGGTGGAGGAGAATTTCGGCTGGGTCATCATCCGCTGCATGGATGGCGGCGAGCCGATCGAGTACTACGCCCGCCGTACCGGACCGGTGACCGCGCGCATCATCGAGAATGCCCCGGCCAACCGCACCCAGCGGGTGGACGACTGGGTGGTCTTCGACGCCGAACTGGTACACCCGGCGCCGGAAGACGAGGCCGAGCGCGAGCACTTCATGCCGACCTATGCCGAGGTGCATACGCTGGAAGGTGGTGGCTACGCGGCAAGCTGGCTGATCGATGGCGTGGACCCGGGCGAGGCGGCGTGGAACGCTTTCACCGAGGCGGTCGAGGCGCGTGGCTGGAAGCTGTGGAAGCACAGTCGCGATGATTATCAGCTGACCGATCCGGACACCGAGGGCGGCCATCTGCCTGGCGTCCTGTTCACCCTTGCGCAGCCGCAGGACCAGCCACCGCTGGCACTGCACCGCTTCCTGGTGGAGGCCACCGCCGCGTGGACGCACCCGATGTGCTGGCTGCGCCTGGCAGAAGCCTGCAACCAGGACGCGCAGCGCCACCTGGAGGCCATCGAACGTTACGGTCTGTAAGCCCCGACGGGCCGCGTGCCGACCAACGATCGGCACGCGGTGCACGGGTAGGTGCCGACCGCTGGTCGGCACGCTTCTATCGGGTGCGCCCGAACACCAGCTCGATCACGAACTGGCTGCCGAAGAACGCCAGCAGCAGCAGCGCCATCGCGGTCAGGGTCCAGTGCACGGCCTTCGCACCGCGCCAGCCATAGCGACGGCGGCCGATCAGCAGGGTGCCGAACACGATCCAGGACAGGATGCTCAGCACCGTCTTGTGCACCAGCTTCTGGGCCAGCAGGTCATCGACGAACAGCACGCCGGTGACCAGGGTCAGCGTCAGCAGCGCGAAACCGACCGCGATCACCCGGAACAGCAGCGCTTCCAGATCAGCCAGCGGGGGCAGGGCGCGCAGCCACGGGCGGAAATCGCGGCGGCGCAGGGCGCGCTCCTGCAGCCACAGCATGATCGCCAGCAAGGCGGCCACGCTCAGCGTGGCATACGCAAGCAGGGCCATCCACGCATGCGTGGCCAGCTGCCAGCCCAGCGGCCGGCTCGGTGCATGGCCGTAGGCGTGATAGATCCACAGCACGGCCGCGGCCATCGGGAACACCAGGACCCCCAGCGCGGCCATGCGCCCGCGCGCGGCCACCAGCGAGGTCAGCCACGCCATGCCCAGGCCGACCAGCGACAGGGCAGCGAAGAAGTGCATGTCCGGGCCGCCGCTGGTGCGCATCGCCACCAGCACGTGATAGCCGCCGTGCAGCAGCATCGCCGGCAGCGCCGGCCACAGCCAGGCCGGCGAGGTCACCGCATCATCGCGGACGACCGCGCGCACCAGCAGGCCGGTGGCGGTCAGGTACAGCAGGGTCGCGATGAGAACGATTGTCATCGTGTCAGTTTCGCATACCCCCGGGGTGCTGGCGATGCCCGGCGGGCCGCAGGCAGGGCCGGTCCGGGAGTCCGGGCGGAACCGTTATACTGGCGGTCTCATTGTCTTTTGTTCTGAACAGGTCGCTTCCATGTTCGAGTCCCTGACCCAGCGCCTCTCCGGCACCATCGAGCGGCTGCGCGGCCGCGGTCGCCTGACCGAGGAAAACATCCGCGAGGCCACCCGAGAGGTCCGCATCGCGCTGCTCGAAGCCGACGTCGCGCTGCCCGTGGTGCAGGCGCTGGTCGAACGCATTAAGGTGCGCGCGGTCGGCCAGGAAGTGCTCAAGTCGCTGACCCCGGGCCAGGCGCTGATCAAGGTCGTGCGCGACGAGCTGACCGCGGTCATGGGCTCGGCCGCGTCGGACCTGAACCTCAACGTCCCGGCGCCGGCGATCATCCTGATGGCCGGCCTGCAGGGTGCGGGCAAGACCACCACGGTGGGCAAGCTGGCCAAGCACCTGAAGGAAAAGCGCAAGAAGAAGGTGATGGTGGTCTCGGCCGACGTCTACCGACCGGCCGCGATCGAGCAGCTCAAGACCCTGGCCGACCAGGTCGGCGTGCTGTTCTTCCCGTCCACCGCCGACCAGAAGCCGGAAGCCATCGTCCGCGCCGCGATCGATGACGCCCGCAAGTCGTTCGTCGACGTGCTGATCGTCGATACCGCCGGTCGCCTGGCCATCGACGAAGCGATGATGGCCGAGATCAAGGCGCTGCACGCCGCGGTCAACCCGGCCGAAACGCTGTTCGTGGTCGATGCCATGACCGGCCAGGATGCCGCCAACACCGCCAAGGCCTTCGGCGATGCTCTGCCGCTGACCGGCGTGGTGCTGACCAAGACCGACGGTGACGCCCGTGGCGGTGCCGCGCTGAGCGTGCGCTACATCACCGGCAAGCCGATCAAGTTCGTCGGCGTGAGCGAAAAGCCGGACGGTCTGGATGTGTTCCACCCCGACCGTATCGCCAGCCGCATCCTGGACATGGGCGACGTGCTGTCGCTGGTGGAGCAGGTCGAGCAGCAGGTCGACAAGGACAAGGCGCAGAAACTGGCCGAGAAGGTCGCCAAGGGCAAGAAGTTCGATCTGAACGACATGCGCGACCAGCTCGAGCAGATGCAGAACATGGGCGGCATCGGCGGCCTGATGGACAAGCTGCCGGGCCTGGGCCAGATCCCCGAGCACCTCAAGCAGCAGGTCAGCCAGGGCAAGGAAGTGCCGCGCATGATCGCGATCATCAACTCGATGACCAAGAAAGAGCGCCGCAACCCGGGCCTGCTCAACGGCTCGCGCCGCGCCCGCATCGCGCGTGGTTCCGGCCTGACCCCGGCCGACGTCAACAAGCTCATGAAGCAGTTCCAGCAGATGGAAAAGATGATGAGCAAGATGGCCGGCGGCGGCATGAAGGGCATGATGCGCAGCATGAAGGGGATGATGGGCGCCATGGGCGGCCGCGGCGGCATGCCGTTCCGCTGAGTCCTGCGCGCGTGCATTCCGGGCAGGGACGGTGCGGCGTATGCTGGCACCGTCTCCTTCCACAGGTGCGCCGCGCGTGAATGGTTCCCCGCTTCTCGAACGCGCCGACAGCTTCTGTCGGCGTTTTTCATTGCAGGCTCCGATCCTGCTGGCGCCGATGGCCGGCGCCTGCCCGGTGCCGCTGTCGGCCGCGCTGGCCAACGCCGGCAGCATGGGCGCGATGGGTGCGGTGTTGTCGCAGCCGCAGGACATCGTGGCGTGGATGACCGATTTCCGCGCGCAGTCCACCGGCCCGGCGCAGGTCAATGTCTGGATTCCGGATCCGCTGCCGTCGCGCGATGCCGATGCCGAAGCCGCGACACGCCGCTTCCTGGCGCAGTGGGGTCCGGAGGTGCCGGCCAGTGCCGCCGATGCCGGACCGGCCGATTTCGATGCGCAGTTCGATGCCCTGATCCAGGCGCGCCCGGCGGTGGCCTCGTCCATCATGGGGGTGTTCACCGCGGCACAGGTCCAGCGCCTGAAAGACGTGGGCATCGCCTGGATCGCCTGCGCCACCACGTTGTCTGAAGCGCTGGCCGCGCAATCCGCCGGCGCCGATGCGGTGGTCGCACAGGGCTTCGAAGCCGGCGGCCACCGTGGCGCGTTCGATCCGGAGGCGGCCGAGCGCCAGCTGGTCGGGCTGTTCGCGCTGCTGCCGCGGCTGGCCGACCACCTGGAGATCCCGGTCATCGCTGCCGGTGGCATCGCCGACGGTCGTGGCATCGCGGCGGCACTGACGCTGGGCGCGAGTGCGGTGCAGGTCGGCACGGCCTTCCTGCGCACCCCGGAGTGCGGCTTGAATCCGGCGTGGTCGCAGGCGCTGGCCGAGGCCGAGCCGGAAGACACCTGGCCGACGCGCGCCTTCAGTGGCCGCCTCGGGCGTGGTCTGGCGACGGCGTATGTCCGCGCGGCCGCCGCAGTCGAGGCGCCGACGCCGCGACCTTATCCGGTGCAGCGTGGGCTTACCGCGCCGATGCGCGCGCAGGCGGGCCGGGACAACAACGTCGATGCAATGCAGGCCTGGGCCGGGCAGTCCGCGTGGATGGCCCCGGCACGCCCGGCGGCAGAGGTGCTGCGGCAGATGTGGTCCGATGCGAAGGCGCTGCTCGGATGACGCTCTACTGCAATGGCCGCGCCGCCAGCGCCGATGATCTTGCCGGTGCACTCACCAACTACGGCCATTTCACTTCGCTGCAGGTGCGCGAAGGCGCGGTGCAGGGCCTGGATCTGCATCTGCAGCGCCTGCAGGCGGGCACGCGTGAACTGTTCGGCAGCGCGCTGGATCCGCGGCAGGTGCGGGCCTGGATGCACGACGCGCTGCAGGCCGAAGGTGCGGTCGATGCCTCGCTGCGGGTGACCGTGTTTTCGCGGCAGTTCGATTTCCGGCGGCCGCTGCAGCCCGTCGCCGTGGATGTGCTGGTGGCTGTCGCGCCGCCGGTCGATCTGCCGGCGATAGCGCGGCGACTGCGGACGGTCCGCTATCAGCGCGAGCTGCCGCATGTGAAGCATGTCGGCACGTTCGCGCTGTTCCAGCATCGCCGGGAGGCGTTGCAGGCAGGCGTGGATGACGCGCTGTTCGTCGGCGACGACGGCCTTGTCAGCGAAGGCAGCACCTGGAACATCGCGTTCGCCTCGGGCAGCACGCTGGTCTGGCCGCAGGCGCCGGCCCTGCGCGGCACCCACGAGCGTCTGCTGCAGGCGGGGTGGGGCGGTGATCAGCAGGTACGGCCGGTCGTACTGGCGGACCTGCCCGGATTCGATGCCTCCATCGCCTGCAACGCGGCCGGCCTCTGGCCGATCGCGGCGATCGATGGGGTCGTGCTGGCGAACTCTGAAGCGCTGTGCGCCAAGGCCCGGCAGGTGCTGGGGGCAGCGCCTTGGCAGCCGCTGGTGGCAGCGCCCTGGCAGCCGCTGGTGGCCTGAGCCGCCGGATCTGCAGGCCCTGTTCAGCTTTCCCGGTCTTCACAGGCTTGGAATGACCGGAGGCCGCCGCTATAATCGCCGGCTTACCGCGCCATCCTGGCGACTGGGCAATTGAGGAAACAACACCATGGTCAAGATTCGACTGACCCGCGGCGGCGCCAAGAAGCGTCCCTTCTACCACATCATCGTGACCGACTCGCGCAGCGCCCGTGATGGCCGCAACATCGAGCGCGTCGGTTACTACAACCCGGTTGCCCAGGGTGCCGAGTCCCGCATCGTGCTGGACCTGCCGCTGGTCGACAAGTGGGTCGCCAACGGCGCCCAGATGACCGACAAGGTTCGCAACCTGTACAAGGAAGCGACCAAGGCCCAGGCCTCCGCGGCCTGATCCTGACGGGCCGCGCCTGCCGCGGCCCATTCGGTCCATACAGATGAAAGATACCGAGCGCCGGATCCTGCTGGGCAGGATTGTCGGCGCTTTTGGTGTGCGAGGCGAGATCAAGCTCGAGTCCTGGACCGAGCCGCGTACCGCCATTTTCCACTACCAGCCCTGGATCCTGCGGACCCCCGCCGGCCAGGAGAGCACGCTCACCGGTGCGCGCGGACGTCAGTCCGGCAAGCATCTCGTGGCCGTGTTTCCCGACATCACCGACCGCGATGTGGTCGAGGCGATGTACGGGACCGAAGTCTATGTCGCACGCAGTGCATTGCCGCCCCCGAAGCCCGACGAGTATTACTGGGTCGATCTGGAAGGTCTGCAGGTGCGCACCGTCGATGGCGTTGAACTGGGGCGGGCTTCGCACCTGTTCTCGACCGGCTCCAACGACGTGCTCGTGGTACAGGGCGACCGTGAGCGGATGATTCCGTTCGTGCAGCCCGAGTTCGTCGTCTCGGTGGATTTCGAGGCCAACCTGATCGTGGTCGACTGGGATCCGGAGTTCTAACCCGGATGCGTATCGACGTCGTCACGTTGTTCCCCGAGTTCATGGCGCAGTCGGCCGCGCTGGGCGTGGTCGGCCGTGCCGCTGAGCGCGGCCTGCTCGAACTGCATGGCTGGAATCCGCGTGACTATGCCGCAGGCAACTACCGCCGGGTGGACGACCGTCCATTCGGGGGTGGCCCGGGCATGGTCATGCTGATCGAACCGCTGCGGGCCTGCCTGGCGGCCGCGAAAGCGGCCGATCCGGCGCCCGCACCGGTGATCTACCTCAGCCCGCAGGGCAGGCCGCTGACCCAGGCCAAGGTCCGCGAGCTGGCGGCGCTGCCGCGGATGATCCTGCTCTGTGGCCGCTATGAAGGCATCGATGAGCGCTTCCTCGAGGCCGAGGTCACCGAGGAAATCTCGCTCGGCGATTATGTCCTGTCCGGCGGTGAGCTGGGCGCGGCGGTGATCGTCGATGCAGTGACCCGGCTGCAGGAGGGGGCCCTCGGCGATGCCGAATCGGCCGCCCAGGACAGTTTTGAAGGCCCGCAGGGTCTGCTGGACTGCCCGCATTACAGCCATCCGGCGCAGCATGAATGGGGCGCCGTCCCCGATGTGCTGCGCTCGGGCAATCATGCCGCCATCGCCCGCTGGCGCCGGCAGCAGTCGCTGCTGCGCACGGCGCTGCGGCGGCCGGACCTGCTCGACGAGGGCCAGTTGTCCAAGGCCGACCGGCTCCTGCTGGAGCAGGCGCGGCAGGCGGATGCCAAGGATCCGACCCCCTAGCGCGGGGGCGGAATCTTGTTTACAATTCGGGATTGTCATCGGCCTTTTGGGCCCGTTGGCAGGAACCCTACAAAAAACGTGCAGCACAGTCCGGTGACTGCATGAGCCCACGTTGTCGAACGACACGATCACCCGAACACTATCGGTGCACCCATGAGCAAGCTGAACAAATCCATCCTCTCGGACTTCGAATCCGCCCAGATCACCCGCGAGCTGCCGAAGTTCAGCCAGGGTGACACCGTCGTCGTCAACGTGAAGGTGAAGGAAGGCAACCGTGAGCGCGTCCAGGCTTACGAAGGCGTCGTCATCGGCACCAAGAACGCCGGCCTGAACTCCGCGTTCACCGTCCGCAAGATCTCGCACGGCTACGGCGTCGAGCGCGTTTTCCAGACCCACAGCGCCATCATCGACTCGGTCGAAGTGAAGCGTCGTGGTAAGGTCCGCGCCGGCAAGCTGTACTACCTGCGTGGCCTGGAAGGCAAGGCTGCCCGCATCAAGGAAGATCTGGCTGCTGCTGCGCAGGCCAAGGCCGCGCGCCTGGCTGCCAAGGCTGCCCAGTAATTCCCGGCCGACAACTCCGGTTGTCGCCTCAAACGGCCACCTTCGGGTGGCCGTTTGCGTTTGTGGCCTCGTGATGGAGAAGCACATGGACCGTTATCCCGCTGATGTTCGCAACGCCCTGAAGGCCATGGCCGACGCCAACGTGCCACCCGCGCTGCGCGGGCCGCCGATGCACCGGCTGCTGTGGCGCATGGGGCTGCGCGTGCCGCCGCCGCTGCTTGCCAGCTTCAGTGCCAACCTGTTCGTGATGGGCGGGCTGTTCGGGCTGCTGTGGGGTGTGCTGTGGCGCGCGCTGATGGGGCTGGTGCTCGACCTCGGCCCGCTCACGCTGAGCATCACCGTCGGCAGTGCCGTCGCCGCCGGTCTGTTGTTCGGCCTGCTCATGGCGCTGCTCATGCAGCACCAGCGGCGCCGCTACCCACTGCCCGACTGGAAGACCCTGCTGCGGGGCCCCGCGGCCTAATCCCGCCGTCCGCTGCCTGCCGCGGCGGGCTGGAGCGGCGTGGTCGGATTCGGGTCCGCCACGGGCGAGGGGGGTGAAGCGGGGACCTCGGCCGGCGCGGCCAGTTCCTCGTGATGGCTGGGCAGCATGCGCGCCTTGCGCCAGCCGCCCCAGCGGTAATACGCCAGCGACATCAGCATCGCGCAGAACGAGCTGACCGGGAAACTCCACCACACCGCATCGGCGCCCCAGCGGTCCTGCAGCAGTTCGGCGAACGGCACGCGGATGCCCCACAGCGAGGCGGCCAGGATCAGCAGCGGCGGAATCACCGCGCCGGTCGAGCGCACCACGCCGGAAATGACGAAGTTCACGCCGAAGAACAGGAACGACCACACCGCGATGTGGTTGAGGTGGCGGGCCACTTCCAGCGCCTGGCTGCCCTCAGGCAGGAACAGCGCCAGCGTGTAGCGGTCGAGCAGGATCAGCGGCAGGATCAGCACGCCGGTCAGCAGGAAGTTGTAGAGCACGCCGCTGCGCGCGGTGCCGCGCACGCGGTCCCAGCGCTGCGCACCCACGTTCTGTGCGGCCATGGTCGAACACGCCGCGCCGATCGCCATCGCCGGCATCTGCACGTACGTCCACAGCTGCAGTGAGGCGCCATACGCGGCGGCGGTGTCGGTGCCGTAGCTGTTGACCATGGTCATCATCAGGATCATCGACAGCGAGATCAGCACCATCTGCAGGCCCATCGGCACGCCCTTGACCACCAGTGCGCGCAGGATCTCGCCATCGATCTTGAACAGTGCCATGTCCTTGCGCCCCAGCCACAGCACATGGCGCTTGTTGCGCATGTACCAGAGCAGGCCGAGCAGCGAGAGGGTCTGCGCGATCAGCGTGGCCCAGGCCGCGCCGGCGATGCCAAGCTGCGGGAAGGGGCCGATGCCGAAGATCAGCAGCGGGTTGAAGCCGATATCCAGCACCACCGAGAGCAGCAGGAAACGGAACGGGGTGCGTGAGTCGCCGACGCCGCGCAGCGCCGAGCTCAGGAAGGCGAAGGCGTACAGCGTCGGCATCGCCAGGAAGATGATGCGCAGGTAGGCCTCGGCCAGCGGCAGCGACTCCGCCGGTGTGCCCATCGCCGCCAGCAGCGGGTGCGACAGCCACCAGCCGGCAATCGCGATCACGACCGACAGCCCGATGAAGAAGGTCGCACTGGTCCCCATCACGCGCCGGGCCTGGGGAAGGTCGCGTGCGCCCATCGACTGCCCGATCAGGATCGAGGCGGCCATGCCGATCCCGAATACCGAGCCGATCAGGAAGAACATGATGTTGTTGGCGTTCGCCGTGGCGGTCAGCGCTGCCTCGCCCAGGAAGCGGCCGACCCAGATCGCGTTCACCGAGCCGTTCATCGACTGGGCGATGTTGCCGGCCAGGATCGGCAGGGCGAACAGGATCAGATTGCGGCCGATGGGGCCGGTGGTCAGGTCAAGCGGCGCTTTGGCCATGGGATGTCCGTGAGCAGGGAGCAGGATGCAATGGATGTGCCACGCACGGTAGCCCAGTCGATGTTATCCGAGTGAATGCGCAGGAGTTCCAGCTTATTCAGTGGGTTGCGCGTGAAAAAAGTTCCGATAGCGACAGCTGTGTGGTATAAAATTGACGCACATTCATCCACCTATCCAGGGTTCTTGCCCGCCTCGCGCCGTAATACCGTCTCAGGAGAGTGCTTTTGTTACATGGATCGTTGGGCGGCGTGCAGGACGGAAAGACGTTCCTGCACCGTACGCTGGAAGCGAAGGCTGCGCTGGATGCGCTCTTCAAGGCAGGTGATCTGGTCATCGCGATGCTGGCAGCCGCGGTGGCCTATGTCATCCATTTCGGCATGGTGGCGATCAGCCCGCATGAGCGCTCGATCATCGGGCTGCTGCTGCTCTACGGTCTGCTGTGCTTCTCGCTCTCGCCGCTGTATCGCCAATGGCGCAGCCGGCCCTTCCTGCGCTGCGTGGGACTGCTGCTGCTGGTGTGGACGGGTGTCTTCTCCCTGTTCGCCACCCATGCGCTGGTGGTCGGTTCGAGCGACAGCGTCCCGGTTCCCTGGCTGCTGACCTGGTTCGTCCTAGGCTATACGGGACTGGTCGGGTGGCGGATCGTGGTGCGCGCACGCATGCATGTGCTGCGGGCCAAGGGCATCGACCGGCAGCGGGTGGTCGTGGTCGGCCTTCGGGCCCCTGTGCTGAAGCTGCACCGGCATCTCAAGGCCCACAACGGCAGTGGCATCGAGATCATCGGCTACTTCGCTTCGCACGAGGATATTCCCACGCCCCGGCACAGCGACAAGCCGCGCAAGCTGGGTGCCCTGGACGCGCTGGACACCTACCTGAGCGCGAATCACCACAACATCGAGCAGGTGTGGGTGTCGCTGCCGCTGTCCGATACCGGCGAAGTCAAGAAGCTGCTCAAGCTGCTCGAGCGCTACCCGGTGCCGGTCAAGCTGGTGCCCGACATCCATGGCTTCAGCATGCTCAACCCCACCGTCGAGCAGATCGGCCCGGTTCCGGTCATCAATCTCCGGCAGGGGCTGGCCAAGGGCAACTACATGGTGGCCAAGCGGGTGGAAGACCTCGTGGTGGCCGGTATCGCCGTGCTGGCACTGATGCCGCTGTTCCTGGTGCTGGCCATCGGGGTCAAGCTCAGCTCCCCGGGTCCCGTGCTGTTCCGCCAGCGCCGGCACGGGCAGGGCGGCAAGGAATTCTGGATGCTCAAGTTCCGCTCCATGAAGGTGCACCAGGAGTCGGCCGGCACGATCGTCCAGGCGACCCGTGGCGATCCGCGGGTGACCCGCTTCGGCGCCTTCCTGCGGCGCACCAGCCTCGATGAACTGCCCCAGTTCTTCAATGTCCTGGGCGGCAGCATGTCCGTCGTGGGGCCGCGTCCGCATGCGGTGCAGCACAACAACCACTACGAGCGCCTGATCGAGCGTTACATGCATCGCCATTACGTCAAACCCGGCATCACCGGGTGGGCCCAGGTGCACGGGTTGCGGGGCGAGACCCCGGAGCTGCGGTCGATGAAGAAGCGCGTGCAGTACGACATCGATTACATCCGGCGCTGGAGCCCGGGCCTGGACATGGCCATCATTGTCATGACCGTCGCCAAGGTGCTCGGACAGAAAAGCGCGTACTAGGTCACGTTTCCCTGCGATCGCAGGCGCTCAGAACGCGCTGCCATCCAGAAATTCTTGGGAAATCCTGCCCTTGCGGGCGATCCTCGACCTCCGGGTCCGGGCCTTGGGGTATCCTGTTGGTTTGGGCGCGCGGGCGAAACTCCGGCCGTGCACGACATTCCCCTACGGGAATGCATCAGGATTGGAAGTTGTGTTCAAGCATATTCTCTTTGTGTGTGTCGGCAACATCTGCCGTAGTCCTTCCGCTGAAGTCATGCTGCGGGACGCCCTTGGCGACCGGGGCATCCAGGTTTCCTCGGCCGGACTGGGGGCGCTGGTAAATCATGGCATCGATGCCACTGCCCAGGCGCTGCTCGTCGAGCATGGCCTGGACGGCACGGCCCATCGTGCGCGACAGATCAGCCCTGCCATTCTGTCCGCTGCCGACCTGGTGCTGACCATGGAGCGCAAGCACGTCAAGCGCATCACCGAGCAGGCGCCGGAAGCTTCTGGAAAGACCTTCCTGCTGGGCAAATGGCAGGACGACCGAGACATCCCCGATCCCTACCGCCAGCAGCGACCGGCCTTCGAACACGTCTACAAGCTGATGGCTGAAGGCGTGGAGAGCTGGACGCGTTACCTCTGATCTGCCTCGTGCCGTACCGCGGCGCCGCATTCCCTTTTTGATATTGAATCAAGGCACATGACAAGCATCGATTCCCGCTCCAACCCAGGCCAAGAGGCCGCCGATGAAATCGACCTGCGGCAGCTCCTGGGCACGCTGCTTGATCACAAGTGGTGGATCGCCGGCATTACCGGTGCGTTCTTTGCCGCGTCCGTCGCCTATGCCTTGCTGGCAACGCCGATCTATCGCGCCGATGCCGTCGTCCAGGTGGAATCGAAGATGCCGTCGCTGCCTGGCCTCGCCAATTTCACCCAGTCGCTTGGTATGTCGGGGCGTTCCGCAGAGGCCACAACCGAAATCGCATTGATTACCTCGCGCTCCGTCATCGGGGCTGCCGTGGATAATCTGCACCTGGATGTACAGGTTGAGCCGAATCGCTTCCCGCTCATCGGTGCTTCGATTGCGCGACGTTTTGACGCGAAGGGGTTGGATGCTGTCGCCGCACCTTGGCTTGGCATGAATCGCTTCGGCTGGGGTGGTGAGCGCCTGGATGTGTTCCAGCTCAAAGTCCCGGAGCGGTTGATCAGTTCAGAGATGACCCTCATCGCGGGTCCGTCGGAGACCTACCAGCTGTTGGATGAGGACGGAAACAAGCTGCTGGAGGGGAAAGTCGGCGCAGTTGCGGAGGGCGCTGGCATCCAGATGCAGGTCGCCACGCTGCGCGCCAATGAGGGGGCGAGATTTGCAGTGACCAAGCTGCGTCATCTGAGCGTGGTCAGCGGTCTTCAGAAAGAAGTGACCGCATCGGAGTCGGGCAAGGATGCAGGCATCCTGCGCCTCGGCTACGAGAACGCCGACCCGCTGCTGGCTCAGAGCTTCCTGCAGCAGGTTGCCAATGCCTATGTCCGCCAGAACGTAGAGCGAAACTCTGCGGAAGCGACGGCGCAGCTGGCCTTTGTGAAGGAGCAGCTGCCCAATGTCAGGCGCCAGGTGGATCAGGCACAGACCTCGCTCAGCCAGTATCAGACCAAGGCAAACTCCGTAGACCTCACGCTTCAGACCAAGGGGCTGCTGGACCAGGAGGTCGCTGTCGAAACCAGCATCCAGCAGTTGCGCCTTCAGCAGGCGGAGATGGACAGGAAATTCACGCGTGACCATCCTGCCTACCAGGCCCTGATGCGCCAGATTGGCGAGTTGGAAGGCCGCAAATCTGGATTCCAGAACGAAGTAAAGCGTTTGCCGGATGCGCAGCAGGAGCTGCTCAAACTCACCCGGGATCTGCAGGTGAGCAATGAGATGTACACGTCTCTGCTGGGTCAGGCCCAGCAGTTGGACGTGGCTCGAGCCGGCACCGTGGGTAACGTGCGCATCGTGGATTCCGCCGCGGTGGACGACACCAGTCCGGTCAAGCCGAAGAAGTTGATGATCGTGCTGATTGGCACGCTCGTCGGCGGCTTCCTGTCCATTGGCCTGATCCTCCTGCGTCAGATGATCAATCGCGGCATTGAAGACCCGGCTCAGATCGAAGAGCTGGGCCTGCCGGTCTACGCGTCCATTCCCACAAGCGTGACGCAGAAGAACGATTCGGTGCGCGGAAGCTTCAAGGGCGACGGGAAGGTCCACCTTCTGGCAGTCAACGATCCTGCGGATCTCGCGATCGAGGCGGTTCGAAGCCTCAGAACCAGTCTGCACTTTGCGCGACTGGAGGCAAAGAACAACGTGGTGCTGATCTCCGGCTCGAGCCCGAATGCCGGCAAGACCTTCGTCTCGTCGAATCTCGCCGCAGTGATTGCCCAGGCGGGGCAGAAGGTGCTCATCATCGACGCCGACATGCGCAAGGGCACCCTGCACAAGGCCCTCGGGGTCACGCAGACGCCAGGCTTGTCTGATGTGCTGGTGGGTAATCTCTCCGTCGAAGATGCGACCCGTACGCTGGACGGGCTTCCCGGTCTGCACTTCATCCCGCGTGGTGAAGTGCCGCCCAATCCGTCCGAACTGCTGATGCATGAGAACTTCACGAACCTCATAAAGAAGGTCGAGGGACTGTACGACATCATTATCATCGACACCCCGCCGATTCTTGCGGTTACCGACGCAGCAGTGATTGCGCACCATGCGGGTACGTGTCTGCTTGTCGCACGATTCGGTCTCAACCAGCAGCGTGAGCTCACGCTCGCCAAAAAACGGTTCGAGCAGAACAACGTGCGCCTCAAGGGCGCCATCTTCAACGCAGTCGAGCGACGTGCCGTTGGCTATTACAGCTACGGCTACTACGAATACAAGTCGACCCAGTAACTGGTTCTTGTCCAGTACAAAGCTCCACTTCACAGGATGCATGGAATTCGTATGAAAATCGCCGTTGCCGGAACAGGTTACGTCGGGCTGTCGAATGCGGTTCTGCTCGCGCAGAACAATCGCGTCGTGGCCATTGATATTGATTCGGCCAAGGTTGAGATGATCAACCGCAGGCGGTCTCCGATCGATGATGTCGAGATACAGGATTACCTGTCGAATCGTCAGCTTGACCTGTCCGCTACTCTTGATCCGGTCGAGGCTTACACTGGCGCCGACTATGTGATCATTGCCACGCCGACGGATTACGACCCGCAGACCAACTGCTTCAATACCTCGACGGTTGAATCTGTGATCGAGCTCGTGCTGTCGATCAATCCGACGGCAGTCATGGTCATCAAATCCACGGTCCCGGTCGGCTACACCGAGCGGATCCGGGAGAAGTACGGTGTCGACACCATCCTGTTCTCCCCTGAGTTCCTCAGGGAGGGCAGGGCGCTCTACGACAATCTTCATCCAAGCCGGATCATTGTCGGCGAGGTTTCTGAGCGCGCTGAACACTTCGCCGACATGTTGAAGGCCGGCGCCATCAGCACCGATGTCCCGACGCTGTTCACCGGCTCGACAGAAGCTGAAGCCATCAAGCTTTTTGCCAACACGTATCTGGCCATGCGGGTTTCATTCTTCAATGAGCTGGATACCTACTCGGTATGCCGCGGGTTGGACTCCAGGCAGATCATTGCGGGTGTTTCGCTGGATCCACGCATTGGCTCGCACTACAACAATCCTTCCTTTGGGTATGGAGGCTATTGCCTGCCCAAGGACACCAAGCAGCTGCTTGCGAACTATCAGGATGTTCCGCAGAACCTGATCCACGCGATTGTCGCCTCGAACTCGACGCGAAAGGATTTCGTGGCGAATGAAGTCCTGGCGCGCAAGCCGAATGTCGTCGGGATCTACCGACTGATCATGAAGGCAGGGTCGGACAACTTCCGCGCTTCGTCCGTTCAGGGCGTCATGAAGCGGATCAAGGCAAAGGGTGTCGAAGTACTGGTTTACGAGCCCGTCCTCACCTGTTCCGAGTTCTTCAGCTCGCGGGTGGTCGCTGATCTGGAAGAGTTCAAGCGTCTCTGTGACGTGATCGTCGCCAATCGCGTTACTGAAGAAATCTCCGACTGTCTGGATAAGGTCTACAGCCGCGATATCTTCGGGTCCGACTGAACGTGTCATTTCTGCAATCGCGGCGGGTTGAATCGGGTGGCCTCGCGCGCGGCCCCGTACGCGGGCGCAAGGCCGAGCCAGTGCATGGCTTCGGGTCTGCAACATCCTCCTAGTTTCCGGGCCATCGAGAGAGCAGTAGCGTGAAAATGGTCCTTTCTAGAATCCGCAAGCGCTTGTCTGGACTGACAGAGGGCGCGCTATGGCAGGGTGTCGTCAAGCTCCTGGTGGGCACCGTCTTGGCGCGCGTCATCGGTATCCTGGCGATGCCGATTCTGGCGCGGATCTACTCGCCGACCGACCATGGCGTCCTGGCGGTATACGTCTCGATGGTGACCATCCTCGCCCCGATTCTGTCATTGCGCTATGCGCTGGCAGTCCCGCTCCCGCGGCGGGACGGTACTGCGCTGAACCTGCTCGTCCTTTCGTTCGTGCTGAAGATCGTCACCACGAGTGCATTGGCGTGCGTGCTCTATTTTGCAGGCGAAAGACTGTTCAAGTGGATGTCGATGGAAACGTTGACGCCCTGGTGGTGGATGATCGTGGCAGGTGCATTCGCCATGTCCGCGTACGAGCTCCTGAGCATGTGGGCAACGCGCCGGCGAAACTATCACGTCATTGCGGTAACCAAGTTCACTCAGTCCCTGTTCGGCGAACTGGTGAAGATCGGCTTCGGCTTGCTTGGTATCAAGCCGTTTGGCTTGATCCTCGGCCATCTGGTGTCCCAGGGAGCAGGGGTCGGTACTTTCGTACGATCATTCCGGGCCGATTTCGCACGAAATGCGAGATTCGTCCGGATCCGGACCATGTGGTGGGTCGCGAAATACTACGTCGGCTTTCCGGGCTACCGGCTTGTCTCACAGCTGCTGCTGGCTTTTTCAATGCAGGCTCCGCTGGTCTTCATGGCGGCCCTGTATGGGCCGACTCTGACTGGTCAGCTCGGCTTGGCACTGATGGCGTTGACCCTTCCGGTCAGTCTCATCGGTCAGGCAGTGGGTCAGGCCTTCTACGGTGAGATCGCACGTCTCGCCCCGGGTTCGGGGCGGCGCATACATCAGTTGACGATGTCGGTTCAGAAGAGGCTGTTCCTCGTCGGCATTCCATTTTCCGCAGTTCTCTTCTTCGCGGGTGAGTGGCTGTTCACCATTGCCTTCGGCCCGAACTGGGCAACGGCTGGAAGGTTTGCCGAGCTGCTCGCGCCGTTTGTGTTGATGCAGCTCACCTCCGCTCCGTTGATGCAGGTTCTGAATCTGCTTCGCTCGCAGCGCCTGTTTCTTTTCATAAACCTTGCGCGGACACTGGGGCTGGTCGGTATTTACGTTGCAGCCAAACACATTGAGCCTGCCGCTGAGATGTTTGTTGGCGTCGTATCCGCATTCTTGTTCGTGTTCTATTCCCTGGCCAGTGCCCTGGTTCTCCTGATCGTCAGGAAGGGAGCACATACTCAGGCGGGGCGGATGATCGGCCGATCCGAAGACGATCGATGACTGGAGAATCTATGAAACTGTTGTCGCTTCTCTTGGGTGGCGCATCCCCGAGGGTGCAATTGCATCTGCGCGTGATGGGCGCACTTCGTCGTCGCGGAATGAAACGGCTGGGGCGCCTTGTCGCGGCGCGCCTGCAGCGAAAGCACGGCGTGTTCGTCTCAAGCAAAGCTGTCGTTCCGGCGTCCGTTGAGCTGAAGCACCCTGTGGGTATCGTCATTGGCGACGGCGTGAGGCTCGGGGAAAGGGTGGTCATCTATCAAAACGTCACCCTCGGCGGCGCGCGCGTTGGAGACTGGACAAGTGACAACTATCCCGAGGTCGGGGATGACAGCGTCATCTTCGCCGGTGCGGTGGTCGTCGGAAAGATCAAGATCGGTAAGAGATGCGTGATCGGTGCAAACGCGGTGGTAACCCGCGACGTACCAGATGGAGCCACCGCTGTCGGTGTGCCCGCACGGATTATCTGAATAAATTACTTTTGAATCGCAATCATGGAGTTTTCTACACATGTCTGAAGGATCCACTCTCACTGTTTCGCGGGCCAAGCTGGAAGGCCGCGTTTCGTTGGCGGGCGCCAAGAACTCCGCTCTCCGCCTGCTTGCGGCTTCGCTGCTGAGCTCCGAGGAGATCGTGCTCAATGGTTATCCGGCCGGTCTTCTGGACACCCAGGTCCACGTAGAGATGCTCCGCGTACTCGGCAAGAACGTCGAGAATGCGTCCGCCACGTCAGTCCGTATCACTGAGTCCTCGAGTGTACGTAGTCAGCTGGAATGGGAGGGCCGTTCGATCCGCAATACGCTCCTGATCCTTGGTGCGCTGACCGCGCGCCTCGGCGTCGGTAGCGTTCCCCTGCCTGGTGGCTGCCAATTGGGCGAGCGGAAGTATGACCTCCACGTCATGCTGCTGGAGCGCCTGGGGGCGCGGGTATGGGACGATGGCGCCTATCTGCGTGCCGAAGCCCCTGGCGGCCTGGTGGGTGCCGATATCCACCTGCCCATGCGCTCGACCGGTGCAACCGAGAACGCGATCATCGCGGGCACTCTGGCTCGGGGCACTACCCGCGTCTGGAACCCGCATATCCGTCCGGAAATCCTTGACCTGATCGCCATGCTTCGAAAGATGGGCGCGCAGATCACCGTCTTCGGACAGGAGCATATTGAGATCAAGGGCGTCGACGCCCTTGGTGGGTGCGAGCACAGCGTCATCGCGGACAACATGGAGGCCGTTACCTGGCTGGCGGCTGCAGTGATCACGGGCGGTGATATCGAGATCGCCAAATTCCCTTACGCCGATCTCGAGGTGGTGCTTGCCCATCTTCGTGCAGCCGGCGCAAAGCTCTATCAGGGCGAGGATTCACTGATCGTTCGTGGTGGAGCCTGCTATCCCATTGAGATCAGCACTGGTCCGCATCCGGGTATCAACTCGGACGTCCAGCCGATTCTCGCCGCCTGGGCTGCCAAGGCGCGCGGTGAATCCAAGATCGTCGACCTTCGCTTCCCGGGCCGCTATGCCTACGCGGAGGAGATGGGGAAAATGGGCCTGAATTTCTCCGTCGACGGCGACATGCTGCGCATCGACGGTAAAGGCGGCGGTCTTCGCGGTGCTGAGGTTCGTGCACTTGACCTTCGCGCCGGTGCCGCGCTTGCACTCTGCGGTCTTGCTGCAGAGGGCGAGACGGTGATCACCGACGCCTGGCAGATTTCTCGGGGTTATGTCGACTTCGCAGACAAGCTCAGGTCTCTGGGTGCAACGGTAGTTGAGGGTTGATCATGAGCAGCGTTGCTCTCGATCTCGAGCGGCTCGTTCCAGGGGGCGTCGAGACTGATGTTTCCCTGCAGCGGATCAGCCGTTGGCGCATCGGTGGCAGCGCGGACGTTGTGGTCAGGCCCAGGAACGTCGATGAGCTGGCCGCCGTGCGCTGCTGGCTTCACGAGAGTGGGCAGCGCTCCGTTGTGATTGCCGGTACGTCGAACCTGCTCTTCTCGGATAGCGGGATACGGGCGCCGGTCATCCAGCTGGGGTCTTCCTTCTCCTCGGTCCGTGTGGACGAGACGAGCATCGACGCTGAGGCGGGAGCCTGGGTCCCAGGTGTGGCAAGGCTTTCCATGGCACATGGGCTTTCCGGTCTTGAACACACCTGCGGAATCCCGGGAACCATCGGAGGCCTCGTCTGCATGAACGGCGGGAGCATGCGTCGAGGCATCGGCGAGGTCATCACCCGCGTGCAGGCCGTTGCTCCCGACGGTTCGATCGTCTCCATGACCAAGGACGAATGCCACTTCGCCTACCGCCGCTCTGCGTTCCAGACCAACGGACTGATTGTCAGCAACGTGAAGCTTCAACTCGATGCCACGCTGGACAGGGCTACGATTCGTCGGGAGATGCTGCGGATACTCCGCGACAGGCGCAGGAAGTTCCCCCAGAAGCTGCCGAACTGTGGCTCGGTCTTTGTCAGCGATCCCTCCATGTACGAGCAGTACGGGCCACCTGGAAAGGTCATCGAGCGTGCGGGCTTCAAGGGAACAAGCGTTGGCGGCGCCTACGTGTCCCCTGACCATGCGAACTTCATCATCAATCGCGGGGATGCAACGTCCGAGGACGTGCTCAGCCTGATCAGAATGATCAAAAGCGCGGTCGCGTCCGAGACAGGCTATTCCATGGCGGTAGAGGCGCGCTACGTGACGAACGACGGACTCATCCAAGAGATATGATCGCGCCCAATCCGGATTCCTGCCCCGTGCCGAAACACACGATTACCTTCGCAACCTTCTTCTACAACCGCGCGGCCGAGCTGGATGTCACAGTTCAGTCGATGATCGCTGCGAGCGTTCCAGGTACTCGGATTGTGGTCGTTGATGACGGTTCGACCGATGACACAGCCGAGAGGCTGTCGAAGTACGCTGGTTCTGTTGAGATCATGGTCCAGAAGAACAAGGGCTTTACTCAATCGGTCGTTGATCTGCTGCAGGCGGCGGACTCTGAGTTCGTCGCCATCTGCGGGAGCGGGGACATCTGCCATCCAGAGCGTTTGAAAGCGCAGCTGGAGCAGCTTGTTTCTGACCCGGGACTTGTGTTCTGCGGTACCGCGAGCCGCAACCTTGACGCCAGGACAGGCCGCGTGATCGACACTCAGGTGTTTACCGAAGGCGAGCTCCGGGATCTGGATTTCATGGACTCGCCCCCGTTCACGCACGGCTCGGTGATGTTCCGTATGGACGCATTCCGCGCCGTCGGCGGCTATGACGCTCGATTCAAGTTCAGCCAGGATTGGGACCTTTGGTTGCGGATGCTCTCAGTTGGCCGAGGCTACTTCCTGAACCGCTTTCTCTATGATCGGCGCGTGCTGGCCGATGGTGCCAGCTTCAATGCGCGCAAGGCCGAGGAGCAGCTGCTCTACAAACATGCAGCCCTGCATCTGCATCGCGCGGGACAGGTTGGTCGTGATGAGTTCCTGCTAGCGGTTCAGCACGAGAAGAGCGGGGCCTTGCCGCCGGCCCTCCGGCACGAAATCCGGCGCGACCTTTCGACGCGCTACATAAAGCTGATCCTGGGGGGGCATGCCGGGGAGGCATCGAAGGCGCGTACGATCCTGCTTGAGCGCCACGGTGGCGTTGAGTTTCCTCTCGGTCCGGTAGGGGGAATGCTCGCGCTGGCAGGCAAGGCAGGGATGAACTTCCAGGTGCTCGGAAGATTGGCGCGCTGGTCTATTTCAGTTTATAGAAGGACAAGAAAGGTGGGTTCGGAATGAAAGTCCTTCATGCGGCAGAAACAGTCAAGGGCGGTGTCGCGACTGTCATCCGGTTGTTGTACGCAGGCATCCAGGCGCAGGATGCGGCCGTCCAGCTGACTATCCTGGTCCCCAGTGGGCAGCGCGGGGAGCTCTCGGATGTTCCGGGCTCGGCGATAGAGACCTTCACTTCCCGCGGCCGCGGCGTGCTCGGCTGCCTCAGCTTTGCATTGGCATTGTTCCGGAGCGTCCTCAGCCTGCGCCCGGACATCGTTCATCTGCACAGCAGTTTTGCCGGGGCTATCGGCCGTCTGGTGCTGCTGCCACTGCGCCCCTTCATTCGCTTCAAGGTCGTCTACTGCCCGCACGCCTTCTCATTCCTTATGGGTGTTTCTGCGAAGAAGGCCGCAATCTATGCAAGCGTGGAGCGTGCGCTGTCACACTTCTGCGATGCCATCATTTGCGTGAGTTTTCATGAGCGTGATGCAGCGCTGGCCACAGGATTCCCGCCCGCCAAGCTTCGCGTCGTCCGTAACGGGGTCGTTGCGCCTGCGTTGACTGAACTCGACCGCCGCCCCTCATCTGCGCCGAAGTTGAATGTCCTCTTCGTGGGCAGGTTCGACCGCCAGAAGGGCTTTGACGTCCTCCTGGACGCGATGAGGCGGATCGAGGGTTCCTCTGTCCACCTTACGGCGGTCGGTGACAGCGTGTACGGCGGATTCGAAAAGCAGAGCCGCGATAACATCACCTACGTCGGATGGGTCAGTCCCTCGCGGCTGGACGACTTCTATGCCAAGGCGGATGTGCTGGTCATGCCCAGTCGTTGGGAAGGCTTTGCCATGGTTCCGCTGGAAGCCATGAGCCGCGGTGTCCCTGTTCTGGCGAGCAACATTCCTGCCTTGACAGAGATTGTCGATGACCACGTCAATGGTCGGTTGTTCCCGATGGACGACGCCGCGCAGCTGGCACGCGCTCTTCTTGAGACGCACGCCAGGGACTGGGCAGGCATGGGTGGGGCCGCAAAACGCCTGGTGTCAGCTGAGTTCACCGCGATGATCATGTCAACTGCGACGTTGGACGTGTACCGGTCATTGACGCGGGCCGCCCCACGCGCGTCGGAAAGAGGAGTGATCTGACATGGTCCGACTTAGGTTTGGCCAGCCCGGACCCGTCCGGAACGCGGTTTCCTTGTACTTCTGGGCATCGGTTGCTGCGTTTCTCCTGGTTCTTTCCATCTTCAAGCAGGAATTGATGCCGGCGAAGTTCTTCTACGATGCGCTGACCATTGATTCCATGATCGGAAGCGTACCCTTCTTCGTTCCCGGCGCATCCTACGCCAGCACCGCTTATTTCTATTCTCTGCTTGGTGTGGACGTAACTACGCAGTGGTTCATCGTTGTCTCCAGCTTTCTCGTGGTCATGACCATGGCGGCCTGTCTCAATCGGCTCGGCAGGTCCACGATCGACATCGCGGACGCAGTCATCGTAGTCTTTCTGTCCTTCCTGGCCATTACGTATGTGCCGTTCCTCAGCAAGGAGTTCATTGCGTTCCTGCCCACCATCGCGTTCTTCCTTGCCCTGCGCTTCGGCGTAAGGAGCGCGATCGCGTC
The DNA here is from genome assembly GCF_039673155.1 of Stenotrophomonas sp. TWI1149. Lineage (NCBI taxonomy): Bacteria > Pseudomonadati > Pseudomonadota > Gammaproteobacteria > Lysobacterales > Lysobacteraceae > Stenotrophomonas > Stenotrophomonas sp. TWI1149. The sequence goes on from NZ_JBDJLB010000016.1 coordinate 75,285, forward strand.
ATGGTTCGTCCTGGTCGTCCTGTACGGGCTGGTCTTCCGAACCTACTGGGTTCTGTTTGCCATCCAGTTCCTTCTTCTGTACTTCATTTTCGCGAAGACCCGCAGTATCAAGGTGCTCTTGATAGCGACCATGGCGTCGCTCTTCTGCATCACCATGATCCTCAGCTATGGCTTGGGCATTGATGTCGATTCGCTCAGGAACGACGTCAACGAGCGCCGACTGGATCAAGGTGTGGAAGACGCCAAGACCATGATTCAGCCATGGCTCGGTCAGGGAAGTCCGGTCAATACGTATTTCAATCTGGTGATCACGCTGGTGACGCTGATCATCCCCGTTCCGCTGGCTCTTATGTTCACGATCTATCACGGGTTCGTCTTCATCATGCTTTCGTGGATAGCGCGTGTCGTCGGCAAGCGTGCCAGGTCGTATACAGCAACGCGGTCGGCTGGGCGGGACGTGTTGTATGAGTTCAGCCTGGTTGCAGTCGTCGCCTTCGTCTCGATCCAGTGCATTTTCGAGCCCGATTATGGGAGTTACCTCAGGCATCTGAGTCCCTTCTATCCCTTCATCATCATTTCTGCATTTCGTGCTGTGCAGCGCGGCGTCGGCAACCCGTCCGCTCCCTCCAATGAGCAGCACGTTCAGTCTTTGGGGGTGAATTGATGGCTCGTATGCTTGTTTGTGGTGGCGCTGGGTACATCGGCAGCCACATGGCTCGGCTCCTGCGCCAGGAGGGTCACGAAGTGGTGGTGCTGGACGACCTGTCCACCGGGCACCGTGAGGCCGTGAAGTGGGGCCGGCTGGTAGAGGCAAATCTTTCGGACAGCGCTGCGTTGGATGCCGTGTTTTCGGAAGCCCGATTCGATGCGGTGTTCCACTTCTGCGCGAGATCGTTGGTTGCGGAATCTGTGGCAAACCCGTACGACTACTACTACAACAATGTCGCTGTAACCCTTTCGCTGCTGTCCGCAATGCAGCGGCACGGTGTCGACAAGATCGTCTTTTCGTCGACGGCCGCTGTTTTCGGACGACCCGTGACATCGCTGGTAGACGAATCGCATCCGCTGATGCCGATCAATCCCTACGGGCACACCAAGATGATGGTCGAGCAGGTACTGTCCGACGCAGCGCATGCCTATGGGGTGCGATCCGTGTCGCTGCGGTACTTCAATGCCGCGGGCGCCTCATCTGATGGCTCGATTGGCGAGGCCCATCGATGTGAAACCCATTTGATCCCGAATATTCTGAAGTCAGTACTGGCCGGTGGTGAAGCGCTGAGCGTGTTCGGGACCGATTACGAAACGCCGGATGGAACCTGCATCAGGGACTATGTGCATGTTGAAGACCTGGCGTCCGCGCATCTGCTTGCCTACTCTTTCCTTGAATCCAATGCCGGCGCGCACCGATTCAACCTTGGAAACGGCAACGGATTCTCGGTTCTGGAGGTCATCGCGGCCGCCGGGGACGTCGCGGGAAGGAAAATCCCCTTCAACGTGATGCCTCGCCGAGAGGGTGACCCTGCAATTCTGGTTGCATCGAGCGTCGCCGCTTCCACGGTGCTTGGGTGGCGACCCGAATGGAGGAGCCTCCCCACCATCATCGAGAGCGCCTGGCGTTGGCATTCAGATCCGGCATTCTGATGCGTCCCGGTGGGACACGCTGCCGGGCCTGACGATGGCTTTGCGTTGATGAAGGGCGATGGCCTGCATGCAGGCCACGCCGGATCAATCGGACGGTGTCGTCAGTCCGCGATCTTGTCGAAGTTTCGCTGGAGGAACCAGCTGTTTCGTTCGCTGGTCGCGGGATAAAGGGCGTACTTCCGGCCGAGCATCGCCCCACCATCACGAGTCAGGGGCTGCCACAGAATATTGGCGCTGCCCCGCGTGGATCGCGGCAGAACGGAGTCGAACGGGATGGAGAAGTAGATGCCCTTGTCGAAGCTGCCTTCGCCGAATTCGCGAGATGAAACATTCGTTTTGGTGAAGTAGGCGCCCATGGTCACGCCGTTGTCGAAGATGCGGGCTACGTCGAACGTGGCGCCCCAGTCGCCGGCAAGGTAACGACCGGCGCTCACCGAGGCAAGTACCCGTTCGTCTCGGCCAAACGCATAGTAGAGCGTGGTGTGGCCGGTCGCGACGCTGTAGTCGCGCAGGCCAAAGCCCTGGTCATAGTCACGTTGGCGCACCCAGTTGATGTTGGTGCCGATTGCCCAGCGTTCGCCCATCGGCCGGTAGAGGACCTCTCCGCCGACGCCGGCGTACATCCATTCGAGATAGCCAGCGTACGCCATGCCATACAGATCATTCCCAAGCTTCGCACTGGCGGTGAGCTGGAGATTCGGCATGGTCACATCTGATTCGGTCATGTACTGGCGAAGATCAGTGCGTACCCGCTGCAGGCGGCTGGGAGCGTCGTACTTGAACTTGTCATAGTTGTTGATGACGTTCGCGCGGACGGTTCCGGTAGCCCAGAAGTTCCTGGCCAGGAAGTAGCTGGCGGAGTAGTTCGCCGAAACCTGGTAGAGGATGAATCCATCCGGGCCACCAAGATTCTGGCCGTATCCGATATTGAACCCGCCGCCAAAACGCTGGAACGGGGCCTTGTAGAGCAGTTCGCTGTTGCGGTCGACGGGGGCGCTCAGCTCTGTCGCCAAGCGCAAGTCTTCGGTCGACGCGCGGTTCTGAATTCGGTCGACGAAGGTGTCACGCTCGACAGACGCCTGTGCGACCTTCATCCCCAGACGTTCATCCACGAATGTGAACCACTCGATCGTCTCGGGCGTCGAATTGTGAAGTATGCGCGCGGACCGGCCGATCCCCTGCGCCTGGTAGTAGTAGCGCGCCTGCTGACCGGTGACAATGAGCTCCTTGCCTGCCCTCGAAATGTCATTGACACGGAAGCCGGCATTCACGCGCAGTCTGCGCGCGACGTCGTCCCAGTCGACTGCGGCCTCCTCTTGAGCCGAGGGCTGCAGCGCGTCTGGAGCAGGCGTGGTCGCGCGTGGGCCCGTCAGTGGTTCAGGTGCAGGGTCGAAGATCTTCGGCATCGGCGGCGTATGGGCCGGGTTTCCGCGGAAGGTGATCGCGAAAAGCGCGGTATTGCCTCTTTCGAGCCCCAAGGCAAGCTGGATGTTCTTGGTCGCGGTGTAGACCGCGGCCACGTTGATGGGGGAATCCTGTCGCTGGTTGTTCCGCTGCGGCTCACGCTTGTAGTCGTTGCCATCGTACTCAACCTTCAGCAGCAAAGGCTCCCAAGGAGTCTGATAGCTGATGCCACCAAAGATTCCGACCGGTCCCCGGAACATCGCACTGGTGCTGAAGCTGCCCCAGCTCCCCGTTCCACCTCGTGATTCGAAACGATCGTCCACGTGGCGAAGGGGATTGGCGAAATCGCCTCGGTTGCCGATGTAGCCCGTCGCGATGCCGAGGCTTGCGTCGATGGGACCTACGTTCTTGCTGGCGACCAGGTACTCGCTCGAGAACAACCCTGTGCCGCCGACATCCCGCATGCCGAAAGCCAGCTGAGGAGTCCAGCGGGTTTCCTCCCACAGTCTCAGCTTGAAGTCGATCGACTTGTCTTTGTAATTCTGGTCGCCGCTCAACCACTCCGAGCCGTAGCGTCGATTCGCGACGGACATATAGCGGAAGGCGCCCTCAAGCCAGGGAAACGGCTGCATCGTTACGTTGTAGCGACTGTACGGAGACGTGTGGGACGCCGTAAACGCGATGTCCCCCTGCTCAGCCATGCGTGCAGTCGGCGTCTGCAGCAGGCCGATTACGCCCCAATCGCTTGCCGTTGGTGGTGGTGCTTCCTGCGCGTGAAGCGCGGCCGAGAGGCTGAGCGCCAGCAACGTCATGGCGATGGATGCGGGTCGGGTGCTGCGGAAGTGCATCAGGGTGCTACTCGTGCGTGGGGCAGCAACTGCGTTGCCAGGAACTCGGCGAACTGCGCGTTGAATTCGGGACTGATTCTGGAAACGGAGCGCTCGGCCACCGGGACGTACACCGTCCCTCCAGGGGCCACTGCCATGAGGTCCGAGCGGTTCCACAAGGCGATTCCTGCGATCTGGATCTGTCCGTCCGGCTGAATGATGTAGACGACATTCTTGTCCGCGGTGTCGTCGCTCGTGCAGTCGCGGACATAGCGGGTGACGTCCGCGGTCGCATCGTGCGCGAGCTCACAGGACTGCACCACGGCGCCAACAACGCGTACGGATGAGGGACGAGACGGATACCACAGGCTGTCGCCGGCCGCTGCCACAGGATTCTCGGACGGACGAATCTGCATCAGACGGGGCTCGAGGGCTTGCCAGACGCGCCCAGTCACCGGCATGTCGGTGAGATTCTCTGCCAATGCAGCCGCGCGCAGGCTCAGGTGCTGATCTGCGTCTCGCTGCATCATGTTGAGATCGAACAGAAGCCCCGCCTTCAGGCGAATCTGCTCGGCTCGGGCGCTGGCGCGCGTAAGCGCGGCGCCCAGAACATAAGCGTCATCAGACGGGGTGGCTGCGATGGCCGCTTCCGCGAGCCTCGCGCCTGTGGCGAGCGATTTGATCCCCGGCGCATTGACCGCACCCTCGACGGTAACCTCTACCGTGTCGGTCACGGGCTGCGCCGCAGCCTCATGTGCGACGAAGAAGGGGAGGGTGGAGCACAGGATCAGGCAGTAGCGCAGCATGGTCATTGGCCAGGGCGGTAGGGTTTGAGCTGCTCGATGTCCACGGCATAGCCGGGGGCGAGGTACTGGCGGCTCTTCCAGATGAACCCGGAGCGCTCATCCACCCAATAGATGTTGGTCTCGCGGAAGCCTGGTCCGGAGAGCTTTTCTTCGTAGCGCGCCAGGCTGAGTGGTCGCTCCAGGATCACCACCTTCTCGGTGCCGACCTTCGTGAGCGTGCCGGTCACCGGTACGCTCATTTGATACGACGGGATCCAGTCGTACTGGCGCTGCACCCGGGCCGTGCCCTGCAGTGCGCCGAGATCATCGAACGGCGACGGTCCGGTGATGCGCGCGGCATAGCTGCGGCCAATCCCCGACGTCGCGGTGACCAGGCCGTTGGGCTGCAGATAGAAGACCGCGTCGCCGCCCGCGATCCACGCCTGGCGCCCCCCATCGACGAAGCCGAGCACGAGGACGCCATTGACGTCCGGTGCGCGCAACTGCAGCTGTGGGAAGCGCACGGCCGCGACCTGGGCCGGGGTCGCGCTTGGCTTGGGAACGAAGATCAGCCGCAGCGCGTCGGCGCTGGAGCGGCTCACCGTGGTGCAGCTGCTGGTCATGGCGGCGAGGGCCACCAGCGCAGCGATGCCCATGGCGCGGCCCAACCCGCCACGCGCGCTGGAGCGCGTGGCGTCATGCTGCATAGGACCCATGTTAGTTCCCGACTTCGCTCTCGGTACGAGCGGCGGTGTAGAGGATGTTGGTGAACGGCAGCAGCTGGTTCACGAAGCGGTTCCAGCGCGTCACGCCGGCGGCGCCCACGAACACCACGTCGCCGGGCTGCAGCATGAACTGGCTGCCCACGGCGAAGGCGGTCGGCGAGCGGGCTTCCAGGTGATAGATCACCGACGGCGCCTTCTGCAGATCCTTCGAGCCCCGGATGACATACACCGCGTTGCCGTTGGAGGTGGCCTGGGTGAGGCCACGGGCGCGGCCGATCGCCTGGTTCAGCGAGATGTCGGAGGTGCGGAAGCTGAAGGCACCCGGCTGGGTGACTTCACCCACGACGAAAATCTCTTTTCGATCCAGATACGGCACGTAGATCGAGTCGCCGTTCTTCAGGTAGATCGGTCGGCCACCATGCTGGCGGGCGACGGTTTCGATGTCGATCGAGTAGGTGACGCCGTCGCGGCTGAGCTGGATGCCGGAGAGATCGGCCTGGCTCGCATTGAGGCCGGCCTGGCTGATCGCATCGGACAGCGTGAGCGGGGTCGTCGTCAGCGGGACCGAGGTCGAACGCTCGGCAGCGCCGGTGATCCAGACGCGCTGGCTGGCGTAGGTCAGCACCGAGGTATCCACCTGCGGTGCCTCGATGTACTTGGCCAAGCGCTGGGTGATTTCCGCACGAAGCTCGACCGGCGTCTTGCCGGCCGCCTGGACTTTGCCGATGTACGGGTAGAAGAGGGTGCCGTCGCCCTGCACCAGTCGCCCGGCAAGGTTGCCCTGCTGCTGGGAACCCGCAGGCACGGTCAGCTCCGGGTGGTCCCACACGGTGATGTACAGCATGTCGCCGGGGCCGACGCGATAAGGCTCGGCCTGATAATCCAGCAGTGCAGCCGGCAGGACCTGTTCCGCCTGCGACGCATCGTTCATGGCGATGAGCTTCGGCGTGATCGGGATCATCTCAAGACGACCATCCTCGCTGGAACGGGTCGCCGAAACGTCGCTGTGGCGCAGGTGTTGGCCAGGGGCCAGCATACAGCCGGACAGGAGCAGGGTCGCCGCGATGGCGGCCGGCAGGCACAGGGGCTTCATCATCATCTTCATCAAGGTTTTACGGCAGGCATAAAAAACCCTCGCCAAGCTTGGCCCGGCGAGGGCTTGAGTGCGGAACTAAGAGCGATTAACCGCCCGTGCCGCCGGTACCACCCGTGCCGCCCGTGCCGCCGGTACCACCGGTGCCGCCCGGACCACCGGGGCCGCCGGGGCCGCCGTCGGTGCCGCCCGGATCTTTTTCACCGCTCGAGCTGTCGCCGCCGATGCTGTACAGCACGGCTGCGGCTGCGATGGAGGCGCCCACGGTAGCTACGACCGCGGTGGTCGAGTATGCGGAGGCTTCGGCGCCTGCCACGTCGGTGGCGGTTTCCGGCTCAGCAGCGGGGGCGTCCTGCGGGGCAGCCATCACCGGAGAGGCGGACAGGCCTACCAAGGCCAGCACTGCGATCGTCTTCTTAAACATGAGGGGTCTCCTACTCCGTTAGGGAAAATAGCCCGTCTATGGTGACCAGCCGGGGCGCAAGAGTCAACCCGAACTGAATATGCGGGTGCCATCGACGGAACCCATCGAATGGAATTGCACGCAGCCGAGTGCACGCGGAAGATGGAATCTCCCCGTGGCGGGGCGCGACGCCTGTGGAGGCATGATGATGACTGCATCCGTGAACCCGGGTCGGACGATCCTGACGCTGCTCTTGATTGTCGGGGCCTTGGCCGCATGTTCCACCTCGGAGCGCCTGGGCGATACCCAGGTGCGCCCGATGGACCGACCGGAATGCCAGGTCGGCAGCCAGCGCCGCGATCTGGATGCCGGGGTGCCGGCGCTGATCGGCGGTACCGGTTGTCGTGGAACGCCGGACGCTCCGCAACCCCTCAACCGACAACCGGCCAATGCCGTGGAGCTGGGTAGGAAGCATGACTGACGCAACACCGGTGGCCGCCGTGCGGCTGGACGTGTGGCTGTGGGCCGCACGGTTCTTTCGGACCCGCAGCCTGGCCAAGCAGGCGGTGGAAACGGGCAAGGTCGATGTGGCCGGGCAACGCCCGAAATCCTCGCGCGCGGTGCGCGTGGGTGAAGCGCTGCAGATCAGCCGTGGCGATGAAGTGTTCGATATCCAGGTGCTTGGGCTCAGCGAAATGCGCGGTCCGGCACCCGTGGCGCAGCAGTTGTATGCCGAGAGCGAGGCCTCACTGGCACGCCGGGCGGAACTGCGCCTGCAGCGCGCCGCGGCGAAAAACGGGTACCAGCCGCCGGAGCACAAGCCGGACAGGCGTGCGCGTCGGCTGATCCGTGCGCTGGGGGATCTGGACGCGCTGTGATCTGCATGCTGCACGCATGAAAAAACCGGGCCATGCGGCCCGGTCTCTGTGTGTGCCTACGGTGGTGAATCAACGCAGGTCGTAGCGGTCCAGCTCCATCACCCGCGCCCAGGCGGCCACGAAGTCACGGACGAACTTCTTCTCACCGTCCGCGCTGGCATACACCTCGGCCAGTGCACGCAGCACCGAGTTCGAGCCGAACACCAGGTCCACCCGGCTGCCGCTCCAGCGCGGCGCGCCCGTGCTGCGGTCGCGGCCGCTGTAGCCATCGCCCTGGGCTACCCATTGCGTGCGCATGTCGAGCAGGTTGACGAAGAAGTCGTTGCTCAAGGTGCCGACGCGATCGGTGAACACGCCGTCCGTGCTCCCGCCGACGTTGGTACCGATCACCCGCAGGCCCCCGACCAGTGCGGTCATCTCCGGCGCGGTCAGCGTGAGCAGCTGCGCACGGTCGATCAGCAGCGCTTCGGCAGGCACGTTGTAGCGGCCCTTGACGTAGTTGCGGAACCCGTCGGCATACGGCTCCAGCACCGCGAACGACTCCACATCGGTCTGCGCCTGGCTGGCATCGGTGCGGCCGGGGTTGAACGGCACGCTGACCTCATGGCCACCGGCCTTGGCCGCCTGTTCGACACCCACATTGCCGGCCAGCACGATCAGGTCGGCCAGCGAGACCTGCGCGCCGCCGTCGCCCTTGAAGCCGGCCTGGATCTTCTCCAGGGCGGCCAGCACCTTGCCGAGCTGCTGCGGCTGGTTGACCGCCCAGTCCTTCTGCGGGGCCAGGCGCACACGTGCACCGTTGGCGCCGCCACGCTTGTCCGAGCCGCGGAAGGTGGAGGCCGACGCCCAGGCCGTGGAGACCAGCTCGCCCGCGCTCAGGCCGGCCGCGGCGATCTGCTGCTTCAGCGTGGCGATGTCCTGCGCGCTCAGCGTGGTCTGCGGTGCCGCCGGCACCGGGTCCTGCCAGACGAATTCTTCGGCAGGGATCTCAGGACCGAGATAGCGTGCACGCGGGCCCATGTCGCGGTGGGTCAGCTTGAACCATGCGCGGGCGAAGGCATCGGCGAAGGCCTGCGGGTCGGCCAGGAAGCGACGCGAAATCTTTTCGTACGCCGGATCGACGCGCAGCGACAGATCGGTGGTCAGCATGGTCGGTCGGTGCTTCTTCGACGGATCGTGCGCATCGGGAATGATCGCCTCGCTGTCCTTGGCGACCCACTGGTGCGCACCGGCCGGGCTCTTGGTCAGCTCCCACTCGTGGCCGAACAGGATCTCGAAGAAGTCATGGCTCCACTGCGCCGGGGTGCGCGTCCAAGTCACTTCCAGGCCGCTGGTGATGGTGTCGCCGCCCTTGCCGGTGCCGAACCTGTTGGCCCAGCCCAGGCCCTGGCTTTCCAGCCCGGCCGCTTCCGGTTCGACATCGACATTGTCGGCCGGGCCGGCCCCGTGGGTCTTGCCGAAGCTGTGCCCACCGGCGATCAGGGCGACGGTTTCCTCATCATCCATGGCCATGCGGCCGAAGGTGTCGCGGATGTCGAACGCCGCCTTGAGCGGATCGGGATTGCCGTCCGGGCCTTCCGGATTGACGTAGATCAGGCCCATCTGCACGGCCGCCAGCGGATTCTCGAGGTCGCGCGAGTGGATGTCGCCGTCGGCGTCATCATCGGAGACCAGTACGCCGTGATCCTCCTCCACGCCTTCGGAACCGTGCGCGTACCGCACATCGCCGCCGAGCCAGGTGGTTTCGCGGCCCCAGTACACATCCTGGTCCGGTTCCCAGGTATCCGGGCGGCCACCGGCGAAGCCCAGCGTCTTGAAGCCCATCGATTCCAGCGCGACGTTGCCGGTCAGCACCAGCAGGTCGGCCCAGGAGATCGCCTGGCCGTACTTCTGCTTGATCGGCCACAGCAGGCGGCGTGCCTTGTCCAGGCTGACGTTGTCCGGCCAGCTGTTGAGCGGAGCGAAGCGCTGCTGGCCGCGGCCGGCGCCACCACGTCCATCGCCGATGCGATAGGTGCCGGCACTGTGCCAGGCCATGCGCACGAACAGGCCGCCGTAATGGCCGAAGTCGGCCGGCCACCAGTCCTGCGAGTCGGTCATCAAGGCCTTGAGGTCGGCTTTGAGGCCGGCGTAGTCCAGCCCCTTGAAGGCCTGGGCGTAGTCGAACGTCTCATCCAGCGGATGCGAGCGGGTCGAGTGCTGGTTGAGCAGGTCCACCCGCAGCTGTTTGGGCCACCAGTCGCGGTTGGTGGTGGCATCGCCGACGAGGGCGTGGTTGAACGGGCACTTGGCTTCGCTTTTCATGGGTATCTACCTGTGGACTGGCGAACGTGGAAACCACCGGCGCGGGGGAGGCGATGGCGACGTCGGAAACGTGGTGCCTGGCCATGCGGCCGTGGGGCGCCGCGATGTGAAGGCGTACCCACACGTTAAGCACTGTCGTTCATTCAGTACATTCGAATGAATCAACCAATGCGATAGGCGCAGGCTATTTCCAGCGCCTGTCCTCAGCGCTTGCCGAACAGACCGCCACCGAGCTTGAGCAGGTCGCCTACGCCGAGCTGCCCATCGCCGTCCTGGTCCAGCACCGAGGTCAGCAGGCCGCCGCTGTTGGCGCTCTGCGCTTCCTGGCCCAGGGCCTGGCTGAGCTGGCTCGGGTTGCCGCCGCTTGCGAAGCGCTGGGCCAGATAGGACATGACGATCGGCGCCAGAATCGCGAGCAGCTGGCTGGTCTTGCTGCTGTCCAATCCCGTCGCCTGGCTCAGGCCCTGCGTCGCGCGGTCGGTGTTGCCGCCGAACACGTGGCCGAGGATGCCGGCGCCATTGGTGGCATTGCCGCCGCCTCCGCCGAGCACGCTGCCGAGCAGACCGCCCAGATCGAAGCCGCCGCTGCTGGCGGGGGCGTGGTCACGCTGCAGGGCACCGAGCAGGGCCTGTGCACCCTGCGGTTCCTGCGCATTGCGGCCCATCGCGCCGAGCAGCAGCGGCAGGGCCGCGCCGATCGCGCCGCTGGCCTGGTTCTGGTCGATGCCGAGCTGCTGGGACACCTGCTGCAGGCCTTGGCCCTGCTGCAGCTGCTGGAAGAGGGACGCGGCAAGCGATTCGGTATTCACGGCGGACTCCAGGGCAGGGATGGGAACCGGCCGAGCATAGCGCTGCGTTCACTACGGGAATGCGAAGAATTCACGTGGGGCGTATGTGGACACCCGACCAACGGTCGGGTGCTACCGGTTTTGTGTGGAGCCGGCCAGCGGCCGGCACTACCACACCGCCGTGGTAGGCCACGACCGTTGGTCGTGGCCATCCCGGAGGCTCCGTCAGAGCAGCGTCTTCAACCGGTACAGCGCTTCCAGTGCCTGCTTCGGGGTCAGCTCGTCCGGATCGATCGCGGCCAGCGCGTCCTGCGCGGCCGTGTTCGGCGCGTTGAACAGCCCGAACTGCTGCGGTGCATCCAGCGCCTGCGCGGCGACCACCGCAGACTGGGTCTCGTGGCTGCGCTGTTCCAGCTCGGCGAGGCGACGCCGCGCCTGGGCCACGGTCGACTTCGGCAGGCCGGCCAGCGCGGCCACCTGCAGGCCGAAGCTGCGGTTGGCCGGACCGTCCTTCACCGCGTGCATGAACACCAGGGCGTCGCCATGCTCCACCGCATCCAGGTGCACGTTGGCGATGCCGCTGGCGCCGCCTTCGTGTTGTTCGTCGGCCAGTGCGGTCAGCTCGAAGTAGTGCGTGGCGAACAGCGTGTAGCAGCGGTTCTGGTAGGCCAGATGCCGCGCGACGGCGTCGGCCAGGGCCAGGCCGTCGTAGGTCGAGGTGCCGCGGCCGATCTCGTCCATCAGCACCAGCGACTGCGCGCTGGCGTGGTGCAGGATGTAGCTGGTCTCGGCCATTTCGACCATGAAGGTCGACTGCCCGCGGGCCAGATCGTCGCCGGCGCCGATGCGGGTCAGGATGCGGTCGATCGGGCCGATCACCGCGCGGCGGGCCGGCACGAAGCTGCCGATGTGCGCCAGCAGCACGATCAGCGCGTTCTGGCGCATGTAGGTGGATTTACCGCCCATGTTCGGGCCGGTGATCACCAGCATGCGTCGGTCCGGATGCAGGTCCAGGTCGTTCGGTTCGAAGGGCTGCTCGCGCACCGCTTCGACCACCGGATGACGACCGCGTTCGATCTTCAGGCAGGGGGCGGTTTCCAGTTCCGGGCGCGCCCAGTCCAGCGCCTGTGCGCGTTCGGCGAAGCCGGCCAGCACGTCCAGTTCGCTCAGGGCGGCGGCGCACTGCTTGAGCGGCTCCAGCCCGCTGGCGAGGATGTCCAGCAGCTGCTCGTACAGGAATTTCTCGCGGGTCAGCGAGCGTTCGCGCGCGGACAGCACCTTGTCTTCGAACGACTTCAGTTCTTCGGTGATGTAGCGCTCGGCATTGGTCAGCGTCTGGCGGCGCGTGTAATGCACCGGCGCCTTTTCGGACTGGCCCTTGCTGATCTCGATGTAATAGCCGTGCACGCGGTTGTAGCCGACCTTCAGCGTGGCGATGCCGCTGCTGATGCGCTCGCGTTGTTCCAGGTCGATCAGGAACTGGTCCGCATGCGTGGAGAGACGACGCAGCTCGTCGAGTTCCGCATCGTAGCCTTCGGCGATCACACCGCCATCGCTGAGCTTCAGCGGCGGCGTCGGCGCGATCGCGCTGGCCAGCAGGTGGGCGCATTCGTCATGCGAGCCCAGTGCATCGTGCAGCGCGACCAGACGCGGCGAATCCAGCGGCGCGAGCACCGCGCGCACCTCGGGCAACAGGCCCAGGCCATCGCGCAGCGTGGAGAAATCGCGCGGCCGCGCCGAACGCAGGGCCACGCGGGTGAGGATGCGTTCCAGATCGCCCAGGGCGCGGAAGGCGTCGCGCACATCGCCCTCGGCGCCGCGATCGATCAGCGTGGCGACCGCATCGTGGCGATGCACCAGCACCTCGCGCAGGCGCAGCGGGCGGTGCAGCCAGCGCCGCAGCAGGCGCCCGCCCATCGGCGTCACCGTGGTATCAAGCACGCCGAGCAGGGTGTTGCGGGTATCGCCATCGACGCGCGTATCCAGTTCCAGATGCCGGCGCGTGGCCGCGTTCATGGCGATGGCTTCGCTGGCGGTTTCGGTGGCGATCGCGGTCAGGTGCGGCAGGCGCTGTTTCTGGGTTTCTTCGACATAGCCGAGCAGGGCGCCGGCGGCCGCGGTGGCGCGTGGCTTGTCGTCGATGCCGAAGCCGGTCAGGTCGTGCAGCTTGAAGAAACTCAGCAGCTGCCGGCGGCCGCTGTCGGCATCGAACAGCCAGGGCGCGCGACGGCGGATGCCATTGCGGTACTGCAGGAAGGCGGGCCAGTTCTCTTCATCGGGCACCAGCAGCTCGGCCGGCTCCAGGCGGGCCAGCTCTGCCTCCAGCGCATCGTCCGAATCGACCTCGTTGACCAGGAAACGGCCGCCGGCCAGGTCGGCCCATGCCAGGCCATAGCCGTTCTTCCCCCGCGAGAGCGCCATCAGCAGCGTATCGCGGCGCTCGTCCAGCAGCGCCTCATCGGTGACGGTGCCGGGGGTGACAATGCGCACCACCTTGCGTTCCACCAGGCCCTTGGCCAGCGCCGGGTCCCCGATCTGTTCGCAGATTGCCACCGACTCGCCCAGCGCGACCAGCCGCGCCAGGTAGCCTTCGTAGGCATGCACCGGCACGCCGGCCATCGGGATCGGCGCGCCGCCCGAGCTGCCGCGCTGGGTCAGGGTGATGTCCAGCAGCCGCGCCGCCTTGCGGGCGTCGTCGTAGAACAGCTCGTAGAAGTCGCCCATCCGGAAGAAGAGCAGCAGGTCCGGGTAGTCGGACTTGGCGGCGAAGAACTGCTTCATCAGGGGGGTGTGCTCGGCAGTGCTCTTCGGAGATGAGGTTTTCGGATTGGAATCAGTGGTTTGCAAGAAGCGTCCTTACGGCATGTAGTGGTCAATCCGGGTCACTGGCGGCAAGTAACGGTGTTCTTTGTTGCGCCGCAGTTGCGGCGGTCACTCAAACGGGATCAAACTGATGTTGCGACGGACACACAGCGGATCGACCATGGATACGGTTGTTGCGACGGAGGCGGCTGCCCCGCGTCGCCGAGGCACTAAGTTTAAGCTGACCTACCGGCAAATCTGCGAACTGAGCGTGGCCAAAGGCCCCGCTGAGGGTCCGCAGGCCCGGACGATCATTTCTCCACGCCCGGCAGCGGAAGCAGGGAAGCCCTATCGGGTCCTGGATGGCAACCAGGGAGCGCCGACCGGCTTCGGCTTCTACGTTGGCACCACCCGGACGACGTATGAGGTCGTGGTTCGAGGGCCGTCAGGGGTTCGGCGGTTCTCGCTGGGGAATGTGGCCAACATGGGGCCCGAGCAGGCCTACGAGCTGGCCCGGCAGAAGCTGGCCGTGGTTCGGGAAACCGGGGAGCACCCGTCTCGGCAGGAGGCCCGCAGCGAGCACCTGCTTGAGCTCAAAGGGGTCACCCTGGCCGAATGCTTCGCCGCCTACATCGAAGATCTTGAAAAGAAGGTCCGAAACAAGAAGGCCAAACCGGCCAGCGTGCGCGCCGTCCAGGACAGTTTGGCTCGGTTTGCGCGTGCTGAAGTTGGGCTGGCCGACAAAGCCATTCTCCGGCTGACGGACCGGGACATCCATGAAGCCTTCGAGAACCTGCGGAGGTCGTCCATGGTCCGATCCAACCGGATCCCGACGGCGATGCGAACCGCCTTGGCCGACCAGCCCGACTGGGCGGAGCTCTCCACGCAGCAACTCGAGGCCTCGGGCATCAGCGGTCGATACCTGCAGCGGGTCAAAGCTGCCGGGCGGGCTTCCACCGAGCATTCGTTCACCGACGCCAAGCGGGCGATTGACCTGGTGCTCAAGCGGGAGCGGAAGGCAGCTGCAAGGGAGCAGCGCGAGCCCGTGCTGCGCTACAACCCGTTCCAGGTCATTCACGACGACGACATGCTTCGGGACGCCCAGGAGCTCCGCCGGCACTACGAGCGAGCCGAGGTGCGGAACCCGCTGGGCGACGAGACGCTTCCTCGGGTGCTGAAGGTGATCTTGGCGCGCCGGGACGAGCAGGGCGGGCTGAACGCTACGGGAGCGGATTACCTGCTGTTGACCCTCCTGTGGGGGACTCGCCGCAGCGAGGCAGCGCAGCTTCGGTGGTTCGACCGCTGCTCGCCTGGCGAGCTGAGGCAATCTGAGGTTTCTTGGGTCTCGCTGGCCGGGCTCGACGAAGTCAATCCCTATACCCGCCGGGCCGGGTCGCAGGTCTACTTGTTCGACACCAAAAGCGGGGAGGAGCGCTACCTGCCGGTCACTTACTTCGCCGAGAAGGTGCTGCAGCGTCGGTTCGATGAACGCGTTGATGCAGTTAGCGCGCAGAAGAAGCTGGCCGAGGCCGAGGCGCTGCTGAAGGCGGGTAAGACCAAAGGAGCCCGCAACGAGTTGCTGGTGAGGTTGGAGGAAGAGGTCGAGCGGACGCGGCGCACGCTGGCACGGTCGGTCTTCGTGTTCCCTGCCAGGTCCCATCGCAGCAAGACAGGCCATTACTCGGACAGTAAGAGCATCGTGGCCAACGTCCGGCGGGATGCCGGGCTCGTGGACTTGAGGGCGGAGGTCGACATTGGCTTGACCACGCACGACTTTCGGCGAACCCTCGGCCGCTACGCATCGTTGCTGTTTGGCGAAAGCCGGATCGTCTCGCAACTGCTCCACCACCACACGCCCGGGGTCGGGGCGGACCGCATGGCTGCGGTCTCCGAACGCTACACCGAGCAAGAGTGGTCCAAGCTCCGGGAGGCCATGGCGCGGGTCGAGGAAAGTATGATCGCCATGAGCCCAAGGGTATGGAATCGCCTCAAAGGGACGGACCGGGTGCGCTTGGACGAGGTGAACGACGAACCCGTTACTATCTTTGCTACCAGGAACCGAAGGACCGCACTGGATGATTGAGGTGGTTCGCAGCGAGGAGGAATACCGCGTGCTGGCCGATGCTGCCTTGGACAGGGAGCTTGAACGTGCGAAAGCCGGCGTGACCCCATCCGTGAGCAGCAAGGCAGCGGCTAGATTCCTGGGCATCCACGTGGACACGCTCGGGCAGTGGCGGAGGCGGACGCCGCCATTGGGCCCCCCATTTCAAAAAGGGGCAGGGGACAACGAAGGCGGAGCCAACCAGCACGTCCGTTATTTATTCGTCGACCTGGAAGATTGGCAGTCGGCCCGAACGGGGAGGACGGTCAAAGAACGGCGGCTCGTGGATGAGCTGGAGCGCGTGCGGCAGCGGGCTAGGGAGCTCGAAATGGAGCTCGAGCTTCAATCTTTACGAGAGCAAGTCGCTCGAATGACGAAGAAGGCCGGCCGAGTTCTTGCCCTCGAGACAGTGAACGAATGCTTGGAGAACGTCCATCAATGGGCGGTAGCAGATGGGTGCGTGCTCGGCCATGTCCTGACTGCCCCTGAGGGAACGCTCAACGCCGCCTTGGAAGCTGGAAACATTTTTGATGCCACGCTAAACGAGGCGCTGCGCCTCCCGTGGGTCACCAGCGATGAGCGGAATGTCTTTGCTCAACAAATGGAACAAGCATTGAGCGAGCTTGCCGCGCGCTTGGTTCAGGAGCGCTCTGCACAGCGATCTAGGGACTTAGACGCACGGCTTCCCCCGGCTGAGGAAAGCACCCGCACCGTCTTCTAAATGAGGGAGTGCTTCCCACTGCTGTGGCGAGTAGTGAGCGAAGCCAGCCATCACCGCGACGATCGGTTTCGCTTGCTCGTGGCCAAAGGCCTAAGGCCGATTTGCTGGTCGGTGACACTCAGCTCCGCTAGAGGCCCCTTCAGAGATAAAAGCCGGACGACGCCTGGTTGAGGGACGGTAAGTGAGCTGAGCCTCGACGATTGCTTGGCGTTTCGGTCGTAGGCGATGGCGATGAGGCCATGGGCGTTGAACACCAGGGCGCTGGCTCCAATGGCCGCGCAGCCGGCGGAACCCTTCTCCACCCCTGCGTCTACCAGGACGAACTGAAAACCGTTGACCACGGTGTCCGCACTGACGTGCCAGCCCGCCGTGATGGCCACTTTTGCCTGAGCCGAAAGGCTGGGGAGCGTAGGGCGAGGGCATTGAGCATCGGTCTGGACCGACTGCTTTGCCGGCGGCAGTCGATCGGTGGGCACCAGACGAAGGCTGCCTGCACGCTCGGTAGATAGGGCGGGCGTTCCCGAACTCAACAGCGGCAGTGCCGAGGCTCCCTCCACGCTTCCATCTTTAGCGTTCCCGTCTGGCACGGGTTTTGCATCGCCACCGACACGGGTCATAAGCACCGTCGTCATAATGAGGATTATGCCGGCAGACACGGCCAAGGGAGCCCAGTCTGCGATTCCCTGCGGGGCCCAGGCTGGCAATGAAGAGGAATTAGAGTGGGTGACCATGGCCCATCATAGATTGGGTTGAAAGGCGGAGCTATGATGTTCCTTCAAGCCGTGGACAGGGAGATCCAGCGTAATGAAGGATTTTGAACAGGTGCCTTTTGGTGCCAGCGATTTTGCCGAGAACCCCGAGAATCGTTGCGCCTGCTTGCTGTTGTTGGATACCTCGGGATCGATGGGTGGTAAGCCGATCGAGGAGCTCAATGCAGGGCTGCTGCAGTTCCAGGAAGAGCTTAACTCGGACTCGCTCGCTGCCAAGCGAGTTGAGGTGGCCATTGTCACGTTTGGGCCAGTCCAGACCATCACCGATTTCGTCACCGCAGACAGCTTCTATCCCCCCGTGTTGTCGTGCACTGGGGATACCCCGATGGGCGCGGCGATCGAGCAAGGTTTGGAGATGGTTCGGCAGCGCAAGGAGATCTACAAGGCCAATGGCGTCTCCTACTACCGGCCTTGGGTGTTCCTCATTACCGATGGAGCGCCGACTGACTCCTGGCAACGCGCCGCAGCCTTGGTCCGAGAAGGTGAGGCAACGAAGAACTTCCAGTTCTTCGCAGTTGGCGTGAAGGGGGCGGACATGGAAATCCTCAGCCAGATTTCCACGCGTGCGCCGCTGAACCTTAAGGGGCTCCAGTTCAAGGAACTCTTCAAGTGGCTGTCCAACTCCATGGGTGCAGTGTCCCGTTCGACTCCGGGCGACAATGTGCCTTTGGTGAATCCCACTGCCCCGGACGGCTGGGCCAGCGTGTAATGGATCTGCAGGACTGGCGCGTCGTCGCGGCTTCTTCCATTGGCACGTCCCACATCAAGTTTGGGACGGAGTGCCAGGACGCCTATGAGCAGGAGTTCTTCCCAGAGCACGGCGCTGTGCTCCTGGTGGCGTCCGATGGTGCAGGTAGCGCCTCGCAATCAGAAACAGGTGCGAAGTTGGCGACGGCAGAGATTCGAGACTGTGTGCGCAATCACCTTGAGGACGGGCATGGCGTCGGAGAGCTAACGCGAGACGTGGTCTTGAACTGGCTCGCCGGCGTTGCGGCCCGCATTGGCCACAGGGCCGCAGGCGACGGATTGGAGGTCAGGGAGTATGCCTGCACGCTGGTAGCGGCCATTGTCTCTCCGACGCACGCATGCTTTTTCCAGGTGGGCGACGGTGCCATCGTCATTCGCCCTCGTGGCGACGACTGGACGTATGTCTTCTGGCCGCAGCACGGGGAATACATCAACACGACGGTTTTCGTCACTGACCCAATTGCCGTGCTGAATGCGGAGTTCTCTTGCAATGCTGGCGCTGTGGATGAGGTCGCGGTATTCACTGACGGCATCGAAGCCTTGGTGCTTCACCAAGCGACACAGAGCGTTCATTCGCCTTTCTTCGACAAAATATTTGCACCCGTTCGCGCGCTGGATGGGCCGGGCTACAGCGAGGAGTTGTCCTCCAAGCTGGAGGCCTATCTTTCCTCGCCCTTGATCTGCGAGCGGACGGACGACGACAAGACGCTGCTGCTCGCCAGTCGCCTAGCGAAACTGCCCGACGCACACGCGCCTGCAGAGGACGCCTAAGTGGCATCGCCTGTGCTGATTGGCAAATCCGGTCCGGTCCGGCTGGGAAAGCAGCTGGGCAAAGGTGGCGAGGGAACGGTTTTCGAGGTTGAGGGGCGGCCAGACTCGGCGGCCAAGATCTACTTGGCGGCGATCAGCACTGAGAGAGCGGACAAGCTGGTGGCCATGGCTGCCGTCCGGACCGCAGCGCTGGATCAGCTCACGGCCTGGCCCACTGACGTGCTGCGGCAATCCGATGGCAAGGTCTGTGGCTTCGTCATGGCCAACCTTCGCACGTCGAAGGACATTCATAAGCTCTACAGCCCCAAGAGCCGTCTTGCGGACTTCCCGCAGGCCGACTGGAGGCTGGTCGTTCGCGCTGCGTTGAACACGGCGCGGGCGTTCTCGGTCCTCCACCAGGCGGGGCACTTGGTCGGGGACGTCAATCACGGTGGCGTTCGGGTATCGCCGGATGCCACGGTGAAGCTGATCGATACAGACAGTTTCCAGATTTCGCACCAAGGGCGCACCTTCCTATGTGAGGTCGGCGTCCAAGACTTTACGCCGCCCGAGCTCCACGGAAAGGCCTTCAAACAAGTCACGCGGACCGCCAACCACGACAACTTCGGCCTAGCTGTCCTGATTTTTCAGATGCTCATGAACGGTCGGCATCCCTTTGCGGGCCGATACAGTGGGCCGGGGGACATGCCAATCGAGAAGGCAATCCCCGAGTTCCGCTACGCCTACGGGAGGGACACTGCTCGAACCCGTATGAGTCCTCCGCCGCTGAGCGCATCGCCGGCTGCCGCGTCGCCTTGGGTTTCAGATCTGTGGGAAAGGGCCTTCGGCACTGAGGGGGCCAAGCCGGGAGGGCGGCCCAAGGCAGAAGATTGGGTTCAAGCTTTGACGAAGCTGGAGCAACATTTCAAGCGGTGTTCTTCCAGACCGTCCCACTTCTATTTCAATGGGCTGGCCGAGTGTCCCTGGTGTCCGATTGAGCGCGCGGGCATCGCGCTCTTTGGCGGGGCTGCGGTGGTCATCCCCAGACTGGCCTCCGGTCCTTTCAACCTGGATGCGGTATGGCGAGAGATCACCATGGCGGCGTTGCCGCCGATGCAGGCGATTCCGCAAGTGAAGCCCGTGCCGCCCGCTCCCCATATGAAGGCACTGGGTAGTCGACGCACCTTCTGGAACGCTACTGGGGTGCTGGTGGGACTGCTAATCGCTGTGCTGGGTATCGCGGTGTCTGCAGTGCTAGCGCCCGTGTGGGCTGGTCTAGGGTGGGCGCTCGGCGCCTGGGTCAACAGCCGCGGCCGCTCGGATTTGGCACCCCTTACAGCGGGCTACCAGAAGGCAAAGGCTCAATACGACGGCCTCTCAGCTCGATGGAAGCAGGAGCAAGGAGACTCTCAGCTTCAGGCGAAGCAGAATCAGCTCCGACCGCTGAAGGATGAGCATGCCGGGTTGCAGGCCGAGCGCGAGAGACGCTACAACGCGCTTTTCAACAACCGAAGGCAAAGTGCTTTGAAGCAGTTCTTAGACCAGTTCGAGATCGAGCAGGCGACCATTCCCGGGGTCGGCGCGGCGAAGAAGGCCATGTTGGAGTCGTTTGGCATCGAGACTGCTGCCGATATCAATCGCAATGCGGTCTTGAATGTTCCCGGCTTTGGCCCTGCGCTGAGCGACCGGGTGATGAAGTGGCGACAGGAAAAAGAAGCACGTTTCCAATTCAACCCGAACTCATCAATTGATCCTCGGCAGGTCGCGGACTTGGATCGGACGATTCAAGCACGAAGGGCTCAGATTGAGGCAGACCTTGCGGCTGGCCGCCTGGCCATCCTGCAGATGCGACAGGCGGCGATGGCTCGCCGTAGATCGTTGGAGGAAGCGATGCGTGCCGCGGTCGACGATCTCTCTCAGCAAACGGCGGACGCAATGGCCGCTGGTGTGATTTGAAAGTAGTCTTTTCAGACCTAGCCTCGTTCAGAGCAACTCTTTGGGCATGATGCGGGACAGGCGTGCTATGGCTGACGCGAAGTCCGCAGCGGCGCCCAGACGTGATACCTGGAGTAATTCATTCAGACCGGTATCGCTACGCAGGGCGACTTGCTCGTATTGGCAGACGGGAATCTCCCTGTTGTCTTTGAAACGCCTGTCAGGCCCGCCATTCTTGTTGACATAGCGCCAAGTCCGGCCAATCACCGTCGCATCGTTCGGCACGGCTTCCTGCTCAACGAACTGCTTAGAAGAAACCAACACCTGCAGTCCTTGGTAACTGACAGCTCCCACCCCATTGGAGTCGTAGATCAAGACTCGGTCTGGGAAAAAGTGAAGCGTTTGCGCGCCGACGTTGACCGCGAACGTCTGGATGTTGGTTTCAACAAACGGGGGCGGCGCCTTGATGAATCGCGTCAGCTTCCGGTCAACCACCGTCCCGGCTCCGGCGTGGTATTTCTGATCAAAGACCCTGGCATGGGAGGCCACATGCCAAGCGGCGCTGGCGGACGCAAGCGCGCTTGCCCCGGCATGGAGCGCCTCCAATGCCTGCTCCATCGGCTCGTCTAGCTCATACATGAGAACCACGGTCTTCCGTAGCTGGTCCTTCAGATGCGTCACAACGATGCCTCCACCGCCCAAGATGGCCAGCACGACGAGCGCCCAGTTTGGGGCTTGGTTGGCTGCGGCTATCAGAAAGACCACCACTGAGAGAGCCGCGATGCCAGGCCAGAGGCGCCACTTCTGTTTCTTTGCATTGAGCTCGTCTAGCAATGCCTGGGATGACGAGTCGACAATCGTGGTCGCATCTGCCGAATTGATGTCCACCATCGGACCATGCGTGTGCGAGATGCTTGGCGGCTGATGCAGTGGAGGAATGGCAGGTGGGGTGCCGAACACTGGGCGGCCGGCGCCGGTAGGCGTTGATGCGCGAAGATGTGGGGATGCTGAAGGGATGGTGGCCCTGTAATAGATGCCGCCGGCTCCCATATGCACGTAGTTGCCTCTGGGACCGGTTCCGACCCGAAGTCCCTTGACGCCAGCCGATACGCCGACGCCACCCTTGGACAGGTTGAACCGTAGTGGTCCAACCGTCACGCTCTTGCGCAGATAAAGTCCCATATTCAGGCCCCCCTAGGCCTCCTTGCCAGCTGCCTGTATAGCACGGGGTTCAGTAGAAAAATCAGCCCAAGGATGGCGACGAGCGCCTCTAATCCTGGGAGTTTGGGGGCAGGAGGCTGTGGACCCACTCCGCCCGAGCCTTGGGCTCCATCTTGGACAGCGACACCAGCACCTTCGCTAACTGATCTTGCTTACTCTGAGACTGCTCACCCAGCGCCAAGATAGCGTCCGCCATCCCAGGGGTGCTGGCCAACAGGAAGGCCGGCGGGACTTCGAGGGCCTCAGCCAGCTCGAACAGGGCTTCAAGACTTATGGACATCGACGCCGACTCGTATCGAGAGATCCGGGCCGACGCTGTGATTTTGTCCAGGCCCATCCGCACTCCTACCTCGCGCTGACTCATGCCACGGATCTCTCGGGCTTGGCGCAGGCGCGCAGCCACGACGTCCCGTGGGGCGGGAGTGGCGGGCTTCACAGACTGAACGGATGCAATGCAGGCATGCCGACAGGATGACTGAACCCTTACGCCACGGGTAGACTCTACGCGACACGTAAGTTTGTCGCAACCCAAAGGAGCGGGGCATGAAGAAGCAGTGGGCGGCGGTCACGGGCGCTTTCGCTCTGGCCGCAAGCATGGCGGTGCAGGCACAGGACGGGGGAAATCTCCTTCGGCAGATCGGTCGAGCGATTACAAACGGGCCCCAGGCGTCGGCCCAGGCGAGCAAGAGCCCTTACCGGGATCCTGCAGGAACCTACTGGGATCAAGACGAGGACACCCTGGCCGGTGCGCAGCATGTCCGTGCTGGGCTGGCGTCAACGGGGGCGGGTGGGGCACGGACGTGCGATGCCCAGCTCATCGCGATGACACGGTCTAGCTACCGCTTGTCCAGGTCTGAGCGGGAACAGTGCCTCTATGCGGAATGGCTGATCGATACGAAGCAGCATGGCCCTAACGGGATTACGCCCCAACAGACCGAGGCGATCGAGCGCAAATACGGACCGGCGTTTGATGCTCGAGCAGAGCGCTTCCGCAGCACTCAACGGTTCGCTCTTCGTCCAAACATTGACCCGCATCCAACGTATGACCGTGCCCGTGGAACGTTGGACATTTATGTCCCCATTCCTTGGATCAACGGGTTCCAGGTCAGCGGGGTCACCGGCGACGGGTTCCGGCCGAGCAGCGCTCGAAGCGAGCGGACAAGCTGGACGCCGCAGCACGCAGGGCGATACCACCTTCCGATTCGCATGAGCGAGAGCGAGGCCCAGGGTCTCTTCCGACAGGGAAGGGATGCCAAGGACGACTTGGTCATCTTCTCCGTGAGACGCGTTTGGGTTGACCAGGCTGGCCCCCGAGCCGAGGTCGAAGTGGAGCGGGTGCAGGTGGGCTACCGCAATGAACTGATCGGTGTCGATCTGACCAAGAACAAGGAAGGGGACTCGTGATGTGCGCGCAGAAGATGGGCTGGATGTCGGTTTGCCTCGTTCCGTTGCTGCTTTCGGCATGCAGTGGAGCGCATGGTCCCGGCAAGGAAGACGCGGTTAAGGCGGTCGAGCGGTTCTACACCGACCAAGGACAACAGGCGACCTTGCAGCGGTCGTGGCGTCTGGAGGTAAAGGAGGCGAGTGGACTGAAGCTGTACTGCGAAGGGAGGCCGAACGGTGACCAGGAGTGCCGGGTGACGGGCGCTGTCGATGCTCAAGGCTCGGTCGGGGGCCAGGCCACAACGCCTGAGCCCAAGGAAATGCACTTGAACCTTCGAATGCGCTTTCGGCCATCTGGTGAGAGCTGGGATGTCTTCGAAGTGACAGATGAAGGAACTGCAGCAGGCTAGGGCCGCCGCTCTACACCGCCACACACGGCCGCTGAGCGGCCGTGGTTTCCTTGCAATCAACACAGGAAGAGATATGAGTCATCACCCGACGCATCCTCGGCTCTATGCTCCGACAGGGCCAGCCAACTTGATTCTGCCGTCCACCATCTTGGGCCCCATCGGCCTGCTGCTGTTGGGAGCAGGGCTCGACGCCCTTCAGACCGGTCATCTGATGGGCTTGGTCTACTGCGGCGGCGGAGCGGCCATCTTTGGCTTCTTGGTCTTCTGCCTGATGCTGCACCTTCGAGCCCAGCGACTGTGGGCGTGGCACGTCAGGACCGGGCGAATCCCGTCCCCCCGCAAGGCAGGGTTCTTCAAAGGCGCACTTTTGGGTGCAGGGGTGGGGCTGGCGATCGTCGTTGCCTGTGCCGGTCTCGGGATGAGGTTCGCGGAGCACAAGGTCTACGGAGAGGTCGCTACTGCAGCCTTCTACCTTGCCTTCCTGTGGGGCCTGCCGGTCATCGTCGTGTCCGCAATCGTCCTTGGATGGGCGAAGCGGGCGTGGGAGCGCACGGGCATTCCCACTGAGTAGGAGCGAAGGCCAAGACTCTTCCAACCAATACGCGAACCGATTGTGAGGTCGACGGTCGAGCTATGTCGGCGAGCAGCTGAGCTACTTCGTGAGATGCCGTGCCTCGCCCATCAGCAATAGCTATTTTGGAGTCGTTTCTGTGCCCTTAGGCTTTGGCTTAGCCGAGGGACTATTTGCGGCGGCTGCCTTCCGGAGCTGCCTGATCTCTGCACGCAACGCCAGCGTCCGTATGGACGACGGCATCCCCACCTGGGAGAAGCAATATTTCTCTTGAAGAAGAAGTCCATGCGTCCCGTTTGAATCACCCACCACCACAGGCATTAGCGGCGCAAGCTTGGGCAGCTCGTTGACGACAGTGTCGGCATCGATGGTCAACCACCCTGCATGGCTAGGGTCAAGCCCCCCTTTAAGAAGAGGAAGGGTTTTAGTTGAATCGCCTGGAAGGTTATACCTTGTGATGGAGCGAGAGCGACCAAGTTCCTTTTTGTAATATTCAGCCAGCTTGCTAAGTGGAACGCAGACAGGCTCGTCTTTGGTGTAAATAAGGTAGTGAATCCAACTGAGATCACTCAGCCCGCTGACAGCCTCGAGGTCTGCGCCGGACTCCTCAAGTGCCTTAAGAACGTCTTTTGATTCTCTCGCGACATAGGGCTCAAGCTTGCTTAGAGCGGAAAGCCTTCTCCCGGTCTCCGCCAACATGAAGATCTGTGGATCACGCTCTGTTCCATCCTCTAGATTCTCCGGTAAGCGGTGGAGATCTGCATACAAGTTCGCTGGGCCCCCGGCATCCTTCTTCGGTATGGTTGCTCGCTTCGCTTGAAAAATTATCAGGCGCGCAGGGCCTTCTGCCGGCAGAAGGCACAGGGCAAAATCCGCGCCGCTTCCAGACTCGGTTAGCTTCGTATCTGGACCTCGGTGCTTGCTGTAAGATCCCCACCAGATCGGGCTGCATCTGCTCTCAAATCCAAACTGTTGCAGCAAGTTGCCCGATGCAGCGATTGCACCCATGAAGGCTCCCGTGAAAGTCTCCTCATACTCGGTGTTTGCCCTGCACAGCGTGGTCAGCGTTTCAAGTGCGGCCTCAAGGGAGGCTTCGAGGAGTGATAGGCGGGACACGTGTGGATCTCCAGTGCAGAGAGCCACAAGTATGCCTAGGTTCGGAAGCCGTCGTGTAGTTTCTTCAAGGCCGTCTCAACTCGAGCCGCGAAACAGAACCCTGCGTCTCGACTTTCCCAGACTTGATCAAAGGCTAGTTGCCAGTCTGAGCCTAGTTGATCAGTGGAAGGGGCTGGAAGGCCCGCAAACATCTCTGCGATCAATTCGCTACTGCTTTTCGAGGATCTGTCCAGGGCCAAGGTCAGCTCGGCTCGGCGTGCAGCGTCACCGGCCGTGTAGGCCGCCATGAAGCGTTCGACCTTTTTCTCAATCTGCAGTCGTTCTGCGGCATAGTCCATCCATTCAAGCCAAAGTTCACCCAGTGAGGAGAACCAACGACCGTCCAGTGGGAGATCTGCTCCGGAAACAAGCCAGCCATGCCTTGAGCCACGTGTCTCGTGGAGAATTCTTAAGTTGTATTGCAAGAAATATGCTTTGGTTTCATCGAGGCGAGGGATATTCACGATGCGGCCATCTGGCTGGGATGGCGGACACTAGCTCTATTTTCTCATTAGTCAATGCGCCGCGGGCAGGCGGCTATTCACGTAGGTCCGCGAGTGTCATGACCATGCAGACGAGGTTTCCTAGCCGTCTGCCGACGGTCAGCGTTCGTCTACGGCCTCCCCTCATTGACGGGCCCGTGCTGATCCCTGGCGCGGCGAAGAGGGGATCGGGCCGCACGGGGGCGTTTGGGTAACGCGCAGCCATCACCAATATTTCCAGACCATCCCGTTGAGACGTTCGCCTTGGCCCTCATACGGCGCCTGACGGACCATCTCGACGATGCAGGTGAAGGCAGTAAGTTCCCATGCCAGCTTGGAAAGCGCCTTGGTAATCGCATTTTCATTTGTATCGTAGATTGACTTCCATCCTTCGATCCGTTGGCGCATATGAGCAAAGTGGCAGCAGCGTCCGGCTTAGAATACCTACGAGTCCCCCGCTTAGCACCCGTCAAGGATAGAACTTCGCTTCCTTGCCCAGCTGCTTCTTGAACTGGCCCCGCTCGTATTTTGGCAGCACCACCGGCGGGCTGTATCGCTGCAGCGCGGCCACTTGGCGCGTCCTTACCTCGGGGTTCTCAGTTGTTTGGTAGAGATTCAAGACAGGGAAGCGCTTGTTCTCCGAGTGACCAGTGATTGCGGCGATGTCTTCTTGGGGGACGAGAGCATGCTTGAGCTTGGACGCAAGAGTGTGACGAAAGGCGTGGAACCCGAGCCCCTTTCCGAAGCCAAGCTTCTTTAGGTAGGCACTGAACTGGATCACCAAGCCTTGGCTGTATCTAGCGCTCGTCTCACCCGAGGCGTCACACGTCCCGGCAGACAAGTTTGGGAACAGCCTAGGGTGACCGCAGGCTTTGATATCTTCGACGAAGTCGATAAATCCAGCTTCCAGGACCGCTTGGTGTATTGGGATGCGTCGTAGGGCCGAAGCACCTTTGACCGTCTGGCGTGTTTTGAAGTGCTCGTTATCCGCCAAGTCGTCGTCCACCGTGAGTTGGATGGCGATACACCACACGCCGTCTTCGTTGACGATGTCGTGGACCTTGAGTTGTGCGAGCTCGTTGACACGCGCGCCGCTGTAGAGAGCCAAGATGGGGATCCACCAGCGGTGGGGCCATTTCTTTGCCCAAGTGAGGAACGTCTCTGGCTCGAAGATCTTCTGAAGCTCGGACTCCTCCAAGAAGCGCTCGGCTTTCTTGCCACGTTTAGGGTCGATCACCAAGTTCTTTTTGATCTTCCCCATGGCCACCATAGGATTGCCGGGAATGGCGCGGGTGGCCACCAGGCGCAGGAAGAAGTTGTTCAGGCAAAGGTTGTGTTTACTGAGCGTGGCCTCTGATACCCCTTGCACTCCGTTGGCTTGCCCCAGGGCGATCACCTCGTCTACGGTCATCGCGCGAAGCTTTTCATCCTGGAGCAAAGCAGAGGGAGCCCAGCGCAGGAGATCCCACAAGCGCTCGACGTGTGTATGGTCAATGCGCGAAACGGGTATATCGCCGCACGTCAGCAGCAGCAAGTTCAGGGTGCGGGCGTAGTCCTTGATGGTGTTGGACTTCAATTTGCGCCGCTGCTGATGCTTCGAGAAATCTCCAATCTCGACCGCCAAAAGGCGAGCAGGGCTACCGGGTGGCAGCGCCTCGGAGTAGCGTGTGCCGTGCTTCCCGCTCCGAATGCGGGCGGTCTTGTTCAAGACCGTGTTGATAAGGTCCTGAGCATTGAATGCTCCTTCCCTGTCGGAGATGGTTATCTTTCCAAACTTGACCCTGCCTATCTGGAGGCCGTCAAGAACCAGGCTTCCGCTAGGTGAATTGATGAAGTTGCTGAGGAGGTCGGTGGGGGGCTGAGTCACTGCTTTGCTTCCATTGTTTACAATGGAAGTACAGATACGACGGGCTGGAAAAACGTCAATCGAAATTGAGCGGTTTTTTATTCCCTTAGGCAAACCCAAGGGCCTGTCGCGCAGTGTCACTCCTTGGTATTGAGATCCGATCTATTTGTTCCGGCCAAACCTAGCTGTAGCAAGGGTTTCACTGCTTAAAGGTTATGCCGTTCCATAGTCATAACCATACTGTTTAAAAATTCGATGTGGTAATAAGCATGATATTCCCTAACAATAATATGAACGCAGCATAAACGACATTTTTTGGTTGTTAGCTTGTATTGACATTGGCGGCGTGACGCAGCAGCTTTGTCTGGCTGTTCCCTCTCATTGAAGGAGTCAAGCTATGTCGATTAAACCTGGCCCGAAGCCGATCGCTCCGTCCACTGGGGAGCCGGATAAGCGCCGACGGGACAACAAGGACACCCCCGGAAATACGCCTGGTTTGAAGCCTCACAAGCATAAGACCGGCAAGTGATTGAAGGTGGGGCAATTCTCGGGGGCAAGAAGACGAAGAAGTAGAACAGCGGCAGAGGCCGGCGCCCCAGCGGTGCTGGCCTCTGCCGCTGTGGCCTGTTGTCTACGTAAGCAACCTGGACCTGAGGGGCGGAAGCAAGTGGGCATCTATCGCGTAGGACGTATTGAGTGGGAGACGGACGGGAAAAGTCCAGAGCTGCCGCGCGAGTGCACGGTCGAGTGTGAGAGCGAAGAGGGGATCGCCGGAGTCTTGAGCGACCACTACGGATGGCTTGTCGCCACGTTCGTCGTATTGGAGAGGTCAGGGTATCCGGAAGTGGTGCATACGGGGGATGCGCGCTGAAGTGGGGCCAGGTTGTATTGAAGGCTTGGGACGAGCACCACCCTAAAGTTGGCGCTGCCCTGGCCCGCCATAGCGGCGCGCCGCTCGACTGGACGATCTCACCTCTGATCCTTCGCCTTATAGGCTCAAGCCGATCGGCTGTGCGCCAGCGCTGACAACGGCCCCCGTATGGAAATTAGGCTCTGCCTTGGTGGGCCGACTCCTTGGCACATTCGACGGAAGACCTAACGGCCGCCTTGAAACTCGAAGGTGAAGCGGGCCGCGGACGCGGCTGTCTCCCCACGGATGGGCACGGGCTTAGCATCGACAAGAGTCAACGTCCCATCAGCTACAGGGGCCGGGACGCCCAGCGTGAAGTCAATCTCCTTGGACCAGCCGCCACCGAGCACTGTCGCCCTGACGACTAGCCGGCCCGCCTGGATGCATTGAACGTCGGCAGGGCAACGGCTGTCTTCGATGACGCGGTCGGGACGCACTCTGGGGCCATCAACCGCCGCAATTTCTCCCAGACGCACAGGGCCTTCAATGGGAGGGCTCGCGACCCGGTTGCTTGCCGCGCAGCCTGCAAGGGAGATGGCTGCAAGCGAGGCAAGCATCAGGACTCGGACGGGACGGATACGGGCCATGGCGGTAGTAACACTCTCGCAAGTCTAATGAAGATAGCAAGCATCGGCTCTGCATGTAGTGCCCCTCACATGCTAATCAACCTCCAGCAAGCCGCCGCTTTATCGTCGGAAGATATTTCATCACTTGGTCGCGGTCAGCGGCTTGTTCGTCCGATGAGAGGTCCTCGTAGGGCGTGGCAATCTGTCGGTCCCAGCGTGACACCAGTTCGGCCGGAAGGACGAGGCTACCGTCCTCCCGCCTCACACCTTGGTCATGCACATAAGCCTGCCAATGGGCCCACCGGGCATGCTCGATGGAGGCGAGCTCATCCACGAGCTTGTTCAGAAGCCCTTCGACCTCGTCAGGGGCAACAGAACTCATATGCGCCCCTTTTCTGCCAGTGCGCGGTAGTGTTCGCCCAGCGCAGTCAAACGCACGGATTTTGACTCCATGGCGGCATGCCACATGTGCGGCGCTCCCTCTGGAACCAGCAGTCCGACGCGATTGTATTTCTGAAGTATCGCAAACACCGCCGTGTTGTCTGGATTGGGCGCGGGAATTCCATCAGGATCGCGGTTCCAGTCCGTTGATCGCTCAGGCTCATATGATGGATCGAGCTGGAGGGTAGCTCCTTTGGCACCAAAAAGTTCGGAAATCCTACGGAGGTCTGAAAGTTCTAGTGGTGGTTGGACCTTGCGAAGAGATACGAAGGTCTTGACGTTTGTCTTAAAGACCGGGCGCTGCGCCCAAGGGCCTAATGACTGATCAACATGGGCATACACGCCGCCAGGCGTAACATCCCCGACCAGGTTTGACGCCGCCCCGCCGAGTGCGTCAACGAGAAGCGATGTGAACACGCCTGCTCCATCTTCTTCAGATGCGTATTGCTCCGCAGTGGACGCCGTGAGAATCGTCACGCCGTCGTTGATTTCCGCAACTTTTTGGTTGATCGCACTGCCACCCGCCACCCCGCTGTGGCAACTATCCAGAATGATGACCCGATTTGCCATCCTGGAGTTGTTGGCCATGGTCATGATCTCAGACAGGGGAACGCCGTCGTGGCCGTTCCGAACCTCCGAAGAGCAGAGGTAGCCGCCGGTTTCTTCAATGTGGCCGTGTCCAGCGAAGTAAAGCAACGCGACTTCACCTTCTCCCGCGAAGAGCTCCTCAACGGCGCTGCGCAGTTCTTCCCGCAGCACTGGATCATGAGCTCCGGTGCCGGTCAGGTGCTTGACGCCGAAGTTAGGTGAGCCGTCTGTGTGGCGATCCAACATTGCCTTAACTGCGAAGGAGTCGTTGACGCATCCATGCAGCAAGGAGACGTGCTGATAGAAATCCACGCCCACCACGAGTGCACGGCGGGTCACAGCGAATCAATCCAGTTCTCGATGTTCGCCCACGTCCAGGTCATGATGCTGACCCCTTCCAGCTCTGTCCGGTCATCCTTGTATGCCCAGATGCCCTTCAGGGGGACGCCTTCTTCCTTGGCACAGGCAATCTCCCATTTCTGGCCACTGGATTTTAGGGAGTTCTTGGAGACCACTACCAAGACGCCATCCGAGCGGCGGATTCGGGTCCGAACCTTTTTCTTCCATTCCTCGTCGTAGGCTTCCTTCACCGACATGTCGATGTATTCAAAGGGTGTCTTTGTGTTGAGTGACTGGCCCTTGAGCATGTCCCGAATGGCGACGTCTTCGATTGCGAATGCGACAAAAACAACCTTGTTCGTCATAGTCCTCATCCTGATTTGAATGGCTCGCATTGTGACGGCCGTCACGCTTTCGCTTATAGCACGGAAAGAATAGGGCGCGCATGCGGCGCCGCAGCAAGTTTAAAACTTCGTCCATATTGAGCTTCGTCAAACGAAGCGCCGCCGGTGAAAGTCCTACTCACTAGGCTTCCAATGGATGATCGTGCACGACTATACTGGCGACGCTCTGGCGATAGGACACATGCGCCTATCCCTCTATTCGTCACGATGTGACTTGCTGTGTGCCGCTGTTCGCTATGCGGTGTCGCTGTTGGTTAAGTGTCCATGCGCCCTGCGCTAGGCAAGCCGGAGCTATGAATAGAGGAGAGATCTTATGAAGAAACTATTTCGTAAGACCCGCCTAGTTCATGGGTTGCTGTCGTTCGGGGGTGGACTTCTCCGCTTCCTGGCAGCGCTCCTGAACATGGCATCTAACTATCAGAGGTTTACCCGTGAAGAGGTGGGACCATCGCTTTGAGGTAAAGCCCGGACGTTGGGTGTTTGTCCCCCCGCCTATAGGAAAGGCTGCCGGCGAGAAGATTCGATCGTCCGTGGCAAAGGCTTGGTCCCGCCCTCCGTTCTACTTCCATCTTCGCCAAGGTGGGCACGTGGCTGCTCTTCGGCGGCACGTCGGAAATCAATACTTCTTTCGGTGCGATCTTGATGACTTCTTCGGAAGGATCAATCAGACGAGAGTTACACGCTGCCTGAAGCGCTATTTCTCTTACGCGGACGCCCGGCAAATGGCCAGCAACAGCGTGGTCTTTAGGCCAGGCACCGTCCAAACGATGCTGCCGTATGGCTACGTCCAGTCTCCTATCTTGGCATCCCTGGCTCTGGACCAAAGTCGCGTTGGGAGATTTCTCCGTCAATGCGCGTCCGCCAAGCATCTCAAGGTCAGTGTCTACATGGATGACATTGTTCTGTCGTCCAACGATGCTGCCCTGCTTGCCGATGCAGCAGCGAAGCTCACGCAGCTCTCAAATGATGCTGGTCTGCCACTGGGCATTGGAAAAACTGAAGGGCCGTCTCCGACCGTCACTGCTTTCAATGTAGACCTCTCACATGGTTCATTGGTCATCTCAAAGGAAAGGATCGACCGTTTCCGTCTGGCTTATGCGGGAGCGAGCTCGTCGCAGGTCGCTGAGGGCATCTTGGGCTACGTTCACAGTGTCAATCCAGCCCAAGTGTCAGTGGTTGTCGTTTGAAGTAGTGTTCCTGCTCTGCGAAGTGGCAGGAGATCGTGCCATTGCGTTCGCCAATCGCGTTCTGGATGATCCTCGCTGCCGTCATTGGTGGCGGAATGCGGGCTTCTCGATGAATAGTTCCTGCGACGCCGCTACCATGGCGACGCGTAGATCTGGAGGATGCCACTTTCCTTTGGCTACTCTTCGTCTGACGTGAGCCCGGTAAACCTCGGCCGATGGGGCAGGGTTGGGACGCCTATGACGTCGTAGATTGCACAAGTGACAAGCTGCCACAACGTTGCTAGCCACATCCTTGCCGCCGTCCTGTCGGGCAAGCAGATGTTCTGCTGTGCATTGGTAAGCACGCGAAGCCCGGGAGCGTAGAATGAGTTCGTCAGGGGAAGAGAGCCACATCACAAAGCCGCAATAGAAGCAGCGGCCCTGTTGGGCGTGGAATGCATGGGTGCGAAGGGTCTTGAGGCGTTTGTTGCTCATGGGTTGGCTCCGGAATCAAAGAAGATTCCCGTGCCCCCATTGGGTGGACCTCGGGCACCCGGAGCCTTATGGCATGCGGGCACAACACCGACGCTCAGCGACCGGCAAACATGTTTTAGCTCAAATTTCAGACGACTGCAACTCGGAGACCGCCAGCAAGTGCGAGCGCTGAAGAGTCAGGTCAGTGCCTGAGTTTCCGGTGTTCTGCATCTGCCATCGTCAGCCGCAAGGTCCCGCGCGAACGGGCCTGGTTGCGGACATCATGGTCATTGCGACTTTCCATATGGCTCAACAGCGCGCCGACCAACTCAGCATCCTCAAGCGCTCCGGCGCCGGCCAAGAAAACAATCTCTGCGGCCCGCAAGCGTCGCTTGGCTTCTTCGCGGCGCTGCGTTTCCTTCGCTCTCACCGCTTGGCGCTGGTTCGCTAAAAGTTCGCGGGCTTGGAGCTGAGCCAGCCGTTCGGTGGCTCGCTGAATTCTTTGGTGATAGTGATTCGGTTCGGCCATGCTTTTCTCCTCTGTGTGCTTACGATTCAACCAAAGAAACGGTGCTCGTCAAGTTTGCACCGGCTTTAAGATTTGAAGCCTCTCGAAATCGAAAGGATCGAAAAAAAGGGGCTTAGAAGAGGGAAGCAAGAGCGCACTTAGGCAATGTCTTCGACATTGCGTGCGCAAAGGGCTTCGCCCCTTGGACCCCAAGCGCGCGCGCTTGCGAAAGCAGAAAGCCGAGGCATAAAGAGTGGGAATCCCAAACGGAGCCTGTATGGCCATTTACCACTCCCGTGTCAAAACCTTCAGCCGCGCACGCGGCGACTCATCGGTCGCAGCCGCCGCGTATCGCGCTGGCTTGCTGCTGGTCGACCACCTCACCGGCCGCCGCCACGACTACCGTCATCGTGGAGGCGTGGTGGAAACCATCTGCTTGGCCCCTGACGGCTCGCCCGACTGGGCTTTCGTGCCCAGCGAGCTCTGGCCAGCGGCCGAGGTCGCTGAGAATCGTAAGAACTCCACCGTGGCCCGGGAGTTCGAGCTGGCATTGCCACACGAGCTTGACGAGTCACAGCGGTCTGAGTTGACCGCTGCGATCGCAGAGGCCCTCGTGGGCCGCTATGGATTCGCGCTGCAGGCGAGTATCCATTCGCCTGGCACACGGGACGGGTTGAACCACCACGCCCACATCCTGGCCACAACCCGGCGCATGACACCCGAAGGCCTCGGAGAGAAAACGCGGGAGCTCGACGGTGGGTCAAGCGGGCGCGGAGAGATTGAGTGGGTGAGGGCGACCGTGGCCGAGCTCACCAATGCGCATCTGGCCATGGCAGCCATAGACGCTCGCGTTGATCACCGGCGTCTGGAGGTGCAAGCAGAAGATGCGATGCTTAGGGGCGACCTGGTCGAGGCCATCGCGCTGACGCGGCCCCCCACTCAGCACGTGGGAAAGAATGCCAGTGCTCTCGAGCGCAGGGGTGTGAACACCGACCGCGCGGCGGCCAATGAGCAGATTGCTGAAGACAGCGAAGCCCAGTTTGAGGCCACCATCAAACAGGCAAGGCGGGAAGGGCGTGCGGTTGCCACGCCGTCCGGCCACAGCGCGGAGCAAGCCAGCTCAGAGCGTCGCCGCTCCACTGCCTCCTACCGCGTGGGGACGGGCCTAAAGATTGAGGGCGTCTCCGGTGTTCGGGCGAGCGCGTTGGGGCTGGGGGCACGTCCCTCGCTGGACGGCGAGCCGCCTGTGGCGTCTGTGGAGGAGCTGGTCGATGAAGCTGTCTTGGAGCTGCGCGATGTGCTCGCCTTGAGCCCTGTCCTGCGTCTCCCCAAGACTGAGCGAGTAGTCAATCACTGGGTGTCCGGGCTCTCGTCGCTGGTGGATGGGCCGGAGATCAGAGGCCACCTGCGTGCGGTGATTGACCGCCTGCAGCAGCTGCGCCGAGGCTTGACTGCTTTCGCAAAGCGCGTGGCGGCGGTGACGCGGGCGGAGCGTTTGTTCCACATGGCCGAGCAGGCATGGGAGCAGTTCAATGCCGATTGTCCGCGCCCTGCCGGGGATTGGTCGGCACATGACTGGGAGGCGCGCCGGGGCCGTCGGCTGGCGACATTGGACAAACGAGCGACGGAGCTCAAGCAGTTCAGGGCGGGCGCAACGGAGGAAGTCAGGGCGCGATGTGAGGCGGAGGTGCTGCGGCGGACAGATGCTCTGGAGCATCGCTGTTCGGAACTGTTGGTTGACTGGTCCATGGAAGATGGATTGCTGCCATCCGGTGAAGGGGCCTCGCAGCCAGTTGCTGAGGGAGTCGCTCCAGGCCGGCGGCCCCGTTTGGGCCGCTGAGAAACGCAAGAAGCCCCGCAGATGCGGGGCTATCCTTGACCAGAGAGCGGACCGGCTAAGTCAGTGGAAGGTAGGACCCTTGCGTTGACCTGCTTCTGGTGGCGTCGGCTTCTTGTTCATTCGGCTGGCACGCCATAGCTCCACAGAGCTTGGCATGACGGGCAGCGCGCTGCGATCGACGATAGATCGCCTGACCGCGATACTAGGACGATCAGCTAGGCTAGGCCGGAGGGCGGGAGCGGCAGGGCCGCTTGCCCCGTCATCGACGGATGGCTCTACATCCCGCGAGAGCTGCAAGAGTGCGCCGGCGACATCCCAGGCGTGCTGAACGTCCTCCATGCGCTCCGTCAGCTCTCGCGTAGGCCCTTGCCACAGCAGGTGGCCGAGAAGCTTGGACGCGATTCGAAGTTGAGGGGATGGCATAAAGCTCCTTGGCGTAGTGGAAGAGATCTCCATCCAAGCAGCTATTTCCGTATCGGCAAGGGCCGGCGATGTGCGCGGATTCACAATAATGAAATCCGGTAGCCCGCTGGATTCTTCAGTTGCCGTTTGTGTCTGGGAAATGGGCTTGACGACTACCCAATCGCCGCTCCAGTGAGGCCGCCCAGCACGCTTGCAAGGATGGGGTGCTCTAGTAGCTTGGCCAGTCTGGATTTTGCCTCTGCCTTTTGGTCTTCCGTCCCGCTTGAAGACTCGATGGCATGCGCGAGCGTTTGGACCGCACCGACAACGTTCTGGGTGTTGTGGTCCCCGATCTGGATCGAGTGGGAACCTTGTATGTTGATGGTGTGCGCTCGCTTTGGGTGTGCGGGCGGAGTTCCAAGCGTAAGTTGAAAATGTGGTCCAAAGCCACCGATCCCTACGTCGTAAAACGGAGCGCTCAAGATGTAGGAGCGCTCAGTTTTCCCGCCGGGAAGAGTCCGCGTCACATAGTCACCGGGGTCTACGTCTGCGTTCGGGTCGTCCAGGATTACGGTAGTTCCTGCAAACTTGGCCTGATAGGGGCCTTTGATGTCTCCGGACTGCTTCTCGATGAAGGCTTCCTGCTTCTTGCCGATCATGACATTGATCTCCTTTCCTGCGTCGCTAGATGGGATTACATGAACAATCTATACGGGTAGCTGTTTCCAGGAAGATCTTGGACGTTGGAGATAGTCCTGGCGAGCTTCTGGGAGTAGCGAATGCTGACGGGCACCGGGTCGTAGAGCGCGTCGTTGTTCCAGTCCATTTTGGTCAGCGCCAGCGTTTCATGGGCAATCGTTTCCAGTGGCCCGCTTCCCGAATGACGTGTTAGCAGGAGCGGTCGGGGAATGCTCTTCCCACCTTGGTAGTAGTCGGACTTGCTTGAAACGTCTGGAACATTGCCAGCGGCCCAAAGAAGAGCGGACGTGCCCGACCGGGGGACAAAGGTGCCTCGAGGAACCGGATATCTCGCGGGCTGGGTGGGCGCGGTGCCGCCGGAGGATTTGACCAGCCATACTCCCCGCCAAGTCGGTCTGGAGCTGATCTCAATGCATTCCACCTCGGGGACGGCGGTCAACGCATCGCGAGCACCTAGAACTTCGTCCTCCTTGAACGCATTGCTCTTATGGATGACCATTCGCCGAGGAAGAATGCCTCCATTGCGCTGTTGGTAGATCGACAGACTGCGGGCAATGACCGCTCGCATGTCTTCTCGTGACAAGAACGGATTCCGTCGTGCTTCGCGCACGTCCTTGACCGGATCCTTGGCCTCGAATGCCACAAACTGCATGCCGCCGCCATCCATGTCGAACACCTGCGAGCAGCAGGTGACAAAGTGGGTTTCGTCGTTGACCCTTTTCAGCGCGTATGCCAAACCTATGTAGGCGGTATCCGCGGGCACTCCCGCCAGAGGGGCGAGCTTCCAAGGAATGCCGCCGGCTTTGACATAGAGCGCGATCGACAGCCTCCATGCCAACTGCGCCTTGTTTGAGAAGCTGAAGGTTCGGTCGTTGACCACCTGAGTCGGAATGCCGTGCTTTGCTCCCAATGCCTTGAGGACATCGTGCGCGTCGAATCCGTCTCCGGACGTATAAGGAAGCCACGCCTCTGGCAGATGGACTAGGACCACATCAAACTGCTCGTGCCTTGTGCTTAGTTGCGAGAGGGCTGCCTCGAAGGCGGCCACTAGGCGATGTTGAAGGGTGCCGGAGCCTGGAAGATCGTCGATGGAATCCGGCCAACGGATGTGGTTCGCCTTGTCGGAGGAAGCCAAGTCCACGCCGAAGACGCTGGCGAAGCCGGGAAAATCTGGTGCGTAGCCGCTTCTGTCGCTGGCCGAATGTTGCTGCTTCAGCGATGCCATGAGCGCGCCACGAGTCTTGAACGCTCTGTCTGGGCCCACTGTGGCAATGCGAACGGTGGGCGTGAACTGGCTGAATGTCTGGGACGAGAAGGGGCCGTAGTGCGCCAGCCCGCGAAGGGGGTGGACATCTCGCCCCCCAGACTGTTCAGGAGAAAAGGCCAGCTCCGGTTCCGAGAGCAGGGACAGCGGCGGTAGCTGCGAGCGAGAAACATCTACCATCACTGTCTCCGGTCAAAGTATTTGTCGTGATGTCCAGGACGACTGAAGCCGGTGAGTGGTGAAATGCGGAAAGCCGCATCGACTCCCTCTTGAGCTTCGATTCCGAACGCTTGAAAGGTGATGCCCCGTGGAGAGGTTAGCAAGTTCGCCCACGCGTCGATGATGCTGGCCCAAGCGCTGTTGTATTTGGTGGCCCACCGCTCTCTTCTCCAGTCAGCGGTCGGATCTGGCCGGCGCTGCGACGACCAAGCCAGTGGGTCGCTCTCGGCTGCGTCTGAAGGAGCAGCCCGCTCATCACGCGGCACTTCCACGGCGGTGTAGGGGTCAAATCCGCACCACCAGCGTCCCTCAATCTCTTCCAGCCGAACCGAAATGGCTTCGTTGTAGTTGCGCCCAGACTTGGTCCCCGTGAGCTCGCTTCCGTAGGCCGCTCTGAGCTTGGACAGTTGGCTTTCGCGGCGATGTCGCTGCTCGTCCCTTTCGCCCTCTCTCGCGCTGGCAACCATAAGGGAGTGCCCAGAACGCTTGAGTCTGGGAATCAGCGGTCGCCGCCGAGCCAAAGCTCGCAGGAGGGCGTCATAGGTGAGTCCTAACGCCCAGCTGTCTCGGATGGGGTCCAGCGTCCAATGCCCGTTGAGTGTCGGATTCAGTGTGTCCAGTGACGCCAGTATTTCTGCGTCTTTACCGAAGGCTGCGAGCTCATTTCCAATCATTGCCACCGCCGCCCGGCACTTGCTGGTCTTGAGCATTTCCCGCACTTCAAAGATGGAGGATGGATGTCCCAGGGTTATTTTTCTGGCCATGGTGGGGAGGCTCTCCACCAGCAATGCGGAGAGGCGCAGCACGGGGAACTTCCGAGCTTCCGCCGTGCGCACGGGGATGGGAGCTGCAAGCTGGGCAGGCTGGAACGACAGGACATGGTCCAGCAGTGGCGCTGGAAGGCTGATTTGATTGAGCAGGTCGCCGGCCAACTCGTCGAACGTCGCGGATTCGATGATGAAGACATTGACGCCCGCAGAGGCAGCCTTTTCCAAGAGATCATTCACAGCCGGCAGGAGCTTGGAGCGGGAAGACGCGCACCAATAGAGGCCACTAGGGAATGGGTTCTCGTAGGTGAGGACGGACTCAAGCGCCTCCATCACGGAGGAATCGCGGCCGCTATAGCCGACGACGACAAGAGCGAATCGCTTGCAGGCTTCAACCATGGCCCGGCGCAGGTCATTGTCTTGGGAGGCAAGTTCGCTCGTGGTGTTCTTAAGGGACGTCGAACGGTAGTCACCATGAAGCTTGGCGATGAGGGGCCAGTCAGACTCATCCAGGCAGCGCGTAGCCAGGTTGGCAGAGTCTAAGGTCGCAACCGTCGGCTTGGCTGCGATGCCAGGAGGCATCAGCGATGCTGCCAGTAGGCTGGATTCTTCAATAAGCGGGTCGAAGTTCGTCGTAAAGACGCATGGGGTCTTTGCCGCCGTTACTAGCCCGGCCAGCATGCGGTGCCCAAAACAGGGCGTGCCCTTGCTGATGGCGTCATCGATGTATTGCCGTCGATGGGTTTCTTGCGGATAAATAGCCTCGAACGCCGCCGCATACTCGGTAGGATCGTTCGGAGGCGGAAGGAGAGGGGTGCGAGAGAAGAACTCGTCAATGCGCTGAACCCATAGTGGATCACTAGGGTCGACGTTGCGGCGAGGGAACCGGGTCTCTTGGCAGTAGAGCCTGGCTTTGAAGTCCAGGATCATGTCGTAGCCGGTCGGTATGCCCGAGGCCGCAGAAGCGCCGGCGCCCAGAAGCCACGCATGGAGCTCGGGTCGGAGGCTGAAAGTGGTTGCGAACTTAGATGCAGAAATAACCTGGATGGATTTCGTCATCAGGCAGCTGTTTAGTGGCCAAGTGAATGGGGCAACCCAATCCTACTACTGCTCCTGTCTCATCTCCTTGGACTCGGAGATTGGAATCGATTTCAATCACCAAAATGTCGCGCCCTGGCCTTGGGTTGCGCGTTGCGGCGATGTTGCGATTTAGATTCTGTTGCGACCAACGCAAGCAGGCAGGTCTTGCTGCACAAGGGTTTGCTTGCATAAGATCCCGCTGCACCCGTTTTGCTTCATCAGCGGGGTGTGTTCGGGCTGCTTCTCTGTCACGCGGGGTCCATCACAGTCGGGGGCAGCCCGGAAGGCCGCCTGGTCGGCCATTGTAGGGGAGGGGGCGGGCAGGGCGAAGGGCGTCCGGCGCAAGCGGCACCGGCGCGATGCGCAGCCGCTCAGTCCGTGCGCAGGTGCAGGGTGGGGTGGGCCGCGAACACGTCCATGAGGATGTCAAAATAGGTCTGGCCGGCGCCGCGCACCAGCGCGTCCAGCTGGGCCTCGATTCTCGCGGCATTGAACATGCCGGGCCGCATCTGCTTTTCCTGCAGCCAGGCGCGGGTGGCCGCCACCCCGAGCGCGGCGCGGCTGTGTGCGATGTGCGTCCAGTGCACGGTGGCGGACGGGTGCCCTGCCAGTGCGCCGTAGCCGCCGTAGAGCAGGTCATCGAGCGCATCCAGGCTTGGGGCCAATTGCCAGTCCTCGCAGGCCATGAATACGCGATTGATCTCGGCGTAAAAGCCGGCGATATCGTGGATGGCGCTTCCGTCCAGCACCAGGGTTGGGCCAGTCATGCCCAGGTCCGCGCGTCCAGGTGCTGCGCGCACCAGGCGGTGGTTGTCGACGGCAGGGTGGGTTTATGCATCGGCAGCAGTCCTCTTGACGCGTTTGGTGTGTGATTTCCCGAGACGCGAGTGTGCGGTCACCACGGCAGGTTCGAGCAACCGATTGTGCGCGCAACACGGTGCTGTCCGACGCTCTTCTGCTCGTGGTGCACTGCAGCGCTGTGGGCGGTCGAAACAAATGCTATCCAATGAATGTCCGGGACCGCACTTTTAAAGGGCTTTCAATTCTGCAGACTGCGCGGGTTGATGAGGGAAAACCATGCGTAGCAAGCTGTTCGTCCCCGGCGCCCGGCCGGAACTGTTCGACAAGGCCATGGCCGGGGAGGCCGATGCGCTCTCTTTCGACCTGGAAGATTCGGTGCCCGAGGCCGGCAAGGCCCAGGCTCGCGACCACGTCGCCGGCTTCCTGCGCCGCGTGCAGGGCGGCGCCGGTGACAAGCAGTTGATCGTGCGCAGCAACGGTACCGACAGTGCCCATTTCGGCGCGGACCTGGATGCGGTCGCGCTCCCCGGCGTGGGCCTGCTCAACCTGCCCAAGATTGAATCGGTGGCTCAGCTGCTGGCGGCCATCGTCCGGCTGGAACGGGCTGAGCGGCGCAATGGCGTGACGCGCCCGATCGGTCTGCTGATCAACATCGAAACCCCCAAGGCCCTGCGCATCGCCGCCGAACTGGCCGGCGCGCACCCGCGCGTGGCTGGCTTGCAGCTGGGGCTGGGCGACCTGTTTTCGCCCAACGGGATCGACCGCGAGCCGAGCAATGTGCATGCCACGCTGTTCGCGCTGCGGTTGGCCGCCGCCGAAGCCCAGGTGTTCGCCTGCGACGGCGCATTTCCGGACGTGGCTGACAGCGACGGCTTCCTGGCCGAGGCGCAGATGGCCAGGCAGTTGGGCTTCATCGGCAAAAGTTGCATCCACCCGCGCCAGGTTGGCCTGGCCAATGCCACTTTCAGCGTGCCGCCAGCGATGCTCGAAGAGGCGCAGCGGATTGTTGCCGCCGCCGCCGGTGCCGAAGGGCAGGGGCACGGCGCGTTCCTGTTCGAAGGCCGGATGATCGACCTGCCGTACCTGCGCCGTGCTCAAGCCCTGCTTGCCGCGTCCTCTCGCCCGCTTGCCTGATTGCGGTATCGGGATGCATCGACCACTGTCTCTTACCTGCGCTTTTGCCGGTTTCGGCGTTGCCGCACTTTTTCCGGGTAATTTCATGCACAAGCCTGCACCGTCCGCGTTCCTTTCCACTGTGCTCCTGCGTTGCGTGCGCAGCGTGCGGCTGGTTGCCGCCGCTGTCCTGCTTGCCGGGAGTGGCGCCGTGGCTGCCGAGAGCCTGACCACGGTGGCGACCGGCAACCTGCCGGCACTGCCGGCGCAGATTGCGCCGGGCGGGCTGGTACATGTGGACGGGCGCCTGGTGGCACTCAGCCATGACGGTGCCTGGGAACTGCGCGCCGACAACAAGGCGTGGGATGCGTTGCCGGCGCCGGCCGCAGGGCAGCTCGATGGGCTTGAGGGCAGCGTCAGCGCGGCAGGGCGCACCTATCTGTTGCAGGGCCTGGCTCCGCTTGGCGACCGCCTGCAGCCGGTGGTGCTGAACAACGACGCGCTGGTTTTCGGCGCGGCCATTGCACTGCCCGAGCCGCTGCGCAACGCGCAGGCGGCGACCCTCGATGACGCGCTGTATCTGGTGGGCACCGATGCGGCTGGCAGCGCCCAGCTCTACCGCCGCACCGCGGCGGCAAGCGCTGCCGCCTGGCAACATCTGGAGGACCTGCCGCAACAGGGGGTTGCCAGCGCATTGCAGGCGCAGAAAGGCGCGCTGTACCTGGGCCTGCGTACCGGCGCGGGCAGCGACCAGCTGTGGCGCCGCAACGCCGACGCCAGCTGGCAGCAGGTCGCTTCCCCGAACGGCACGATCGTGGCCGGATCGATGCGCGCGCTGGGCCAGGCGCACCTGCTGATGCTGGTGAAGGACGGCAGCGGCGTGACTCACGCGCGCACCTTCCACACCATCACCGACGCATGGACGACACTGGATACGCCGATTGCCGCAGCGCCGCAGGCCGTCACGGCGTGGGGCAACGGACTGGCCTGGGCAACCGCGGGCGCTACCGGCAGCCAGCTCCAGTACGCCGAAATGCAGGGTGGCAAGCACCTGCTGCGCTGGCTGGACTGGACGGTGATCGGCATCTATCTGCTCGCCATGCTGGGCATGGGCTTCTACTTC
Organism: Stenotrophomonas sp. TWI1149; assembly: GCF_039673155.1. NCBI lineage: Bacteria > Pseudomonadati > Pseudomonadota > Gammaproteobacteria > Lysobacterales > Lysobacteraceae > Stenotrophomonas > Stenotrophomonas sp. TWI1149. The sequence goes on from NZ_JBDJLB010000016.1 coordinate 117,731, forward strand.
TACCTCAAGGATAAGAACGCTTCCACGGCGGACTTCTTCGTCGGCGGTCGCTCGATTCCGTTCTGGGCGGCCGGCATCAGCCTGTATGCCACCAACACCAGCTCGATCAGCTTCATCGCCATCCCGGCCAAGGCCTTCGATACCAACTGGCAGTACCTGACCAACAACCTGATCGCGGTCGTCGGCCTGATGTTCGTGGCGGTCTGGATCGTGCCGCTGCTGCGTCGGCTGGACCTGATGAGCGTGTTCTCCTACCTGGAGACCCGCTTCCATCCGGCGATCCGCATGCTGTCCAGCGCACTGTGCATCGTGATGCAGATCGGCAGCCGCATGAGCGTGATCCTGTTCCTGCCGGCGCTGGCGATCTCCACGATCACCGGTGTGGATGTGGTCTGGTCGATCATGCTGATGGGCGTGTTCACCATCATCTACTCCACTGTGGGCGGCTCCAAGGCGGTGATCTGGACCGACGTGGTGCAGGTGATCGTGATGTTCGGCGGTGCCTTGTTCGCGATCGGCTTCATCTTCCTGCAGACCGGCGGCGACATGCCGCAGCTGCTCAGTGCGGCCGCGGCGGAGGACAAGACCAAGCTCTTTGATTTCAGCTTCGACCTGACCAAGGCCACGGTGTGGGGCTTCATCTTCCTGGTCGTGTTCGATGTGGTGCTGACCTTCCCGAAGGACCAGGTGTTGATGCAGCGCACGCTGTCCACGCGCTCGGACAAGGAAGCCGGGCGATCGATCTGGGCGTTCGCCGCCATCATGATTCCCGGCGGCTTTGTGTTCTACGGCATCGGCACGGCGCTGTGGATGTACTACCGCAACAACCCGGAGCGCCTGAACCCGCTGTTGCCGATCGATGCGACCTTCCCGCTGTTCATCGCCGCCGAGCTGCCGGCCGGTGTCACCGGGCTGATCATCGCCGGCATCTTCGCCGCGGCGATGTCGACCCTGTCGAGCATCATCAACTCGATCTCCACGCTGGTTTCGGTCGATTTCTACCAGAAGCTGGTCAAGAACCCGAATGAAAAAACCGCCGTGCGCGTGGCGGAATGGTCCGGCGTGGGCGTCGGGCTGATCGGCATCGGCATCGCGCTGGTGATGAGCCGCTACGACATCCACTCGCTCTTCGATGTTTCCATCGAACTGGCCGGCCTGCTCGGCGGCGGCTTCGCCGGTGCCTACACGCTCGGCATGTTCACCCGCCGGGCCAATGCGCAGGGCGTGGCGATCGGCGTGGCCGGGTCGGTGCTGATCACCCTGGTCTGCTGGAGCATGGACCTGGTGCACCCTTACTTCTACCTGGCGATCTCCATCCTGCTGTGCATCGTGATCGGCTACGTGGCCAGCCTGTTCTTCCCGGCGCCGACCCGCTCGCTGAAGGGGCTCACCATCTACAGCGATACCCCGGCCGAAGCGGCGGCCCCATGACCATCACCCCTGGCGTGGCGGCGCGCGGGCCATTGGTCCAATCGCATTACGCCGGTGGCTCGTGTAGGTTGCTGACGCGCTGAGAGGTATTTCGTGGAAACCCAGTTCCTGAGTACGTTCGTCACAGTGGTGGACCGCGGCTCCATGGCCGCCGCGGCCCGCTCGCTGCATATCACCCCGGCGGCGGTCGCCCAGCAGATCCGGACGCTGGAACGCGAGCTGGGCGCGCCGCTGATCGCCCGCGCCGGGCGAACGGTCAGCGTCACCGAGGACGGCGCGCGCATCCTGCAACGGGCGCGCGACCTGCTGCGCCAGGTGGCCGACCTGCGCAGCGTGGCCAACGAGAACGACATCGCCGGCGAGCTGCGGCTGGGTGCGTGCCCGACCGCACTGGCGGGCCTGCTGCCGGACATCCTGTCGCGGATGGTGGCGACCTTCCCGCAGATCAATGTCTTCATCAAGCCGGGCTACTCGGCCGATCTGTACAGGGCCGTGGAGGCTGGCGATCTGGATGCGGCGATGGTGCTGCAGGCACCGTTCGCGCTGCCCAAGACCTGCAAGTGGCAGCAGCTTCGCGAGGAACCGCTGGTGGTGCTGGCACCGGCCCACCTGGGCAGCCGCGACCCTCACGAGCTGCTGCGCGAGCAACCGCTGATCCGCTACGACCGCCACGAATGGGGCGGGCGCCTTGCCGATGACTATCTGCGGCAGGCCGGTATCGTGCCGCGCGAACGGTTCGAGCTCAATGCGCTGAACGCCATCGCGGTGATGGTCGACCGTGGGCTCGGTGTATCGCTGGTGCCGGACTGGGCCAAGCCATGGCCGGAAGGCTTGAATGTCGTGCGCATTCCCTTGCCGCAGTGCAGCGAACCACGCCGGATCGGGGTGGTCTGGTCGCGTTCGTCGGTGCGCATCCGCCTGGTGAACGTGCTTCTGGAAGAGGCGCGCGTCGCGTTGACCGAGCCGCAACGCTGACACCACGGGTTCTCGCGTGGTGTGCGGTGCGAGGCGAAACAAATCCTAGGCTTTGAACATACCTGAGCGCAGTTCTATCGCCGTGGAGCCGCGCCTAGGCTCTCGCCTCGTTGCCGGACAGGACGTGGAGACCCGCAAGGGAACCGCATCGACCGGCGGAGGGGCGAAAGCCCACGCGCGTCATCGGTGGCGACGGCTCCCCGGCCGGCTGTCCCGCATTTCCATATCGGGGGGGAGAAACGAATGATCAAGCCACTTTCCGCGGCCATCAGCACTGCACTGTTCGCCTGTGCCATCAGCCCTGCCATGGCGCAGAGCACGACGCCGACCGATCTGGACCAGGTGATCGTGACCGGCAGCCGGACCCTGATCTCGATCGAGAAGGTCCCCGGTGCAGTGACGGTGGTCAACCAGGAGCAGGTGCAGCGCACCCTCAACCTGACCGAAGACGCGACGGCGGTGCTGGCGCGCATGGTGCCGGGTTACTCGGAGTCCTCGCAGGCGATGAGCAACAGCGGCGAAACCCTCCGCGGCCGCGTGGCCCTGCGTCTGTTCGACGGCGTGCCGCAGGGCTCTCCGCTGCGCGAAGGCAGCCGCAATGGCACGTTCACCGACATGGGCGTGATCGGCCGCATCGAGGTCATCAACGGCCCGTCGGCCGCCGAGGGCATCGGTGGCGCCGGTGGCGTCATCAACTATCTCTCCAAGAATCCGGAAGTGGACGGTCACCAGACCACGGTGAACACGCGCTATGGCACCCAGTTCAAGGATGACAGCGGGCAGTCCAAGATCGGCATCACCCACACCTTCAAGGGCGATGCCGCCGACTTCCTGATCAGCGGCGCCTACATCGACCGCGGCATCGCCTACGACGGCGACGGCCGCCGGGTTGGCTTGAACACCTCCGGCTCGCTGTCCGATTCCTACAGCAAGAACCTGTTCCTCAAGGGCGGCTACAACTTCGGCGAGGGCCAGATGCAGCGCATCCAGGCCAGCTACAGCAACTTCCATATCGGTGGGAAGCACAACTACATTCCGGTCGAAGGCTGCCGCTACGACGCCGTGGAGTGCCCGGTGCCGAGCACCAACACCGCCGAGAAGGGCTCGATCAAGGATTCGCTGGCCGAGTTCAACGATTTCGAACAGTTCGCCGCCAAGTACACCCATGCCGACTTCTTCGGCGGTGACCTGAGCGTGGATCTCTATTGGGCCAAGCAGGCGATGCGTTATGTGCCGGAGAACGGCACGGACCGCCAGCTGGTCAAGCCGGCCCCGCCGGAAGACCAGCGCATCTGGGACCAGTCGGAGATCAACTCCGAGAAAAAGGGTCTGCGCGCGGCCTATGCCTACAGTGGCCTGTTCGCGGTGGAGGGCCTGCGGCTGCGCACTGGCCTGGACCTGGTGGAAGACACGGCCGAGCAGCGCCTGGCATTGACCGACCGGGTCTGGGTGCCGCCGATGAAGTACACCAGCCTGGCACCCTACGCGCAGCTGAGCTGGGACATCGGTCCGGTGACGCTGGATGCGGGCATCCGACGCGAAGACGGCCAGCTGGAGATCGACAGCTATACCACCACCGCCTACCGCGACTTCACCCCGGTGCAGGGCGGCAAGCTCGACTACAAGGCCAACCTGCCCAACTTCGGCGCGATCTGGCGCATCACCGATGCGTGGTCGGTCTTCGCCTCGTATTCGGAAGGCTTCGGTATCGCCAACGTAGGCATCCCGCTGCGCAACATCCAGGCCAACAGCCCCTGCAAGGCGGTGGCGTGCATCGCCGATCTGCAGCCACTGATCACCAAGAACAAGGAAGTGGGCTTCAACTGGCGCGGCGAGCAGGCACAGGTCGGCATTTCGGGGTACCGCTCGACCTCCGAGTTCGGCTCGTCGCTGACGGTGGACAAGGTCACCGAGGACTTCATCCTCACCCGCGCACCGACCCGCATCGAAGGCGTTGAATTGAACAGCGCCTGGACCTTCAACGACCAGTGGAAGGCGACGCTGCTGTACTCGCGGATCCGCGGCCAGACCCAGTACTACGACGGCTCGGGCCTGAACAAGGAGATGGGCATCCTCGACATCTCGCCGGACAAGGTCAACGCCTCGCTGACCTGGACGCCGAACGATCGTTTCGATGCGACGCTGGGCGTGAGCCGTACCTTCAGCCGCGACCTGCGCGAAACCTTCGTCAATCCGTCCAACGGCGCGGTCTATCTCAACGAAGAGGATACCTACGGCTACGCGCTGTGGGACCTCAGCATGAACTACGACACCGGGACCTACGGCAAGCTGTCGCTGGGCATCGAGAACCTGCTGGACAAGCAGTATGTGCTGACCTGGTCGCAGCTGCCGGGCTGGCAGAACTTCTTCTCCGGTCGGGGTCGCATGGTGTCGCTGACCCACACCTTCACGTTCTGACCGTCACCGCCGGGCCGGCGCTGCGGAGCACTGCAGCGCCGGTCCGTTTTACTTGCCTTACCCTGTCATGACGTTACCGCCACTGACAGCAGGAGAGCGGATGTACTGGCCATCGCACGGACCGGCCCACGCCCGTCATTGCCGCCCACGAGCATGCCTGGCCATGCTCGCGTTGCTGACGCTGGTCGTCGGGCAGGCTGCGGCGTCGTTGCCGGAGCCGCCGGCTGCACCGCCGGGATTGCCGGTGGTCGATGCCTTCCTGCACGAATCGACCGGCCCCCAGGGCTATACCGGCGCGGTCGTGCTCGTGATCCACGACGGCAGCATCGTGCATGACGCTGCCTACGGCTGGCAGGACCTGGCCCATGCCAGGCCGATGCGAACCGACAGCATTTTCCGCCTCTATTCGATGACCAAGACGGTGGCCTCGGTGGCCGCCATGATGCTGGTGGAGGAGGGGCGGCTGGATCTGGATGATCCGGTGGCGCGCCACCTCCCCGAGTTCTCACACCTGCAGGTCTTCGCCGGGGGCACCGCCGCGGCGCCGCAGCTGCGGCCGGCGACGCAGACGCTGACCGTCCTCCATCTGCTCACCCACACCGCCGGCTTCGCTGCGGGCGGCGAGGGGTTCGAGGCCGTCACCGCGCTGCTGGAGCGCCAGCAGGTGCAGGCAGCGGACAGCCTGGCCGATTACACCGCCCGGTTGGCCCGCGCTCCACTCGCGACCGAGCCGGGCACGCGCTTCCGCTACGACAGCACCTCCATCGAAGTTCTGTCGCGATTGGTGGAGGTGGTGGGCGGGCTGCCGTTCGAGCAGTTCCTGCAACAACGCATCTTCCGTCCACTGGCGATGGCCGATACCGGCTTCGTGGTACCGGCGCGCGATCGTGCGCGGGTGGTCGAGCTGACCACCATGGGCGAGCACGGTGACCTGGTGCTTGCCGATGAGGTGCACGCGCGCGAACCCGGCAGCCCGCTGCGGCCGTATCCAAGCGGTGCCGGCGGGCTGTACTCCACGGCCGGCGACTACGGCCGGTTCGCGCAGATGCTGCTCGATGGCGGGCGCCATGGCGACACGCACCTGCTTCGTCCCGCCACCGTGGCCCTGATGATGCAGAACCAGCTGGTGCATACCGCCTTGCCCAGGCCGGTGACCGAGTTCAGCGATGCCGAGGGGTTCGGCCTGGGCGGTTCGGTGCTGCTGGACCCGGCCATGAAAGGACGCACCGCATCGGTGGGTGCGTTCGGCTGGTCGGGCGCGGCCTCGACCTACTACACGATCGACCCGGCGCGCCGGTTGGTCGCCATCCTGCTGCTGCAGCATCTGCCCGGCGGCAACGACGACCTGCCGCGCATCAGTACGATGTTCTACAACCGCGTTGATGAGGCCCTGGACCCATGAGTAGTGCGGCACGTTCCACCGTTCTCGTCGCCGGCTCGGCCAATCTCGATTTCGTCGTGCGCGCCGCGCATGTGCCGGCGCCGGGTGAGACCGTGCTTGGCCATGGCTTCAGCACCTTCCCGGGAGGCAAGGGCGCCAACCAGGCCGTGGCCTGCGCGCGTGCCGGCGGTGCGACGACCCGGATGCTGCTGGCCCTGGGCGAGGATGATTTCGCCATGCCGATCGAGGCGTCGCTGCGGGACGCCGGCGTGGACCTGTCGATCGTGCGCGATCCTGCGCTGCCGACCGGCACCGCCTTCATCTGCCTGGCCGACAGTGCCGAGAACGCGATCACGGTCGCACCCGGTGCCAACCTGGCCCTGGGCGAGGAACACCTGCCCGCTCTGGACGGCGTCGACTGGCTGCTGCTGCAGCTGGAAACCCCGCTGCCCACCGTCACCGCGTATGCGCGCCGCGCCCGCCTGGCCGGGCTCAAGGTCGCCCTCAACGCAGCACCGGCGCAGGCACTGCCCGACGCGCTGCTCGCACTGCTGGATGTACTGATCGTCAATGAGGGGGAGCTCGACGTGGTGGCCGGCCATCCCCCGGACCTGGCCACGGGGCTGGCGCGCGTGCCGGTGCCCTGCGTGATCGTGACCCTGGGCGCGCGCGGCTGTCTGGCGCGGGTGAACGACACGGTGCTGCTGCAACCTGGGTTCCGCATCGATCCGATCGACACCACGGCGGCCGGCGACACCTTCTGTGGCGCGCTGGTCGCTGCGCTGGCCGACCATCAACCGATGGCCGGGGCGTTGCTTGCCGCCACCGCAGCCTCCGCGCTGGCCTGCACCCGTCTGGGTGCGCAGTCGAGCATTCCCACCCGCGCCGAAGTGCTGGCGCTGCTTGCAGACCCCGCGCGCGTTCCCGATGCCGACGCCCATGCCGCGCTGGCGGCAGCGTGTGCGCGCTGATGTACCCCCTTTCCGTTTCCTGCTGGATGCCTTGCCCATGACCACGCCGTATCAGAGCCCCGACTACGAGACCGACGCAGCCGACTACGGGCGTGAGGCGATCCGCACCGAGTACAAGTTCTCGCACGTGACCACCGGGCGCTACCTGCCGACCCCGGGCAAGGCGCCGGCGTGGCCGTTCGCCGACATCGGCAGCTGGATGATCGATGCCAATGCGAGTGCGGGTGATTGGCTGGAAGAACTCAAGGACTGGCGCCGCGAGCATCTGGTCCGGATCGGCTATACCGATGTGAATTACCGCCGCCCGGAACTGCAGTGGGCGCAGCGCAACTTCGTGCATGCGCAGATGATGGTCGAGGACCGCTACTTCTTCGATGCGGCCACCGGCCAGTACACCGTCGATCGATATCTGGACGATCTGACCGAACGGTTCGGCGGGCTGGACTCGGTGCTGATCTGGTACATCTACCCGAACATTGGCATCGATGACCGCAACCAATTCGATCTGGCGCACGACATGCCCGGCGGCCTGGCGGGATTGCGAACCGCGGTGCAGGCCTTCCAGAAGCGCGGCGTCAAAGTGTTCCTGCCGGCCAAGCCGTGGGATCACGGCACGCGCGACCCGGGCGTGACGCACTGGGATGGGCTGGCTGAGATCGTCAAGGCGGTCGGTGCCGATGGCATCAACGGCGATACCTTCAACGGTGTGCCGCGGGCGTTCTTCGATGCCTGCGATGCACGCGGCAACCCGGTGGTGGTGCAGCCCGAGTCCACCATCAGTTCCGAAGAGCAGCTGATCTGGAACGTGCAGAGCTGGGGCAAGAAGGCGCCGGATGGCCCGGTGCCGCCCGTTTCCAAGTGGAAGTGGCTGGAGCCCCGCCACATGGTCAACTACGAGAACCGCTGGGGCCGCAACCGCAATCACGACCTGCAGTACTGCTTCTTCAACGGCATCGGCTACAACGCCTGGGAGAACATCTGGGGCGTCTGGAACCAGTTCACCCCGCGCGACGGCGAGGCCCTGCGCCGGATCGCCACGCTGTACCGGCAGTTCCCGCAGCTGGTGGTCTCGATGGACTGGGAGCCGTACCAGGTCTGCCTGCAGGGCGGCATTTTCGCCAGCCGGTTCCCGGGCGAGGGCATCGTGCTGCACACGTTGATCAACCGTAACGAGTACGCCGTGGACGGTGAGCAGATCGCGCTGACGCATGCGGACGGCACGCGTTACTACGATGCGTGGCATGGGTGCGCGTTGACGCCGCGGATCATCGACGGCGCGGCGTACATCGAGCTGCTGATGGAAGCGCGCGGCTTTGGCGCGATCCTGAGTGTGGCTGCAGATACCGCGGTCGAGGGTCTGGACGATTTCCTCGCGGCGACCGCCGAGCGCGCACAGCAGCCCCTCACCAGCTACTCCGCCGCGTGGAAGGCCGCTCCGCAGGAGCTGCTGGCGATCGCCAGCACGCCCCCGCAGGCCGAGGCGCCGACCGGCATGGTCACGATCCCCGCCGGCGAGTTCCTGTTCCAGGTGGGCGGCATCGAGATCGAGGGTTTCACCTGGGCCGGCCTGGATGTGCAGTTCCCGTGGGAAGACTGCGCGCGCCGCCACCATCGCCGGCGCATGACGCTGGCATCGTTCCATATCGATCGCCACCCGGTCACCAACGCGTCGTTCAAGCGCTTCCTCGATGCGAGCGGCTACCGGCCGGCCGATGATCACAACTTCCTGGCGGACTGGAAGGATGGCGCGCCGCGTGCGGGCTGGGACAACAAGCCGGTGACCTGGGTCTCGATCGAAGACGCCCGTGCGTACGCGGCGTGGGCCGGGAAGCGCCTGCCGCACGCGTGGGAATGGCAGTACGCCGCGCAGGGCACTGACGGGCGCCTGTATCCGTGGGGCAACGCGTGGGATGCGGCGTGCGTACCGCGGGTCAATCGTGGCCGTCGCCTTACCCCGCCAGCCGATGTCGATGCGCATCCGCAGGGTGCCAGCCCGTTCGGGGTGCAGGACCTGGTCGGCAATGTGTGGCAATGGACCGATGAATTCAGCGATGCGCACACCCGCGCGGCCGTACTGCGTGGCGGCAGCAGCTATCAGCCGCAGACCTCGCATTGGTACTTCCCGCAGGCCTACCGACTGGACCAGCACGGCAAGTACCTGCTGATGGGACCGTCCAAGGATCGCTCCGGCACGGTCGGCTTCCGTTGCGTGGTGGATGCGGCATGAGCCGTCTGCATCCCGCCGCCCGCGGCATGACGCTGGTCCCGCCGCAGCAGGTCACCTTGCAGGGTGTGCTGGGCGATGCCTTGGCAGCCAACCGCAGCGGGCGCCTGAGCACGTTCGTCGTCGATGAGCACAGCGCGCCGATCAGCATCTTCAGCCAGGCGCACAAGCACCAGAACCATGAGGGCGACTGGTACGGCGAACATGCCGGGAAATGGCTGTCGGCCACCGCACGCGCAGTGGCGCAGGGCGGGCAGCCGCAGCTGGAGGCTTCGCTGCGCCGCGTAGCCGACTGGTTGATCAGCCAGCAGGACGACGACGGCTATCTTGGCAATTATGCGGCCGAGCGCCGCTTCACGGTGCCGCAGCCGCCGAAGCCGGAGAGCTGGAACGGCGAGCCGGCGCTGCGTACCTGGGACATCTGGACCCACAGCTATCTGATCCTCGGCTTCCTGGAAACGTGGCGCGCGCTGGGCAATGCGGCCTATCTGCAGGCCGCGTGCCGGATCGCGGACCTGTGCTGGCAGGCGCTGGAGTCCGGGATCGACATCACGACCCTGGGCAATCATCACGGCATGTCCGCCACGGTGCTGTTGGATCCAGCAGCCGATCTCTACCTGGTCACGGGTGAGCCGCGCTACCTGGCGCTGGCCGAGCGCATCCTGGCGCAGGCCAACGCCAATCCGCGGCTGGCGCTGCTGGACAAGGCGCTGGCCGGCGAGGATGCGGCGTTCATCGCCACGGGCAAGGCCTACCAGCTGAGCTGGAACCTGGTCGGGCTGGCCAAGCTGTACAAGGCCACCGGCCAGGACGAGCATCGCCAGGCCCTCGATCATCTCTGGCACAACATCCGCGAGCAGCACCTCACGCTGGGCGGCGGGCCGTGGGGCGGGGTGGCGCACCGATCGCGTGAAGTGTTCAACGCGCCGCGCACCTTCTTCCCGCAGGCCTATGTCGAGACCTGCTCGGTGCTGGCGTGGATGCAGCTCAACCGCGAACTGCTGGCCATTACCGGCCATGCACGCTACGCCGACGAACTGGAGCGCACCGCCTACAACGATCTGCTGGCGGCGATGGCCCCCAATGGCGAGGACTGGTGCTATTACACCTATCCCAATGGCCGGCGGGTACACACCACGTACTGGCGCTGCTGCAAGTCCAGCGGCGCGATGGCGGTGGAAGAGCTGCCGCAGGTGGCCTATGGGATCGCGGCCGATGGCGGGCTGCGGGTCAACCTCTACGGGCCGGGCGAGGCCACATTGCTGCATGCGCAGGCCGGCGCGGTGACCCTGCTGCAGGCGACCCGATTCCCCTTCGACGGGACGGTGACGATCACCGTGCTGCCCGAATGCATCGCAGCCTTCGGTATCGGCGTGCGGATACCGGACTGGACCACGGGCGCGCGCATCGAGGTCAACGGGCAGCCCGTGGCCGCCGAGGCGGGTGCGGACGGGTTCGTGCAGGTGCAGAGGACCTGGCAGTCCGGCGACACCCTGCGGGTGCACCTGCCGATGCAGCCGCGCCTGCACCGGGCGGCCAACATCAACGTGCAGGAATCGCGTGCGCCGGATGGCGCGCCGGTGGCGCAGGAGGTACTGCGTTGGGAGTACGTGGGGCTGAGCTACGGGCCGCTGGTGTATGCCACCGGTCTGATTGACGGCTACAAGACGGACGAGACGGTACGACTGCCTGACCTGCCGCCCTCGCAGTGGCTGCAGGTGGGTGAGGATGGCGGCGAGGGTGCGTCGATCACCCTGCAGCTGGACTGCCGTGGCCCCCTGACGTTCGAGCCCTACTACCGATGCGGTGGCCGCGATCAAGGCAGCTGGCGACTGACCTGGCTGTCGCTGGCGCCCTCGGACTGACGGCATGGCGATGTTCGGCGGCCACGCAGCCGCCGACGCCGCAGCGTGCTTTTTGTCCACGCAGAACATACCCACACGATCTGTTTCTTCCCGTTGGCCAGGAGGAAACTTCCCTCAAGGTATCGAGTGTATTGACCATGACCGGAAGCAACCCCAGTTCTCCATTCGCCATTGCCCAGCGGGAGGGCGCCATCGGGCCGTTGAGCGGCATCCGCGTGCTGGACCTGAGCGCTTACATCGCCGGCCCCTACGGCTGCACGCTGCTGGCCGACCAGGGCGCGGAGGTGATCAAGGTGGAGCCGCCGGTCGGCGACAACCTGCGCCGCTATCCGTCCACGCTGGAGGCGGAGAGCCGGGCGTTCCTCGGCGTGAACCGGTCCAAGCGGGGCGTGGTGCTGGATCTGAAGCAGCCCGACCAGCGTGCGGTGCTGATGCGCCTGGTGCGCGAGGCCGACGTACTGGTCCACAACTTCCGGCCCAGCGTGCCGGTGCGCCTGGGTATCGATTTTGACAGCCTGCACAAGCTCAACCCGCGCCTGGTGTACTGCTCGGTCACCGGCTATGGCGAGCAGGGGCCACTGAAGGACAAGGCCGGCTACGACCAGGTGCTGCAGACCATGACCGGCATGTGCACGATGCAGGGCAAGACGGGCGGCGCTCCGGAGATCCTGTATGGCTCGGTCGTCGATTACTACGCGGCGGCGCTGGTGGCGGCCGGTGTGTCGTCGGCCCTGTACGAGCGCGAGCGCAGTGGCGAGGGCCAGTTCGTGGGGGTGTCGCTGCTGCGCAGTGCGCTGACGATGCAGTCGGCGCGGATGATCTGGGCCGAGGGCGAGCCGGAGGGAGTGGGTCGCGATATGCGCTCTGGCGGTGTCACCGGCATCCATCCCACCGCGGACGGGTATCTGTACATCTCGGCCAATACGCCGCGCTTCTGGCAGGCCCTGTGCGAGCGGATCGGGCTCCCGGAGCTGGCCGCTGACGTGCGCTACGACACGGTGCGCAAGCGTGCCACGCATGCCGAGGTACTGCTGCCGCAGCTGCACGCGGCGCTGGCTGCACGCAGTGCACTGGCGTGGGAGGCCTTGTTCGGTGAAGAGGTTCCCTGCGCGGCCGCGCGCCAGGTGGAGGATATGTTCGACCACCCACAGGTGCTGGCCGAGGCGATGATCACGTCGCTGCCGCATCCGCTGCTCGGCAGCTATCGCGGCATCACCCGGCCGATCGTGTTCGGCCGCACGCCTGGCCCGGAGCCGTTCGCGGCACCGGTGTTCGACCAGGATACGGCGGCGGTCGGTGCGATGGCGTCGCTGTCCAGACTCTCCCAGCTGCGCGATCTGTCCGTGGTGGTTGCCGATACCGGCGATGTCGAAGCGATCAAGCGCTTGAAGCCGGTCGACTGCACGACCAATCCCACCCTGGTGAAGAAGGCGCTGGATCTGCCGGTGTATGCCGATCTGATCGACAGCGCGCTGGCCTGGGGCCGCGAGCAGGGCGGTGAGCGCGAGACCATCGTGCACGCGGTGGCGGATCGGCTGACCGTGGGCGTGGGTACGCTGCTC
>NZ_JBDJLB010000017.1:0-106156 GCF_039673155.1 Stenotrophomonas sp. TWI1149
GGCCGGCAACCGTATGCAGCAGGCATCGCGAAAATGCCGGCCAGCGGCCGGCACTACCGGACGTAGGGGGTGCCCACCATGGCCTCGGCCAGGTGATCGAGGAACGAGCTGATCCGCGCCGAGACCGCCGTGTTGCGGTAGTACACGGCGTGGATCGGCTGGCGCACTTCCACGGTGATTTCCGGCAGCAGCTGCACCAGGTCGCCGGCCTCGCGGTCGCGGTGGGTCATGAAGTCGGACAGGCAGACGATGCCGACGCCTTCCAGCGCGAGCCGGCGCAGCGTTTCGCCGCTGGACACCGCCACCGCCGGGCGCACGTGCAGCAGCGCGTCGGTCGCGCCGGGCAGTGGCCAGTGGTTGAGCGAATCGGGCTCGTTGAAGCCGAGGAGGGTGTGCTCGCCGAGTGCCGCCACATCGCGCGGGGTGCCGTGCTGCTGCAGGTAGGCCGGGCTGACCATCACGCGCAGGCGGCTGTGGGCCAGCGGCCGCGCATGCAGGGTGGAATCGGCCAGCGGCCCGATCCGGATGGCGACATCGGTGCGCCGCTCCAGCAGGTCGATGTAGCGCTCGCTGCTGTTGAGCTCCAGGGCCACGTCGGGATAGCGCGCCCGATAGCTGGCCACCAGCGGGGCGATCACGTGCAGCACGAAGGGCATCGCCGCATCCACGCGCAGGCGGCCGGCCGGGCGTTGGCGCCGCGCGGCGATCTGCTCCTCGGCCGCTTCCACGGAGGCCACGATGGCGCGGGCCTGGGCCAGGAAGGCGTCGCCTTCTTCCGTCAGCTGCAGGCGCCGCGTGGTACGGGTCAACAGCGTGGTGCCGAGCTTTTCCTCCAGCCGGCCCAGCGCCCGGCTGACCCCGGAGGTGGTCTGACCCAGTTGCTCGGCGGCGGCGGTGATCGAGCCGCTGTCGATCACGGCGATGAAGGCCTGCATCTCATCCAGGGTCGTTTTCATGGCGGCGGCACGGTGGAGGTGCTCCATTATTGACCATGGGGCAACAGTGATTGGCGTGAAGGCCGCTTTTTCCGCAAGAGTACGGCGCGCAGACTGCGCAGCCTCATTCCCCACCGGTATCCGTCCATGTCCCGTGGTATCCCCTTGGCCTTGTTGGCGTTGACGCTGGGTGCGTACGCCATCGGCACCACTGAATTCGTCATCGTCGGCCTGATTCCGACCATCGCCGCCGACCTTGGCGTCACCCTGCCCTCGGCCGGGCTGCTGGTGTCGCTGTATGCATTGGGCGTGGCGGTCGGTGCGCCGGTGCTCACCGCGCTGACCGGCCGGGTGCCGCGCAAGACCCTGCTGGTCGCACTGATGCTGCTGTTCACCCTCGGCAATGTGATCGCCTGGATGGCCCCGGGCTACGGCTCGCTGATCGTGGCGCGCGTGCTGACCGGCCTGGCGCACGGTGTGTTCTTCTCGATCGGCTCGATCATCGCCACCTCGGTGGTGCCCAAGGAAAAGGCCGCCAGCGCGATCGCGATCATGTTCACCGGCCTCACCGTGGCGCTGGTCACCGGCGTGCCGCTGGGTACCTTCATCGGCCAGCACCTGGGTTGGCGCGCCACCTTCCTGGCCGTGGCCGCGCTCGGCGTGATCGCGCTGATCGGCAGCCTGCTGTTCGTCCCGCGCAACCTGCAGCGCAGCGCGCCGGCCACGTTCGGCCAGCAGCTCGCCGTGCTCGCCCAGCCACGCCTGCTGCTGGTGTATGCGATCACCGCGCTCGGCTACGGCGGCACCTTCCTGTCGTTCACTTACCTGGCCTCGATCCTGCAGGACGTCACCGGCTTCTCCGCCAATGCGGTCAGCGGCGTGCTGCTGGTGTATGGCGTGTCGGTGGCGATCGGCAATCTGTGGGGCGGCCGGCTGGCCGACCGTCGCGGCCCGATCCCGGCACTGAAGCTGATCTTCGCGTTGCTGGCCGCCGTGCTGTTCGTGCTCACCTTCACCGCCTACAACACCTGGCTGGTGCTGCTGACCGTGCTGGCGCTGGGTGCGGTGGCCTTCGGCAACGTCCCGGGGCTGCAGGTGTACGTGGTCAAGCAGGCACAGCGGTTCGCCCCGCAGGCCGCCGATGTGGCCTCGGGCCTGAACATCGCCGCGTTCAACGTCGGCATCGCGCTCGGTGCCTCGCTGGGTGGCCTGGTGGTCGATCACTTCGGCCTGATGCACACCCCGTGGCTGGGCGCGCTGGTGGTGATGGGTGCCTTCGGCCTGACCGCATGGAGTGGCCGCCTGGACCGTCGCGATGGTGTGGCCGACCGCGCCGAAGGCATCGCGGTGAGTCCGCATTGATCGATCCGGACCGACGGTTCGCCTTACCAGACAGCAGTCGCCCAACGATTCGTTTCACGCAACCGCAGCCGACCAACGGTCGGCTCTACGTCGCTTTACGGTGCACGGCGTAGCCTGCACCTCACCCCATGAAGGAGTTTCCATGAGCATTCCCGCATTCGGCCTCGGCACCTTCCGCCTGAAGGGCCAGACCGTGATCGACTCGGTGCGCAACGCACTGGACGTCGGCTACCGCGCCATCGATACCGCACAGATCTACGAGAACGAGGCCGAGGTCGGCCAGGCCATCGCCGAATCCGGCGTGGCCCGCGATGATCTGTTCCTCACCACCAAGATCTGGATCGCCAACTTCCAGCACGACGCGTTGCTGGCCAGCCTGCGCGAGAGCCTGCGCAAGCTGCGCACCGACCACGTCGAGCTGACCCTGATCCACTGGCCGTCGCCGAAGGATGCCGTGCCGATGGCCGAGTACCTGGGCGCGCTGGCCGAGGCCAAGTCGCTCGGGCTGACCCGGCAGATCGGCATCTCCAACTTCACCATCGCCCAGACCCGCCAGGCCATCGACATCCTCGGGGCAGACGCGATCGCGACCAACCAGATCGAAGTCCACCCGTACCTGCAGAACCGCGCGCTGATCGCGTTCCTGAAGGAACAGGGCATCCATGTCACCGCCTACATGAGCCTGGCCTACGGCGAAGTGCTCAAGGACCCGGTGATCCAGGCCATCGCCGACCGCCACCAGGCCACCCCGGCCCAGGTCGCGCTGGCCTGGGCGTTGCAGCAGGGCTACGCGGTGATTCCGTCCTCGACCAAGCGCGACAACCTGGCCGGCAACCTGCTGGCGGTCGAGCTGCGCTTGAGCGATGAAGACATGGCGCAGATCGCCACGCTGGATCGCGGGCATCGCCTGGCCAACCCGGAAGCGATCGCGCCGGCCTGGGATTGATCGGTAGCGCCCGACCGTTGGTCGGGCGTGGGTGGTGCGTGCCGACCAACGGTCGGCACCTACCGGAAGAGCCCGCGCCCGATCAACGGCGTGGACATCATCGGGTAGTGCCGGCCGCTGGCCGGCATCACCTGAAGTGCGTGGCCGGTATCACCGCAACCAGTCCCGCATTGCCGCGCTGACCTCGTCGGGCTTTTCCATCGGGGCCAGATGCCCACAGTCGGGCAGCACCACCAGGTTCGAGTGCGCCACCAGCGCATGCATCTCCTCGCTGATCGCCAGTGGGGTGACGCGGTCGTTCGCACCGCACACGATCAACAGCGGATCGCGGTATCCGGCCAGCACATCATGGCCATCCACGCGGTCCAGTGCGCTCTGGCGCAGGAACACCTCCGCGCCCAGCCGCGCGGTCATGTCGCGCACGCGCTGGACCAGCACGTAGTCATCCAGCCGCGAGGCATCGATATAGCTGCGCATCAGAGTGTCGCCGAAGCCGTGGAATTTCCCGGGCAGGCGCACGCTGGCCCGCTGGGTCTGGCGCTGCCTGGCACGCTCGGGCGAGTCGGCATGGATCGAGGTGTCGATCAGGGCCAGCCGCAGCACCCGCTCCGGTGCGGTGCGCAGGATCGCCTGCGCCACGAAGCCACCCAGCGAGAATCCCGCCAGCGCAAAGCGCGCCGGTGCCTGTGCCAGCACGTCCTCGACCACCGCCTGCATCGTCTCGCCGCGGGTCTGGTCGCCGACGATGCAGTCGGCGATATCGGACAGGTCGGCGATCTGCGCACGCCAGAGTTCAGCGTCGTTGAGCAGGCCAGGGAGCAGCAGCAGGGGGAAGCGATCGGTCATTCCCTATTGTCGCCCCGCCCACGTGCATGCGCCGTACCGCGATCGGCTCAGTGCGTTGCAGGATCGGGCGCCTGCGGCACTTGTACGTTCTGCACCGGCAGCGTCACCACCATCACCGTCGAATCGTCCGGGTCGAGCTTGGTCTTGAAGCCCAGGCTCTGGCACATCGCCAGCATGGTGCTGTTCTCGCGCAGCACCTGGCCTTCGATGATGTTCAGGCCGAGCCACTGGGCGTACTCGATCATGATCGCCATCAGCCGCCAGCCGATGCCATGGCCCTTGAGGTCGGAGCGGATCAGGATGCCGTACTCGCCGCGGTCGTAGTCCGCATCGGCGTGCAGGCGCACCGCGCCGAGCATGTCGCCGCTGCGCGGGTCGATGGCCACCAGCGCGATGGAACGCGCGTAGTCGAGCTGGGTCAGGCGCGCGATGAATTCGTGGCTGAAGTGCTTCACCGACTGGAAGAAGCGCAGGCGCAGGTCGTCATCGGTGACGCGCGCGAAGAACGCGCGGAACAGCGCGTCATCCTCGGGGCGGACCGGGCGCACGAAGGCCGGCGCGCCGTCGGACAGGGTGATGGTGCGCTCCCATTCCTTGGGATACGGGAACACCGCGAAGCGCGGATGGCCGCGGCCCTTGTGCAGCTTGCGCGACGGTGCGATCGCCACGCGCGCATCCAGCGCGATCACGCCATCACGGTCGGCCAGCAGCGGATTGATGTCGAGCGTGCGGATCTCGGGAATGTCGGCGGCCAACTGGGCGAGCTTGACCAGGATCAGGGCGACCGCGCGTTCGTCGGCGGCCGGGACATCGCGGTATGCCTTGAGGATGCGCGACACGCGCGTGCGCCCGATCAGTTCGTGCGACAGGCGCAGGTCCAGCGGTGGGAGGGCGATGGCCTTGTCGTCGATCACTTCGACGGCGGTACCACCACGGCCGAACACGATCACCGGGCCGAAGGTCGGGTCGTCGGCAATGCCGGCGATCAGCTCGCGCGCCTTCGGCCGCACGATGGTGGGTTGCACCAGCACGCCATCGATGCGCGCATCCGGTCGCTTCTCGTGCGCGCGCGCGATGATCGAGGTGGCTGCCGCATGCACGGACTGCAGGGTACTGAGGTTCAAGCGCACGCCGTCGACATCGGACTTGTGCGGGATGTCGGCCGAGAACACCTTGATCGCCACCGTGGCGCCCTGCTCCAGCAACGGCTGGGCCAGGTCCATCGCCTCGTGGGCATCACGGGCCTGCATCACCGGTGCCGATGGAATGCCGTAGGCGGTGAGCAGCTGGTGGGTGGCGATCGGGTCCAGCCACTGCTGGCCGGCGGCGAGCGCGGCGTCCACCAGCGCGCGGGCGCCGGCGGTATCGACCACGAAATCCTCCGGCAGGCTGGGCGGAGTTTCCATCAACGCGGCCTGCGCATCCCGGTAGCGCACCAGATGCTGGAAGCCGCGGACGGCCTCGGCTTCGGTGGGATAGGTCGGCACGCGCGCGGCGTTGAGCGTGGCGGTGGCACGGTCGTCGTTGCCCAGCCAGACCGCGAATACCGGCTTGTCGCGGTGATGGCGGGGACGCAGGCCAAGCGTGCGGGTCAGGGCCTGCGCGGCATCGGCCGAGGAGGTGAACGCGGTGGGCACGTTGACCACCAGCACGGCGTCGTTCTCGGTATCGGACATCAGCGCTTCGATCGCGGCGGCGTAGCGGTCGCCATCGGCATCGACCACGATGTCGACCGGATTGCTGCGCGACCAGCCTTGCGGCAGCACCGCATCGAGCTGGGCGACGGTGGCCGGCGACAGCTCGGCCAGGCTGCCGCGCAGGGCCAGCAGCTGATCCACCGCCAGCCGCCCCACCCCGCCGCCATTGCTCAGGATCGCCAGCCGGCGACCGGGGAACGTGCCGAGCCGGCCCAGCGTTTCGGCGGCGGTGAACAGTTCGTCCAGCGCGCTCACGCGCAGCAGGCCCGCGCGGTTGAACGCCGCGCCGTAGACCGCATCGGCGCTGGCCAGCGCCTGCACGTGGGTATCGGCATCGGGGTTGATGCGGATGTGGCGGCCGGATTTGACCACCACCACCGGCTTGGCGCGCGCGGCGGCACGCGCGGCCGACATGAACTTGCGCGCGTCGCGGATCTGTTCGACGTAGAGCAGGATCGCGCGGGTGCGGTAATCGGTGGCGAAGTAATCGAGCAGGTCGCCGAAATCGACATCCAGCGTGTCGCCCAGCGAGACCACGGCGGAGAAACCGACCGAGCGTGCCACGCCCCACTCCACCAGGGCCGCGGCAATCGCGCTGGACTCGGAGATCAGGGCCAGGTCACCGGCCTGCGGGAAATGCGCGGCGATGCTGGCGTTCAAGCGCGCGTGCGGGGCAATCACGCCCAGGCAGTGCGGGCCGAGGATGCGCAGGCCCTTTGGCCGGGCGGCCGCCTCCACCTGCGCGGCCAGCGAGCCCGGGCCTTCGCCCAGGTTGGCGGTGAGGATGATCGCCGCACTGACGCCGCGCTCGGCGGCGGTGGCCACCACCTGCGGCACGATGCTGGCCGGGGCGGTGATCACCACCAGTTCCGGGACCCAGTCCAGGTCCTTGAGCCGCTTCACGGTGCGGATGCCGTCGATTTCGCTGTACCGCGGATTGATCCAGGCGACCTTCCCGGGGAACCCGGTGTCGCGCAGATTGCGCATCACCGCACGGCCGGCGGAGCGTTCACGCGGGCTGCCGCCGATCACGGCGACCGACTGCGGGCGGAAGACGGCTTGCAGGTGGTAGGTGCTCATGCGACCAGACAGTAACAGGGACGGAGGTGGTTAATAACCACCTCCGTCCCTGTTATTAACTACCTCCGTCCCCGTTAAAGGAGGGTGCCGCGCAGGATCATCGCGGCGATGCTGAAGTAGATGACCAGGCCGGTGACGTCGACCAGCGTGGCCACGAACGGGGCCGAGGCGCTGGCCGGGTCGAAGCCGAGGCGCTTGAGGATGAAGGGCAGCATCGAGCCGGACAGCGAGCCGAAGGTGACGATCCCGACCAGGGCCGCGCCGATCGTCAGCGCCAGCAGCTGCCAGTGCTCGCCGTAGTCGTGCAGGCCCAGCAGCTGCCAGGACACGATGCGGATGATCGCCAGCACCCCCAGGATCGCGCCCAGGGTGATGCCGGTCGGCACCTCGCGCAGCGCCACCTTCCACCAGTCGCGCAGGCGCAGCTCGCGCAGGGCCAGGCTGCGGATCAGCAGCGAGGTGGCCTGCGAGCCGGAGTTGCCGCCCGAGCTCATGATCAACGGGATGAACAGCGTCAGCACCACCGCGCGCGCCAGTTCATCTTCGTAGTGCTGCATCGCGCTGGCGGTCAGCATTTCGCCGAGGAACAGCACGCTCAGCCAACCCGCCCGCTTGCGCAGCATCTCGAAGAAGCCGATCTGCATGTACGGCTTTTCCAGCGCTTCCATGCCGCCGAACTTGTGCACGTCCTCGGTGGATTCTTCGATCAGTGCATCCAGGATGTCATCCACGGTGACGATGCCGAGCACGTGGTGCTGCGCATCGACCACCGGGATCGCGAGCAGGTCGTGGCGGCGGATCAGCTGCGCGACCTCTTCCTGGTCCATCTGCACCTCCACCGTCACCGGCGGGTTGACCTGGGCGACGTCGAGGATGGGTTCCTCCGGCAGCCCGGTGATCAGCCGGCGCATGGTCACCACCTGCACCAGCGCGCGGGTATGCGGGTCCAGCACGTAGATCGCGTAGACGGTCTCGCGGGTGCGCTCGACCTCGCGGATGTGCTGCAGGGTGCGCCCGACCGTCCAGTCCGAAGGCACGCTGACGAACTCGGTGGTCATCAGCGCACCGGCGGTGTGCGCCGGGTAGCTCAGCAGCTGCTGGATCGCCTTGCGCGCTTCCGGGCTGAGCAGTGGGATCAGGCGCGCACGCTCGTCCTCGTCCAGCTCGTGGACGATATCGGTGGCGCGATCGTCAGCCATCAGGCCGAGCAGGGCGGCCGCGCGGGCAACGGGCATCGCCGCCACCAGGTCGCCCCCGCGGTTGAGCTCGGGCTGTTCGAGCATCTTCACCGCACGCGGCAACGGCAACGCGGCCAGCGTGTCGGCGGCGCGCGACAGGCTCAGCGTGTTGAGGAATTCCACCGCATCGGCGGTGTTGAAATTATCGAGGGGTGCGCTCAACGAGGCGGCATCGGCCACCGGGCGCAGCAGGTCTTTCTGGTTCATCGTATTCGCCTGTGGGTATCGCATTGCGCGACGCCAACGCTGGCGAACCGACCCGTGTCAGGCGGTAGCCATCGCTGGCGTCGAGCAAGGTCGACTTCTACTGTCGCTGGACATGGGTTGGAGACTCCGGAGGGGTGTACTGCCGACGGCGGACGCGCCAGCAGCGGCGGGCAGTCTGGACCCGGGTGTGACGCAGGTCAACCCTTGGGCCGCGGCCCGTTCGGGTGACAGTGGCCTTCGGCGTCCATGCCGGCCGCATAATGGTGCGTGGCCCCGGCCACGGGCCCCGGCTGCCGGGGAGGTTTTCCACCCGCACGGCACACGATCCCATGAGCAGGTTCTCCCATGCATAGCGGCGCGCTCGAGCTGGCCCTGGTGCTGCTGCTGGCCGCGGTGATCGCGGTACCGGTGTTCAAGAAGCTCGGCCTCGGCGCGGTGCTCGGCTACCTGGCCGCCGGCGTGGTGCTCGGCCCGGATGGCCTGGGCTTCGTGCAGGACGCCGACCGCATCCTCAGTGCCGCCGAGATCGGCGTGGTGATGCTGCTGTTCGTGATCGGCCTGGAACTGTCCCCCGCCCGCCTGAAGGTGATGCGCCGCTCGGTGTTCGGGGCCGGCGCGCTGCAGGTGGCGCTGAGCGCGCTGGTGCTGGGCAGCCTGCTGATGCTGGATCACTTCCAGTGGAAGAGCGCGTTGATCGTCGGCATCGCGCTGGCGCTGTCCTCCACGGCGGTCGGGCTGCAGCTGTTGTCCGAACACAAGGCGATCAACAGCGATTACGGGCGGCTCGGATTTGCGATCCTGCTGTTCCAGGACCTGATCGCGATCCCGTTGCTGGCGGCGATCCCGCTGCTCGGCGGTGCGCGCAACGACACCCTGCAGTGGAATGACGTGGCGATCGCCCTCGGCGCGCTGGCGGTGGTGATCCTGTGCGGCCGGCCGGTGCTGCGCCGGCTGTTCAACATCATCGCGCGCACGCGCAGCCCGGAAGTGTTCACCGCGACCGCGCTGCTGGTCGTGCTCGGCACGGCGTGGTTCATGCAGGAGGCCGGCCTGAGCCCCAGCCTGGGCGCCTTCCTGGCCGGTGTGCTGTTGTCCGATTCGGAATTCCGCCACGAGCTGGAATCGCAGATCGAGCCGTTCAAGGGCCTGCTGCTCGGCCTGTTCTTCATCGCCGTGGGCATGGGCATCGATCTGGACCGCATCGTCGCCGAGCCGATGATGATCACGGCGGGCGTGGCGATCCTGCTGGTGGTGAAGTTCGGCCTGCTGTTCGGCATCGGCAAGCTGGCCAAACTGCGGACCCGCCACGCGGTGCTGCTGGGCAGCGTGCTGTGGCTCGGCGGCGAGTTCGCGTTCGTGGTGTTCAACGAGGCGCAGCGCGCGCATCTGCTCGGCAATGCCAACCATGACCGGCTGGTGGCGATCGTCGGCCTGTCGATGGCGATCACCCCGCTGCTGATGATCGGCCTGATCCGCCTGCTGGGTCGCGATGAGGGCCCCAAGGCCCCCGCCCAGCCTGCCGACACCGTCGATATCAACGATGTGCAGCCCCAGGTGATGATCGCCGGCATGGGCCGCTTCGGCCAGGTGGTGGCGCGCCTGCTGACCGCGCAGAAGATTCCGTTCGTGGCGCTGGAGTCGAATCCGGACACGGTCTCGGACCTGCGCCGCTTCGGCAACAAGCTGTATTACGGCGACCCGACCCGGCCGGAAATGCTGCGTGCCGCCGGCGGCGAGCACATCCGCGTGTATGTGGTCACGCTGGATGATCCGGACGCCAACATGCGGGCCACGCGGCTGATCCGGCGCATGTACCCGGATGCGGTGGTGCTGGTGCGCGCGCGCAACCGACAGCATGCGTGGCGCCTGATGGACATGTCCGCCGAGCCGTTCCGCGAAGTGTTCGGTACCAGCCTGGAACTGAGCGAACGGATGCTGATCGCGCTCGGCATGTCGGTGGAGACCGCGCGCAACCATGTGCAGCGTTTCCGCGAGCACGACGAGAAGCTGCTGCGCGACCAGTACCTGGTCTACGACGACGAAGCGGCGGTGATCCAGACCTCGCGCGATGCGCGTGCGGACCTGATGCATCTGTTCGAGGCAGATGCGGAGAGTGATGGGAAGGGTGCGGACGGCACCCCACCGCGTTGATGAACCTGCGGGTGCACCTGCCCGTGCATCATTGAGCGCTGCCGGCCAGCGGCCGGCACTACCAGGCGGGGCTCAGCCGTTATCGCGCAGGAACCGGGCCATCGATGACACCCCCGGCACCAGCGGTTCGAATTCGCCGGCGACGTCGATGAAACCACGCATCACCGCGATCTCGCGCGGGCTGCGGTTGAGTGCGTCGCGCACGTCCGGGTCGGCGCCGGCACGCAGCAGGCGCTGCACCAGCAGCGGCAGGCCGTGCAGGGCCGCCAGATGCAGCGGGCCGAAGCCACGCGGATCCCGCACGTCCAGCGAGACCTCTTCGTCCAGCAGGCGCTCCACCGCGGCGAGCACGATCTGCTCGTCGCAGGCGGTACCCGGTTCGGCGCGGGCGCCGAGCAGCAGCAGCAACGGCGTGACCGAGCCGGCGGCGGCCTGGTCCGGTTCGGCGCCGGCCAGCAGCAGCGTGTCGAGCAGCGCGAGCAGACGCGAGCGGTCGCGCGCACTGAAACCGTATAGCGCGGCGCAGTGCAGCGGGCCGAGCTGCTGGGCGTCGCCCGCATGGACGTTGGCACCGGCGGTGAGCAGGCGCGAGACGATGTCCGGCAGGCCCAGCGCCGAGGCCAGCATCAGCACGGTGACACCGCCCGGCAGGCGGTATTCGAGTTCGGCACCGGCATCGAGCAGGGCCGAAACGATCTCGATCTGACGCATGCTCACCGCGGCCGACAGCGGCGTGGCGCCACTGGCCGCGGCATGCTGCGGATTCGCGCCGCGGGCGAGCAGCAGGTCGACCACGGCCAGGTGACCGCCACCGGCGGCACGCAGCAGCGCGGTGCAGCCCTGGGCGTCGACCACATCGACGCCGAAGCCGAGATCGATCAGGCGGCGCACGGCATCGGCATCGCCGGCCATCGCCGCAGCCGGCAGGTCGCCGTCGCGCAGCGCGCGGCGCGGCAAGGGCCATACCCGCCAGTCCAGCCAGTCGGCGAGGTCGCGGCGACCGATCGACAGCGCCACGCCCAGCGGCGTCTGGCCGTCGGCCGCACGCGCTTCGGGTGAGGCGCCCTGCTGGACCAGCAGCTTGATCGAGCCTTCGCGTGCGAGCGCGGTGGCCAGATGCAGCGCGGTCATGCCATGGCTGTCGCGCGCTTCGCGGTCCACGCCCTGGGTGAGCAGCGCCTGCTGCAGGCGCAGCCAGCCCAGGCGCACCGCCAATGACAGCGGCGGGTCGCCGGCCGGCGACGGCGCGAACGGATCCGCGCCGCGTTCCAGCAGTTCCAGGGCGAGCTGTTCCAGCCCGCGCGAGGCGTGGTCGTGCTGGGCGCAGGCGCTCAACAGCCGTGCCAGGCCACCGCGACCGGCCGGGGACAGGCCACGGCGCAGCAGCACCTGCAGCGCAGGCACCGCGTCGATGCCCCGCGCCAGCAGCGCGAACATCGGGGTATCACCGCAGGCATCGAGCACTTCGGGCGCCGCGCCGTGCGCGAGCAACCAGTCCAGCGCCTGTGGATCCAGCGCCAGTTCGGCATCGTGCAGCAGCGCACCGAGTTCCTCCGGCGCGCACAGGCGGGCCAGCGCGGCCATGCCCTCCACGTTGCCGAAGCTCAGCGCTTCGCGCAGCAGTTCCAGCGGCGGGCGGTCCGGCAACGAGGGCGCGGCCGCATCGCTGTCACCAGACATCACCAGGCCATCGCTGACCGCGGACGGCAGCGGGTAGGCGGGATCCAGCAGCGAAACGATCGCCCAGCGCCCGGCGCCGGCGGCGATGTCCACCGCACGGCGGCCCTGTGGATCGGCCACGTCGACGGCGATGCCCAGGTCGCGCAGGCGGCGCACCAGCAGCGGCGACACGTTGTCCGCCATGCAGGCCAGCAGTACCGCATTGCGTCCTTCGCCATCGACCGCATTGAGGTCGGGCTGGTGTGGCAGCAGGTGTTCCACCACGCCGGCACGGCCCCCGCGCGCGGCTTCCAGCCACGGCGTGCGCGCCAGTGCATCGCGCGCTTCCAGATTGGCGCCGGCGGCCAGCAGCACATCGATGATGTCGACATGGCCGGCCAGCGCGGCTTCGTGCAGCGCACTGCGGCGCTGGCGGTCGCGCGCGTCGGCGCGGGCCTTGTGCTTGAGCAGCAGCTGCACACCGGCCGGATCGTCTTCTTCGGTACCGGCGGCGGCAAGCAGCACGGGCGTACCTTCGGCCGGCTCGGTCTTCGCGCCGCGTTCGAGCAGGAACTTGGCCAGGCGCCAGTTGCCGACCTGGCAGGCGACCGCCAGCGGTGACCAGCCATCGTCGTTGAGCGCATCCACTTCGGCGGCGGCATCGCGCAGCAACGCGGCGACGCCGGGATCGGAACTGCGCGCGGCATGGTGCAGGGGAGTGTTGCCTTCGCTGTCCACCGCACGCGGGTCGGCGCCGTTGGCGAGCAGGGTCATCACCGCCTCGGGGCGACCGTGCCAGCTGTCGCGGGTGGCGGCCAGCAGCGGGGTCATGCCGCGATGCGGCGCGTTGACGCCCACGCCGCGGGCGATCAGTTCACGCAGCAGGCGCAGGTCCGGCAGCACCGCGGCGAGCACGGCCAGGCTGCGCTGGTCGCGCCAGGCCGGATCAGGCAGGCCGTGCGGGTCCGCGCCGGCCTGCAGCAGCTGCAGGGCGCGGTCGACCCGACCGCTGCGCGCGGCGTCGTACAGCGCCGGCTGTTGTTCGTGCAGGCCGATCGATTCCAGCGGCGTGGGCTCGGCGTGGTGCCCGGCGAACGGATCCTCGCGGTCGCCACTCATCTGGACCGGCAATGTCGCCGTCAACGCGTCGGCCGGGGCGATCGCCTGCAGCAGCACGTGCGCCAACGGCGACAGCAGCACGACCGCAGCGGCGATCGGCCAGTGCAGTGCGTCCGACACCAGCCCCGGCCACGCCGGCAGCACCACCAGCGCGCAGACCAGCACCACCAGCGCGGCGACGGCCAGGCCGCGCCAGGCGGTCAGGTCGCGCCCGGCCAGGGTCTGCCAGTGGCGCGCCAGGCTGCCTTCGCTGCGCTCCACGTCATTCCACAACGGCCAGGTCCGCCAGACCCCGAGCAGCGCGGCGCTGACCGCCACGCTCAGGCCCAGCACGGCCGCCAGGCTGCCGCTGTCGTGCAGTGCGCTCAGTGGCCAGGCCACCAGCAACGTCAGCAGCAGCGGGCCGAGGGACCACAGCGCCAGCAGCGCGGGAGCATCCTGGCGCGCCACCTGTGGCAGCGCTTGCAGCGGCCGGGTGCGGCGCCACCACGACACCGCCAGCGCGAACGCCGGCTGGGCCAGCGCGGCGCATACGGCGCCGGGCACGCCACCGACGGCCGCAGCCAGGGCCAGCAGCACGCCGAGCGTGGCGGCGGAGGCAACGGCGCGGGGGCGTTGGGCGTCAGTCATTGCGTCGCGGGATCCGGACCGGCGCCAGGGGCGGCGGCGGCAGCTGCAGGTGGAATCCCCGCTCGGTCAGGTTCTGGCGCACTTGTGCGACATCGGCCTGGGCGAGGCGACGGTCGGGAGTCAGGGCCACTTCGAGAACGAACTGGAACGGCGCCAGCGATGCCTTCACCGCGTCCGGGATGACCGAAAAGTCATCACGAACGGCGAGATAGACGAAGCTGTCCTGCTTGCGTTGGCTTTTATAGACGTAGGCTTGCATGCCGCAGGGCTTTGCCCAGGGTAGTGAATGGCAATGATTGTGGAGGAAAGCCGGCACAGGTGAAAGCTGCGTGCACGGTCTGCTGTCGGTTTTCCGTCGCGGGCCAGCATGGGGTTCATCAATGTCGCGATGTCGTTCAGCTGGGCGCCGCTGCAGTCTGCCCACGCCGCCGTGATGAATGCGTCGCTTTCCGCCGACCACCGCCCCGGGGGACGGTGGTCGTGCGTGCTTATTTCACCTTGGCGTAGGTGCCCTTCAGCGCCACGCCGGCCAGGATCGCGCCCGCATAGCATTCGTAGTTGGTGGTGCTCTTGAACTCGTTCTTCTTGTAGTAGCTGACGATGTCGACCACGGCATTGGCACCGCGCGACTTTGCGCCATCCTGCAGCGCGCGCAGCGCCGACAGGGCCACCCAGCGGCAGGCCTCGGCATCGCTCTTGTTGGCGGCGTTGGTCTTCTTGTTGGTCACGTCCTCGCCTAGGCGTTCCACCACGCTGACCTTTTCACCGGCCAGATAGAACTTCACGCTGCCGTCGATGCCGACATTGCGGGCTTCAGCGGAATTGACCAGCTCATGCAGCGACTGCTCGACACGGGTGTCGCGGGCCTGGGCGGTGCTGGCAACGGCGAGCAGGGCGGTGGCGGCGATCAGGGCAAAACGACGCATTCAACTTTCTCCTTGTTGGGGGGATGCGAGGGGTCTACGGAACGGCCGGCCCGCGACGCGGGCCGGAAACGGCGGTCAGTCCTGCCAGCGGCGGAAGATCAACGAGGTGTTGATGCCGCCGAAGGCAAAGTTGTTGCTCATGACGTAGTCGGTCTGCAACGCGCGGCCCGCGCCGGCGATGTAATCCAGCGCACCGCAGCGGGGATCGACCTCATGCAGATTCAGGGTCGGGGCGAACCAGCCCTCGCGCATCATCTCGATGCTGAGCCAGGCTTCGAACGCACCGCAGGCCCCGAGCATGTGGCCGACGTAGCTCTTCAGCGAGCTGATCGGCATGCCCGGCCCGAACACCTGGTGGGTGGCCTGGGTTTCGGCGATGTCGCCGTGCTCGGTGGCGGTGCCGTGTGCGTTGACGTAGCCGATCTGATCGGCGGCCAGCCCGGCATCTTCCAGCGCCAGCCGCATCGCCTGCGCCATGGTGCCGGCGCTGGGCTGGGTGACATGCTGGCCATCGCTGTTGGTGCCGTAGCCGACCACTTCGGCCAGGATCGTGGCCCCGCGCGCCTGTGCATGCTCCAGTTCTTCCAGGATCAGCGTGCAGGCGCCCTCGCCCAGCACCAGGCCGTCGCGGTGCGCATCGAAGGGGCTGGGCGTGGTCTGCGGCGCGTCATTGCGCACACTGGTGGCGAACAGGGTGTCGAACACCGCCGCGGCGGTGGCGTCGAGCTGCTCGGCACCGCCGGTGACCATCACCGTCTGCTTGCCGCTGCGGATCGCCTCGTAGCCCGAGCCCACGCCCTGGCTGCCCGAGGTGCAGGCGCTGGAGGTGGTGTAGACGCGGCCGGACAAACCGAAGAACACGCCGATGTTCACCGGCGAAGTGTGGCTCATCATCTTCAGGTAGGTGGTGGCGCTGATGCCTTCGGTGGTGTGCTCATGGAGCATCCGGCCGAACTCGGCGGTGGCTTCGTGGCTGCCCGAGGACGAACCGTAGGCGACGCCGGCCATGCCACTGCGCAGCACCGGATGGCCCAGCAGGCCGGCCGTCTCCAGCGCCAGTTCGGTGGCGCGCACCGACATCACCGCCACCTTGCCCATGCTGCGGGTGGTCTTGCGGTTGTAGTTGGAGGGGAGCTCGAATTCCTCGGCCGGGGCGGCCAGGCGGGTATTCAGGCCATCGAACACTTCCCACTCGGGGATGTAGCGCACCGCGTTGGTCCGCGCCTGCAGGCGCGCGCGGATGCTCGCCCAATCCTGCCCAAGCGGGCTGATGGCAGCGGCACCGGTGACCACGACGCGACGATCGGGACGGGCCATCAGACCATGCCTCCGTTGACCGAGATCACCTGTCGCGTGATGTACCCGGCCGATTCGGAGAGCAGGAAGGACACGGCCGCAGCGACCTCGTCCGGCTGGCCAAGGCGGTTGGCGGGAATCAGCTTGAGCGCGTGCTCGACCACTTCTTCATTGACCATCTCGGTCTCGATCAGCCCCGGCGCCACGCAGTTGACGGTGATCGCGCGGCTGGCCAGTTCCAGCGCCAGCGCCTTGGTGGCGCCGATGATCCCGGCCTTGGCCGCACTGTAGTTGGTCTGGCCGCGGTTGCCGACCAGGCCGGACACCGAGGACAAGGTGACGATGCGGCCCGGCTTGCGCCGGCGCACCAGCGGCATCACCAACGGATGCAGCACGTTGTAGAAGCTGTCCAGGTTGGTGTGGATGACGGCATCCCAATCCTCGGCCGGCATCGCCGGGAAGGCGCCGTCACGGGCGATGCCCGCGTTGCAGACCACCCCGTAATAGGTGCCGTGCTCGGCGATGTCCGCTTCCAGCGCGGTGCGCGCGGCGTCACGGTCGGCCACATCGAACATCAGCACCCGGGCCTGGCGGCCCAGGGCCTGGATCTCGGCCACCACGGCCTGCGCTTCCTCGATGCGGCTGCGGCAATGCACCACCACATCGAAGCCGTCGCGCGCGCAACGCAGCGCCACGGCACGGCCGATGCCACGGCTGGCGCCGGTCACCAGCACGGTCAAATTCCCTGTCATGCCTCTCCAGTCTCCAGATAGGCCATCGCATCCGTGGGTTCAAACACGGAGACGTTGGCGACCGCCATTTCGATATCGCCTGCCAGGATCCGGCAGGCGAACATGCCCAGGCCATTCTCGCCCAACAGCTCGCAGTTCGCCTCCACCCGCAGGCAACTGCCGGCGGCGAAGAACGGCTGGTGGGCGGTGTAACGGCGGGTGCCGAGCAGGAAGCCGATCGACGGCGCCCGGCCGGCATGGCGCGCGCGGCACCCGGCCCAGGCGGCGATCGCCTGGGCCATGTATTCGACCCCGACCCAGGCAGGCACACCGTCGGGGGTGCAGAACAGACCCTGCGCCGGCACGTCCACCTCGACCGCGATGGATGCGTCCTCCCAGGCCACCACGCGGTGGATCAGGCGCATGCTGTCGCGGTGCGGGAGCACCGCGTCGATGTCATCGGGCAGCGGCATGCTCATCCCCGGGCCAGCGCCAGCACGGCATTGCTGCCACCGAAGGCGAACGAGTGGCTGAGCACATGCTGCAGCGGCCGCGCGGCGCACGTGCCCGGTGCCACCAGCGCCAGCCCCGGCAACGCGTCATCGGCCTGCCCGTCCCACCAGTGGGTGGGCAGCTGCTGGTCCGGGTTGTCCGCCAGCGTCATCCAGCACAGCGCCGCTTCGATCGCCCCGGAGGCACCGAGCGTGTGCCCGGTCAGCGGCTTGGTCGAGCTGGCCGGCACCTGCGTGCCGAGCACCGCCGCGACCGCCTGGCTTTCCATCGCATCGTTGTGGCCGGTGGCGGTGCCGTGCAGGTTCACGTAGTCGATCTGCGCCGCGGCCAGGCCGGCCCGGTCCAGCGCCTGCTGCATGGCATCGATCGCGCCGCGTGCCTGCGGGTCCGGGGCGGACATGTGGTGCGCGTCGGAGGATTCGCCCCAACCCGCCAGACGCACCGGGCCCGGCTCGCGCGTCATCAGGAACAGCGCCGCGCCTTCGCCGATGTTGATCCCGCTGCGGTTCACCGAGAACGGATTGCAGCGCGACGCCGAGACCGACTCCAGCGCGCTGAACCCGGCCACGGTGAAGCGGCACATCGAATCCGCGCCGCCGGCGACCACCGCATCGACCGCGCCGGCCTGCAGCAGGCGCGCGGCCGACATCAGCGCCTTGGCGCTGGAGGAACACGCGGTGGAGATCGTCCACGCCGGGCCGGTGCTGCCGATCCGCTCGCGCACGAAACGCGCGGCGGTCCCCATTTCCTGCTGCGCATAGTGGAAATCGGCCGGCCATGTGCCGTCGCGATGGTAGCTGCGCAGCGCGCTCTCCGATTCGCCGATGCCCGAGGTGCTGGTGCCGATGATCACCGCCACGCGCTCGGCACCAAAGCGGGCCACGGCGGCAGCGACGGCCTCGCGGATCTGGACGAGCGCAGCGTCGAGCAGGCCGTTGTTGCGGCCACGCAGGGCCACCGGCAGCTCGGCCAGGTCCGGCAACGGCGCATGGACCTCGCCCAGCGCCAGCGTGCGGCCGGGCAGGATGGCATCGTTGTCGCGCAATCCGCCGGGCTGTGCCGCGAACAGGCCGCCGCGCACCTCGGCGCGGTCGGCGCCCAGCGCACAGATCACGCCCAGTTCGTTCAGATAGACCGCACTGCTGCTCACTCTTGGCCCTGCCCCATGTCCATCGATTCGATCACCAGTTCATAGCCCTCGGCCAGGTTGCGCAGGCGCACGCGGCCATCGGGCAGCGTGTCGCGCACCAGCCAGGGTTTGCCGCCCTGCTCCAGGCTCCGCACGCCATCGGTCTCCTGCAGGGTCCAGCCGGCCGGCAGCGCGGCGCGGATCGCCGCCGCCGGCCAGAGCGAGAACTGCAGGTCGTCCAGCACGCGTTCACCGCGCACCTGCGGCGGCAGCCACGGCGCACGGGTCTGTTCCAGGTGCTGCCCGTCCCAGACCATGCGCACGCCGGTCTGGCCCATGGCCTGCACGGCCAGCCGCACCTGCCCGGCATCCACTTCCAGCAGCGCATCCAGCTCGCGCTCGTGGCTGCCGAAGCGGAACTGGAGGCGCTGCTGCAGCTGCACCGGCTGCGGCAACGCCGAGGGCGCCAGCTGCAGCGTGGGCAGCTGTACCAGCGGCGTGGGCATCCGGGTGCTGGCACACGCGGTCAGCAGCAGGCTCAGCAACAGGGTCAGGATCAGGCGCTGCACAGTTCCTCCAATACGCGCAGGCGCCGGCCACTGGCATCGGCGACATACGGGTTCTGCGTGTCCCAGGCGTAGCCGGCCAGGATCGAAGAGATCATGCGGCGTACCTCCGGCTGCGGATCGGGATGGTAGATGATCTTCTGGAAGCCGCCGGCATACCAGGCCTCGACGAAGCGCCGGAAGGTCTTCACGCCGGCGCGCAGCGGCACCGAGAAGTCCTGCTCCCAGTCCACCGTTTCGCCGGCCTGTTCGCGTGCCAGGCAATCGCTGGCCAGTTGCGCCGATTTGAAGGCGATGGTCACGCCCGAGGAAAACACCGGGTCCAGGAACTCGCCGGCATTGCCCAGCAGCGCATAGCCCTCGCCCCACAATGAAGAGACGTTGGCCGAATAACCGGTGATGGTGCGCACCGGCAGCACCGCCCACTCGGCGTTCCTGAGCAGTCGGGTGAGGTTCGGGTCTTCGCCGACGATCGCCTGCAGCTTTTCCAGATCGGTACCGGGGTAGCGTTCGAAGAAGGCCGGCTCGGCCACCACGCCCAGCGAGCAGCAGCCGTTGGAGAACGGAATCGTCCAGTACCACACGTCCACGTGTTCGGGATGGGTGGTGATCAGGATCTTGTTGCGGTCGAAACCCGCGCCGGCGGGAATGTGGTCGCGCACGTGGCAGAAGATCGCGCCGCGCACCGGGAAGTTCGACGGCGACTCCAGCTTCAGCAGGCGCGGCAGCAGCCGGGCGAAACCACTGGCATCGAGAATGAAGCCGGCTTCGATGGTGTATTCGCTGCCATCCGGGCGGCGCACCTGCACCCGCGCCGGGCGCCCGGGCTGCACCGACAGCACTTCATCGCCGAAGCGCAGCGTGGCGCCCATGCGCTCGGCACCGCGCGCCAGCACGTCATCGAAGTCGGCGCGCTGCACCTGGTAGGTGGTGCCCCAGCCGGGCGAGAACTTGTCGCGGAAGTCGAACTCGGTGGTCGCGTCGCCGCGCACGAAGGCCGCGCCGTTCTTGTACTGGAACCCCGCCTGCACCACGTCCTGCAGCAGACCGGCAGCCTCGATGTACTCCATGCTCTGCGGCAGCAGGCTCTCGCCGATCGAGAAGCGCGGGAACTGCTGGCGCTCCAGGATCAGCACCTGGCGACCCTGCTGGCGCAGCATCGCAGCGGCCACGGAACCGGCCGGGCCGGCGCCGATGACCAGGATGTCAGTTCGTTCCACGTGCGGGTTCATCGGATACATCCTTGATCAGATCATGAAAGGGGAAACGCGGTCGCTCAGTGCGGCGCGTCGTGCGGCGGTGGTCGGAACAGCGGCGAAATCAGCCAGACCAGGCCGATGCCGAACAGCAGGGTCAACCCGAACGCCCGCAGCGCCGGCGTGGCCGACAGCCCGAGCAGGCCGAAGGACAGCCAGGTACTGGCCGCCCCTACGCAGACCGCAAGCCAGGCACTGGCATCGCCGCGGTGTTCGATCAGGAAGATGCCGTAATCGATGCCCATGCCGAGCAGCAGCATCAATGCGAGCACGTTGAACAGCTGCAGCGGCTGCCCGAACAGGCCCAGCAGCGCCAGCGTCAGCGCGCCGGCGACCAGGGTCGGCGCGAGCACGCGCCAGGCCTGCCCGCGGTAGCGCCAGTACAGCACCGCGAACACCAGCGCGATGCCGATCAGCAGCAGGCCGCTCATCAGCTTGCGGTAGTGCTTGAGCAGCTGCGAGAAATCGGCGGTGCGGTCGACCCAGCGCACGCCGTCGATGCCCTTGGCCTGCGCTTCCAGCAGCGTCAGCGCATCGGCGCGAGAGAGGTCGTCGACCATCACCACCGAGGCCACGCCCTGCCCGACCGTGCCCAGCCACAGGTGGCGGAACGGCCTCGCCGCCGGCGAGGCGAGGAAGGCGTCGGCCTGCAGATCCTGCGCGGCGTAGGCCGGGCGCAGCAGTGGCTCACCGACGGCCTCACCGACCTGGGCCAGCACCTGCGGCTCGACCCTGGCAGTCAACGCGGCGTCGGCGTGCTGCCGCTGCTGCGAAGGCAGCCAATCGCTGATCGCGCGGTACCCCCCGATCTGCTTGTCGGCCTCGAGCACGCGCAGGCGGTCGATCAGCGCTTCTTCGCGCTGCAGCACCTGTTCGGCGGTGTCGCCCTGCACCAGGTAGAACTGGGCCGGGCTGGGCATGCCGAGCATCTGGCTGATGCGGATCTGCTGGGCGATCAGCGCGGGCGGCGACGACTGCAGGCTGCGCAGATCATCGTTGGTCTGCAGGCGGGCGATGCCGAGCGCGGACAGCACGGTGACCACGCCCAGGAACACCGCGGCCCTGCGCCCATGCAGGCGCGGCCAGCGCTCCAGCGTGGCGCCGAGCCAGCGGGCGAACCCGGTGCGGCGGATCTCGCCGCCATCCAGCCACGGGAACCAGAAGATCACGGTCAGGAAGGCGGCCGCGAGGCCGACCACCGAGAACAGCGCCATCTGGCGCAGGCCCGGGAACGGCGCCAGGCCCAGCGCGAGATAGGCCAGCGCACTGGTCAGGAGGGCCAGCCACAGGCCGGGCAGCAGATGCCGCAGCAGCTTCCAGCGGCGGTCGGCGGGCTCGGCCTGGCGCGAGGCGAACCAGTGGATGCCGTAGTCCTCGGCAACACCGACCAGCGACGCACCGAACACCAGGGTCAGCACGTGCACCTTGCCGAACACCAGCACGGTCACCGCCAGCGCGACACCGCAGCCGATCAGCAGCGAGGCGGCAACCAGCAGGATCGGGCGCAACGAGCGGAACGCCAGCCACACCAGCAGCAGCACCGCCGCCAGCGAGCCCCAGCCGATCGTGTTGATTTCCCAGCTGGCCTGCACTGCCGCCGCTTCGGCATGCAGCGGCACGCCGGCACGCAGCACCTCCAGGCCCGGTGCCTGCTTCGTGGCGGCTTCCGCGGCGATATCCAGCAGCAGATCGATGTGCCGCTCGCCGTCCAGCTTGAATGCCGAACCGACCGTGTCGTACTGCACGATCGACCAATGCTTGCCGTCGGCCTCCAGCAGGCCGTCATCGCCCATCTGCAGGCCCGAGCCCAGCGCGCGTTCCTGCCACCACTGCGGCCACAGCGACAGCGGATCCTGGCGCCATTCGGTCAGGCGCGGTGCGCCCATCGGACCGTACAGCGCCGCCAGTGCCGACGCTGCCAGGCCCTCGGTGGGCTCGTCCTGCAGGCGCTCGCGCTGTGC
Source organism: Stenotrophomonas sp. TWI1149 (assembly GCF_039673155.1). Classification (NCBI taxonomy): domain Bacteria; kingdom Pseudomonadati; phylum Pseudomonadota; class Gammaproteobacteria; order Lysobacterales; family Lysobacteraceae; genus Stenotrophomonas; species Stenotrophomonas sp. TWI1149. The sequence goes on from NZ_JBDJLB010000017.1 coordinate 22,249, forward strand.
GCTGGTCAGCAGGCGGTCGCGATACGGTGCGTAGAACGCGCGGGCCTGATCGAACCAGCCCTCGATCGAGCCGCTCTCCTGCAGCAGCGGGCTCTCGCCCTGCTCTGCCTTGATGGCGTCGCGGAAGGCCGCCTCGGCCGCCTTGGTCCGTGCCGCATCGGTGCTGCCCAGCAGCACCACGATCTGACGTGCATTGGCATCGGCGATGCGCCGGGTGACATCGGACAACAGGCGGTCATGCGCATCCTGTGGCAACAGCGCGAGGATGTCGGTATCGATCCGGGATTCGCTCTTCCACAGCTGCCACTGCTGCACGCCGAGGCCGACCAGTACCAGCAGCCACACAATGGCCAGCCAGCGCCAGATGCGCTGCAGGCGGCCGTTCGAGGTCAGCACGTCATTCAAACCTGCCGCCCTCGTCCGCGCTCAGCGTGGCCGGCGTCTCGCTCATGCCCGCAAAGTGGATGCGGGTGACGTCCTGGTTGGCCTCGTTGATCTGGACTTCGCGCACGTAGCGGTCGCCGCTCAGGGTGAGCTGCGCGAACACCTTGCCGAGCATCGCCGAGCGCGGGGTCAGCTGCATCTTCCAGGCGTTGCCGGGCAACACCTCGACCTTGACCGTGAACTGCGCCGACAGCGCCTGCGCATCCCCGCTCATCAGCGCGAACATGATCGCGTTGACCGAGCGCATCGCCGGTTGCTGGCGGCCATCCATTTCGACGCGACTGCTGCCATCGCGTTGCCGGCTGAGGATGCGGTCACGGGTGACCACCACCTCGGAGGGGAACGGCTTGAGCGTGGTCCAGATCACCCCATGCGCCTGGGCCAGCACGAAGCGGCCCTGCGAGCGCAGCGGGTTCTTGAAGCCGGCGACCTGCTTCTCCTGGGTGAACTCGCCGCGCAGCACGTCGACCTTGGCCACGCGCTGTTTGACGACATCCACATCGGTGGCGGCCCACGCCGGGGCGACCACCGCCAGCATCACCAGCACGCACACCGTGCGCAGGAAACGGTTCATTGCGGTTGCACTCCCAGACGCTCCCACAGTACCGGCGGGCACAGGTAGAGCATTTCATTGGTGGCCGCGTCGACCGCGACCTGGATGGTATGGGCGCGGGTCAGCGTGGCACCGCTGTCCGCATCCAGGATCTCGTAGGCGATCTTCAAGCGGTTCTCCCACTCGGTGATCGTGGCGCGCACGCGCAGCGCCTGGCCGTACAGCAGCGGCCGGATGTACTTCACCCGCGCATCGACCACCGGCCACAGGTAGCCGGAATCGCGCATCTGCGGGTAGTCGTAGTCGTGGCGCTGCAGCAGCGCGCAGCGCGCGATCTCGAAGTACTTGAAGTAGTTGCCATGCCAGACCACCTGCATCGCATCGCAGTCGTGGAAGGCCGGCGACAGCGCCACCTCGAAGCTCAGCTCAGGCGTCGACATACAGCTCCCAGCGCTGTGCGCGGATATCGTCCAGCAGGGCGCGCAGCTCGCCATCCAGCGCGCGGTCTTCCTCGATCAGGGCGATGCGCCCGGACAGGTCCTGGTACATCGCGGCCAGGTCGCCGTGCAGGGTCGCCTTCATGCCGACACGCTCGCGCAGGGCCACGCCCTGGCGGGCGGTGATCAACAGCGCGGCGACGACCTGTTCGGTCAGTTCGATCACGCGCAGGCAATCGCGCGCGGCGATGGTGCCCATGCTGACCTTGTCCTGGTTGTGGCATTCGGTGGAGCGCGAGAATACCGAGGCCGGCATGGTCTGCTTGAGCGCTTCGGCGGTCCAGGCCGAGACGCTGATCTGCAGCGCCTTCAGGCCATGGTTGATCGCCGCACGCTCACCGGTGGCGGCCGACAGGTTGGCCGGCAGGCCGTGGTTGTAGCGCGCGTCCACCACCAGGGCCATCTGCCGGTCGAGCAGATCGGCCAAGTTGGCGATGGTGTTCTTCAGCGCATCCATCGCAAAGGCGATATGGCCGCCGTAGAAATGGCCGCCATGCAGGATGCGCTCGCCTTCGACGTCGATCAGCGGATTGTCGTTGGCGCTGTTGAGCTCGGTTTCGATCAGCTGGCGGAAGAACGGCAGTGCGTCCTGCACCACGCCGATCACGTGCGGGGCGCAGCGCAGCGAGTACCGGTCCTGCAGGCGCTGTTCATTGCGCGGCGGGCGGTCGCTGTGCAGGTCCTGGCGCAGGCGCGCGGCGATCTGCATCTGGCCCGGATGGGGCTTGGCGGCGAACAGCATGTCATCGAAATGGTGCGCGTTGCCGTCGCTGGCCAGCACGTTGAACGCGGTCAGGCGCGTGGCGAGCTTGGTCAGGTAATCGGCGCGGTCATACGCCAGGCAGGCCAGCGCGGTCATCACGGCGGTGCCGTTCATGATCGCCAGGCCTTCCTTGGGCCGCAGCCGCAGCGGGGTCATGCCGATCTCCGCCAGCACCTCGGCGGCCGGGCGGCGCGCACCCTGGTACATCACCTCGCGCTCGCCACACAGCACCGCGGCCACGTAGGACAGCGGGGTGAGATCGCCACTGGCGCCGACCGAACCCTCGGCGGGAATCAGCGGCAGCACATCGTGGTGCAGCAGCGTGGCCAGGCCCTGCAGCAGCGGGTGGCTGACCCCGGACATGCCGCGCACCAGCGAGGCCAGGCGTGCGGCGATCACCGCGCGGGTTTCCTGCGGATCCAGGAAGCGCCCCAGGCCACAGCCGTGATAGGTGAACAGGTGATGCGGCAGCTCGGCCACCAGTGCCGGCGGAATGTTCACCGTGCACGAATCGCCATAGCCGGTGGTCACCCCGTAGATGACGCCATCTTCGCGCAGCAGGCGATCGAGAAAGTCCGCGCCGCGCTGGATGCGCGCGGTGAACGCGGCATCGTCGGTGACGACGGCCCGGGCCTGGCGCTGCGACAGCGCGACCACGTCTTCGATGGTCAGCGGCGCATCGCCGAAGCGGACGGAGGGTGCCTGATCGGCCTTACTTGCCATGAGATGCCTGATCCCAGAAGGGGAAGAAATTGAACCAGTCCAAGGGTGCCTGGGTGACCTGAACTTCCAGCCACCGGGCGAAATGTTCGGCCTGCGCGGTCAGCGCGGCGTCACGCGAACCGCGCGGCAATACGATGCGGTCGGTGAACTGTTCGAAGCGCACCTGGTAGCCACGGCCATGATGCAGGCAGGCCATGGTGTAGACCGGGCAGGCCAGCGCCGCGGCCAGCACATAGGCGCCGATCGGGAACTGCGCGGTGTGGCCGAGGAACGAGGCCGGTACGGTGCGCCCGCCACGCAACGGCACGCGGTCGCCGACGATGGCCACGAAGCCGCCCGCCTCCACCCGGCGCTGCAGCTCGACCGCGGTGGCCGGGCCCATGTCGGTGACCTGCAGCAGCTCCACCGAGGCCAGCGGATCCAGCCGCTGCATCAGGCGGTTGAAGCGCTGCGCGTGGGCGGTGTGCACCAGCACGGTGATGTGGAAGCCCGGCACCCGCTCGGCCAATACCTGGCACAGCTCCAGGCAGCCGATGTGCGCGGTGAGGATCAGGCCGCCTTCGCGGCGCGCGATCTTGTCCAGGACCAGGTCGCGCTGCAGGTAGATGTGCTCGGGTGGATAGCGGCCACCCAGGCCGAGCAGCTTGTCGAGCATGGTGTCGGCAAACAGCGCGAAGTGCTTCAGGCTCTGCCAGCGTCCCGGTGTCGAGGCGAACACGCCGGTATGCGCCTGCAGGCGCTCCAGGTACTGCAGCGAGGATTCGCGCGCGACCCGGTTGGTCAACCAATGGCAGAGCACCACCGGGTAGACGCACAGGCGGAACGGCCAACGGCCGAACCAGCGATGCACCCAGCACAGGAACAGCACGCCGGCGGCCGAGGTGGACTCGCCGATGTCGGCCCAGTGCGGCGCGCTTCCGGGTGCGGGCGTGGTCATGCGCGCGGGCCCGCGATGCGCTGCCACAGCAGCCGCGGCGCGCGCCACAGCATCCCGAAGAACAGGCGCGCATGCATGCGGCTGATGCGCACGTTGTCGCGCCAGACATCGAAGTGCGACACGCCATCGCTGGGATAGGTGACCGCGGTCGACACGCTGATCACCTTGATGCCGCGCCAGAACAGCCGCACCAGGATCTCACTGTCGAAGTCCATGCGCCGGCCGATGGTTTCCTCGCCGATCAGGCGCGTCACCGGTGCCAGCGGGTACAGCCGGAAGCCGCACATCGAATCGCGGATCTGCAGCGACAGCGTATTGATCCAGACCCAGATATGCGTGGCATAGCGCCCATACAGGCGCGCCTTCGGCACGCTGGCGTCGTAGACCGGGATGCCGCAGATCACCGCCTCCGGCTGCGCCTGCGACAGCGCCACGAAGCGCGGGATGTCGGCGGTTTCATGCTGGCCATCGGCATCGATCTGCAACACGTGGCTGTACCCCAGGCGCGCCGCTTCGGCGAACCCGGCCAGCATCGCGCCGCCCTTGCCCTGGTTGACCGGCAACCGCAGCAGCGTCACCTGCGGTGCGTGCGCGCGCGCCAGCGCATCGAGCACCTGCGCGCACGGCAAGTGAGAACCATCGTCGACCAGCAGGCACGGTACGCCACTGGCCAGCACGCCCTGCACCACCGCGCCGATCGCGTGCGCGTGGTCGTACACCGGGATCACCACCAACGGGGCGAAGGCCGGCCTGCTCACGCGGGTAACGGTGTCCTCACGCATCGCCGAACACCACCCGGCCGCTGGCGTGCACGCCATGGTCGGAGACATAGCGGAAGCTCATGGCGGACTTGGCGGCATCCCAGCCCAGGCTCAGCTGCAGGCAGTCGCCCGGGCGCGCCACGTGCTGGAACTTCACCGCGTCCATCCGCAGGAACCGCGGCGGCATCGTGAACGCGCTGCGGCCGTAGTGGATCGCCCAGTCCAGCTGGACCACGCCCGGGAGGATCTTCGCCTGCGGGAAGTGCCCGTCGAACGCGACCAGGTCCGGATCCAGCACGAACTGCAGCGCGGCGGTGGTGGCATCGCGCTGCTGCCACTCGGCCGTGGGCATCACCGGGCGGAACAGTGCGGCCAATGCCGCGACCGTGACCTTGCCCTGCGCGTTGAAGGGCAATGCGTCGATGAAACGCCAGCGACGCGGCCGGGTCACGGCGTCGTGGCTGCGCGCCAGGTGTGCGACGAGCTGCTGCGCCTGGCGGCGGCGCTCGGCATCGTCCCACTGGGCGGCACCTGCAGCCTGCGGCACCACCACGGCGGCCAGCTGTTCGCGCGCGCCGGGCAGCACCAGCACGCGCACGTCCTGCACCGCCGGGTGCGCACGCAGCTGCTGCTCCAGGCCATCCAGCGAGACCCGGCGCTCTTCGATCTTGACGATGCGGTCGGCGCGGCCGAGCAGGCGGAAACTGTGGCCGTCATCGGCCACGGCCCGATCCTGGGTCAGCCACCAGTCGTCGCCGTCCAGGTGCGGCGAGCGGACCGCCAGGCAGCCCGCGTCGATCCGCCACGCCACGCCCGGCAGCGGATGCCACTGCGGCTGCTCGGCACTCCAGCGGCGCCAGGCGATGCCACCGGTCTCGCTGCTGCCGAACACCTCGGTCGGCGCCACGCCCATCAAGGCGCGCACCTGCAGCGCGGCCTCGGTCGGCAATGGCCCGCCGGAGGAGAACACCGCGCGCAGCTGGCCGCCCAGCGAGGACCAGTCCAGCTGCTCGGGCAGGCGTTTGAGATGGGCCGGGGTGGCCACCAGCACCGACGGCTGGCCGCCCAGCGCGCTGACCAGGTCTTCGTGGAAGAACCGCCGCGGCTGGATCGCGCGCCCGGCCACCAGCGGCCACAACACCCGGAACAGCAGCCCGTAGATGTGCTGGTGCGAGACCGTGCCCTGCACCTGCGCGCCATCGAGCTGCTCGCCGAAGGCGGCCTGCAGCGCATCCACCTCGCGGGTCAGCTGGCGCATGCGCTTGACGATCGCGCTCGGCGCGCCAGTGCTGCCGGAGGTGAACACCACCAGCTCCAGCACCGCCTCATCCAGCGGCTGCAGCACCCGCGCCGGGTCGACCTCCGCATCCGGCTGCAGCGGTGCGTACCGCGCCGGCACGTCACCGGCGAATCCGGCCACGCGCGGGCTCAGCCCTTCCAGCGTGGCCGGGAGGTTGTCGCCGCCGAGGAACACGCGCTTGCCGGCATGCCAGGCACCCAGCAGGGCGGCGGCGAAGGTGAGCGTGTCATCGAAATACAGCGCCCAGTCGGTGCCGGGCGCGCGCGCGAATGCCTGCTGCCAGCGCAGCACCTGCGCACGGAACTGCGGGTGGTCCACCACGGTGTCGCCGGCGATGCCGACGATGCGGCCGGGCCGCGCCGCCAGCGCCAACCGGTCAAGGGCGATCCACTCAGCCATGCGCGTGCGCCGCCTTGACCCGTCGCCGGACCAGCCATTCCCCGCCAAACAGCGCACCCATCATCACGTAGGCCAACACTCCGTTGTAGAACGCCCAGACCTGGTTGGACGCCCACAGCGCCGTGGCCAGGGCCAGACTTCCGTTGAGAACAAAGAAGCCGCACCAGATCCAGGTGACGCGGCGGGTATAGAGCACCGCGAACGGCGGCAGATCCGGCTCGCTCAACCGCGCCAGGCGCTCCACGGCACTGGGCCCGAAGCGCAGGCTGGTGGCGAAGATCACCAGCATCACCGCGTTCACCAGTGCCGGGTACAGCTTCAGCGGCAGCGCCTCGTTGAAGGCCGTGGCGATCAGGGCGAGCAGGCCGGTGCCGAGCGCGGCCACCCACCACACCGCCTGGCGGGTGGTCAGCGCGCGCAGCGCGGCCAGGGTGAACAGCAGCAGCGACAACCAGCGCGGCTCGAACCGGCCGAGCGACAGGTAGACCACCAGCGGGTATGCCAGCGACAGCAACGCAAACGCCGCGACGCGTACCCGGACCATGGTCAGTCTTCAGCGATGGCCGTCAGGCGGCCGCTTGACCGGGCAACAGCCCGTGCACCACATCCACGATGTCCTGCACGGTACGCACCTGCTTGAACGCTTCCGGCTGCAGATTGCGGCCGAGCAGCGGCTTGAGCTGCACGATCAGGTCGACCGCGTCGATGCTGTCGATGTCCAGGTCGTCGTACAGGCGCGCGGCGGGCGTGATGCAGCTCGGCTCGATCTCAAAGCTGTCCTTGAGGATCTTGACGATGCGCTCGAAAAGTTCGGTCTTGGTCATGGGTAAATCCTGACGCGCCGTTAGGACGGCTGGCGTGCGGCGACAAACTCGCTCAGGGCACGCACGCTGGAGAAATGGCGACGGGTCTCTTCCGAATCGGCTGACAGGCTGACACCGTACTTTTTCTGCAGGGCCAATCCAAGTTCCAGCGCGTCGATCGAATCCAGGCCCAACCCCTCCACGAACAGGGGGGCGGCGGAATCGATGTCTTCGGGAGTGATGTCTTCCAGTGAAAGCGATGAAATGATCAATTCCTTGATCTCGTGCTCAAGTGCCTGCACGGGTCGGGTCTCCAGCGAAGTCGAAGTAATGGGCAAGATGATCGGTCACACGCCTGGCCGCCAAGGCATCCCCCCTGGGCGCATCGCCGGTCTCGTTCAGAAACGGGGCAATCGGGAGATCTTCCCCGACTTCCAGCTGAACGTGAAATCGCCGTGATGGCACACGATACCATTTCTGGCCCTTGGTCAGGGTCGGCGGGGTGCAGGTGATCCGCACCGGGGTGATGTCCAGCCGGCCCCGCACGGCGATGTTGGCCGCCCCGCGCTGCAGCTTCGGCGGCTGGCCCGGCACCGTGCGGGTGCCCTCGGGGAAGATCACCAGGGTGCCGCCGGCCCGGACCGCGGCGATGCAGTCGTCGACCAGCCCGGCACCGTCGTCATTGGAGACATAGCCCGCTGCCCGGACCGGGCCGCGCATGAACGGGTTGCGCGCCACCGCCTGCTTGACCACGCAGTCGGCATTGGGGAGCTGGGCGATCAACAGCACCACGTCGATCAGGGTCGGGTGGTTGGCCAGGATCAGCAGACCGTTGCGCTGGAGGCGCTCGCCCCCGCGGATGTCATACGTCATCAGCCCGAGCCGGTGCATCAGGCCGACATGGGTGGCGAACCCGGCCTGCACCAGCCGCCGGGCCAGCACGCGCCGGCGCACCGGATCGCGGATCAGCAGCAGCGACAGGAACAGCAGGCCGCCCAGCACCAGCCCGCCGATCCCGAAGGCGGCAAAGCTCAGGCCCGTGCCCAGCACCCGCCAGGCACGGTTGATCCGGGCCGGCCAACGCTCAGCCATGGCGCTGCCAGGTCCAATGCTGGCCGTCGGCATCCAGCCCCAGCGCAGGCCCGCCGTCGAGCAGGAAGCGCAGGGCTTCCAGGCCGTGCGGCAGCCCCTGGGAGGGACGGTCCTCGCCGCCGGCGCCCCAGCCCAGCGACAGCCGGGTGCCCGGGCCGTCGGCCGGTCCCAGCCGCCAGCACCAGGCGAAGAACGGGTCGGGCTCGTCGGCGAAGCCGGCGTAGATCGGTGGCAAGGGGGATTCATAGACCACCAGCCGCACCTCGGGCGCGCCATCGGCGAGCAGCCCGAAGGCCTCGACGCAGGCGGTCTCGACCGTGGCGCGGCCGGCCGCGAGGGCCAGATAGTTGCCCCGATGCCCGCGGGCGATCGAATACAGCGCGGCGATCGCGTTGTGGACCGACAGCCCGAAGCCGGTCGGCGACATCGGCTGGTCCGCGCTCAAGGTATTGAGCAGTTCCATCGAGCGGGCCACATCGCCATGGCGCGAGGCGAACACCAGCGGCACCTGGCCACCGTCGTCGGGCTGCTCGCACCAGCACGCGGTCTGGATCGCCATGCGCCCCAGCCGTTCGATCCGGCGCCGCTGCATGGCCGGCACTTCGGACAACGCCGGGGTATCGTCGCCGGCCGGCAGCCAGGGGGCCTTCGCCCACGCCTGCCACTCCGCCCGGGTCGTGATGCCCGGCGCCCACGCCGCCCAATCGATTACAGAAAACTCAATCATTCCCGCCAACATGATGGATGGGTACCAAGAGAAGGCACGAGCCATGGTGGCAACGCAGAACGGCCCCCCATGCCAGCCATTCCACGCCTGTCGTCGACATCGCCTGGCACCGGTGGCGGTGCCGAGAAAGGAGCGCACGCTATCATGACACTCTCGGCACTGGCAGCATTCACATTCTGAAATGAGCAACACGATCGACAACGCAACGGCCCCGGCAGTCGCCCCCCTTTCCTCCGGACCTGCGTTGTTCCATGTCGCCTACGTCCCGGCGGCGCAGCGTGACGCGGCCCTGGCCGACCCGCGCACCCTGGCGGTGTTCGGCTTCGGCCTGCACCCCGCTCCGCTGGCGGACCCGCGCTGGCTGCAGGTGCCGCTGGCCGAGCAGGGCCCGGCGCAGGTCGAGGTGTGGCGTGGTGGCACGCCCGTCGAGCACGGTGTCACCGACGGCGTGCGCTGGTCGCACAACGGCCAGCTGCTGTTCGGGGTGCTGGACATCGACGAGATCGACAGCGACATCGAGACCGCCGCGGCCGAGGCCTACGCGCGGATGAGCGCGTTCCTGTCGCGCTGCGGGTATCCGCATCTGTTGCGGACCTGGAACTATCTGGATGCGGTGACCGAGGGCGAGGGTGATCAGGAGCGCTACCGGCGTTTCTGCGTGGGCCGCGTGCGGGGCCTGCGGGAACTGGATGAAGCCGCGCTGCCGGCGGCGACGTGCATTGGCCGTTTCGATGGCGAGCGCCGCCTGCAGGTGTACTGGTTGTCGGCGCGCGAGCCGGGCCAGCCGTTGGAGAATCCGCGCCAGGTGAGCGCGTTCCGCTATCCACGCCAGTACGGGCCGCAGTCACCGAGTTTTTCGCGGGCGCTGCTGCCGCCGTTGGCCACGGGCCTGCCGTTGCTGCAGTCGGGGACGGCGGCGATCGTGGGGCATGTGTCGCAGCACACGGGGGCGGTGGATGAGCAGTTGCGGGAGACGCTGACGAATCTGCAGAGTCTGGTGGATACGGCGCGCGGTCAGCGGCCGTCGCTGTCACCGGTGTTGGGCTCGACGTCGGTGCTGAAGGTGTATGTGCGTCGTGCGGAGGATATGGCGGCGGTGGCGGCGCAGATGGCGGCACTGCCGACGGCGCCGCCGTTCGTGGTGTTGCACGCCGAGGTGTGTCGTGCGGAGCTGCTGGTGGAGATCGAGGGGCTGCACGGCTGAGTTCCCGGCGGCTGTCCTCCCCTTCGCCGGCTGCAGGCCCTGTAGTGCCGACCGCTGGTCGGCTGCTCTTTTTCTCGGCTGCTCTTTTCGCCGTTAACCACTCTTTAAGCAGCTGCAAGCCTTCAGAAGCCTAAAGCTTTGGTTTGCCGGTCGTGCCTGGCCTGGGTCGGCGTGGGTGGGGTGTCGGGACCCGCTGCAAGTCCCGCTCCGCGGCCCGGCCCAGCCGCTGACGGCTGTGCGTTCAGTCGCATGCGAGGCAGTGCCTCGCGAGCAATGCGCCTTCACCCATGTAAGCTCATTGCCATCCATGGCAACACATGGTCCCGCCACCCCACCCACACCGCCCCTCCGACAGTTGGCTGGTGCGCATGGGTAACATCAACAGCAGACCGCGCCCGATCGGTTGCCTGACACTTCTTCTTGATGAATATGGCGATCTCTCGCTGTGGCTCTGGCTCTGGTAGAGCCGACCGCTGGTCGGCTGCTCTTGCACCAGCTTTTGCTGTTGCCATTTCCCACCGGCAACGCGACGTGTCCAGGGAGAGGGTGGCTACCCCCTGACGGGACCGTCGGGCGCCATGGATGGCGCCCGTCGAGCCCCCATGGATGGGTTTACGGCGCGTCCCGGCAGGGGGTGGCCGCCCTCGCCCCATCAGGACAACGACCAGCCGACGCCTCAGTGATACCCCACATCCGCCCGTACCTTGCCGCGGAATACCCGGTATGACCACGCCGTGTAGCCCAGGATCACCGGCAGCAGGATCACCAGCCCGACCAGGCTGAAACTCAACGACGATGCCGGCGCGGCCGCCTGCCACAAGGTCATGCTCGGCGGCAGCAGGTAGGGCCACATGCCCAGCACCAGGCCGATGAAGCCGAGCACGAACAGGGCCAGCGTCAACAGGAACGGCGGCAGGTCGCGCTTGGGGTGCATCGCGCTGCGCCACAGTGCGGTGGCCACCGCCAGGGTCAGCAACGGCACGGGAGAGAGCCACCAGAAATTGCCATCGCTGAACCAGCGCGCCATCAGGCGCGAATCCAGGAACGGCAGCCAGGCGCTGACCAGCCCCATGAACACGATCACCGCCACCACCAGCGGGCGGGTCAAGGTGCGGGCGAAGGTCTGCTCGCGGCCTTCGGTCTTGAGGATCAGCCACGTGCTGCCCAGCAGCGCGTAACCGAACACCACCGCCGCGCCGGTCAGCATCGAGAACGGGCTGAACCAGCTGAACGCGCCGCCAACGTAACGGCCGTCCACCACCTGCAGGCCCTGCACCAGCGCGCCCAGGATCACGCCCTGCGCGAAGGCGGCCAGCAGCGACCCCAGGCCGAACGCCACGCTCCACAGTTTGCGCGAGCGGTGCGCCTTGAAGCGGAATTCGAACGCCACGCCGCGGAATACCAGCGCCACCACCAGCAGCAGGACCGGCAGGTACAGCGCCGACAGCAGCGCCGCGTAGGCCTTCGGGAAGGCCGCCATCAGGCCGGCCCCGCCCAGCACCAGCCAGGTTTCGTTGCCGTCCCAGATCGGGGCGGCGGTGTTCATCATGATGTCGAGCTGTTCCTCATCCTCGGCCATCGGCGCGAGGATGCCGATGCCGAGGACGAAGCCATCCAGCACCACGTACATCAGCACCCCAAAACCGATCACCGCGAACCATGCCACGGGCAGCCAGGTCGTCATTTCCATCTCAGCGCTCCTCCAGCGGTTCATCGGCACCGGACAGCGGCCGCGCCGGGGTGTGGCTGCCGGCATCCAGTTTCGGTGCCTGATCGTGCGGCTTGGGACCGGTACGGATGATCTTCACCAGGTACCAGACGCCCCAACCGAACACGAACGCATAGCCGACGATGTACACGCCCAGCGACAACGCAGTCATCCACGCGCTCTGCGGACCCACCGCATCGGCGGTACGCAGCACGCCGTAGACCACCCACGGCTGCCGGCCCATCTCGGTCACGAACCACCCCGAGATCAGCGCGATGAAACCACTGGGCAGCATCCAGTTCCAGCCGCGGATCAACCAGCGCGACTGCAGCAGTTTGCCGCGCCACCACTGGAACGCGGAGACCCAGGCCAGCAGCAGCATCAGCGTGCCCAGCCCGACCATCACCCGGAACGCGAAGAACACCGGTACCACCGGGGGCCGATCACTGGCGGGCACCGAGGTCAGCGGCTCGAAGCTGCCGTCCAGCGAATGGGTCAGGATCAGGCTGCCCAGGCGCGGGATCGCGATTTCGTAGTCATTGCGTTCGGCCTTTTCATTGGGCACCGCGAACACCACCAGGGGGACGCCCTTGCCCTCGCCTTCGGAGTGCCAGTGCGCTTCCATCGCCGCGATCTTCATCGGCTGGTGCTTGAGCGTGTTCAGCCCGTGCATGTCGCCGACGAAGATCTGCACGGGGACCGTCAACGCGGCGAAACCCACCGCCGCCAGCAGCATCTTGCGCCCGGCCTCGCGGTGCACGTCCTTGCGCAGGTACCACGCGCCCACGCCGCCGATCACGAAGCACGTGGTGATGAACGAGCCCAGCGCCATGTGCGCCAGGCGGTACGGGAAGGACGGGTTGAACACCACCTGCCACCAGTTCTGCGGGTGCACGATGCCGTCGATGATTTCGTAACCGGCCGGCGTCTGCAGCCAGCTGTTGGAGGACAGGATCCAGAACGTGGACACCAGCGTGCCCAGCGCGACCATGCAGGTGGAGAAGAAATGTAGCCGCGGCGAGACCTTGCCCCAGCCGAACATCATCACGCCCAGGAAGCTGGCCTCCAGGAAGAACGCGGTGAGCACTTCATAGGTCAGCAGCGGCCCGATCACCGTCCCGGCGACCTCGCTCAGCCGTGGCCAGTTGGTGCCGAACTGGAAGGCCATGACGATGCCGCTGACCACGCCCATGCCGAAGGACACGGCGAAAATCTTCTGCCAGAAGAAATACAGCTCGCGCCAGACCGGATTGCCGGTACGCAGCCAGCGCGATTCGACAAAGGCCAGCCAGCTGGCGGTACCGATCGTGAAGGCCGGGAACAGCACATGGAAACTGATGACGAACCCGAACTGGATCCGCGACAACAACAACGCGTCCACGTGACGCCTCCGGGTGGTTTCTGGAAATCCGCACCAGTCTGGGCCGGTATCCGTGAAAGGCACATGCGACCCGGTGACGCGCTGCTTCACTTTGTCGCAGGTGGGTCGGGCGCTGGGCTCCCATACCCTTTCCGGCGAATGTCCCCCGGCGTCGGCCTGCGGCCGCCCCCTCCTCCTTTATTTCGCCTCCAAGGGTATGGGGGCCCAGCGCCCGACCCACCGACCACCGTTTTGCCTTCCGCAGGAGCGCACGCCCATGACCTGTGGCCCCTTCCTGCGGTCCTTGCGGCTGCTACGCTTGCCGGGTTTTCTACTACGGTGCCGCCCGCAATGCCCAGAACGCTGCCTTTGTCCCTGCTGCTGCTCGCCGCTCTCGGCGGCGCTGCCCATGCGGCGCCGACGCCGATCACCATCGAGCAGGCGATGGCCGACCCGGACTGGATCGGTCCGCCGGTCGAGAGCGCGTGGTGGTCCTGGAACAGCCAGCAGGTCGAGTACCAGCTCAAGCGCACCGGCAGCCCGGTGCGCGACACCTTCCGCCAGCCGGTGGCCGGTGGCGTGGCCGCCCAGGTCGGCGATGACCAGCGCGGCACCCTCGACGTGGACAGCCCGGTCTACGACAGCGCGCGCCAGCGCTCGGCCTTCGTGCGCAATGGTGATGTGTTCGTGCGCGACCTGCGCAGCGGCGCGCTGACCCAGCTGACCCGCAGCACGGAGAAGTCCGACGTGGTCAATTTCGCCCGCGACGGCGGCGTGATCTGGCGCACCGGCCAGGGGTGGTTCCACTGGACCGCCGCCGCCGGCGTGCAGCAGGTGGCCAGCCTGAAGGCCGAGAAGAACCCGGACGACGCCCCCAAGGCCGACACCCTGCGCGAGCAGCAGCTGCGCACCCTGGCCACGCTGCGCAACGATCGCGCCCAGCGCGAGGCGCTCAAGGCACAGGAAGCCAGCTGGCGCCGTGCCGACGGCACCCGCGCGCCGGGCCCGGTGTATCTGGGCGCCGACGTGGAGATCGTCGACAGCGTGCTCTCGCCCGATGCGCGCACCCTGATCGTGGTGACCAAGCCGAAGAGCTTCGATGAAGGCCGCGGCGGCAAAATGCCCAAATACGTGACCGAATCCGGTTACGAAGAGTTCGAAGACACCCGCACCCGCGTCGGCCGCAACGATCCGGAACCGAACGCGCTGTGGCTGGTCGATGCCGTCGCCGGCACGGTCAAGCCGCTGTCGCTGGACGGCCTGCCGGGCATCGCCACCGACCCGCTGGCCGCGCTGCGCAAGGCGGCCGGCAAGGATGCCCTGAAGGGCAACCGCCCGGTGGAAGTGCTCGGTGGCCCCGGTGCGCCCGGCATCCGCTGGAGCCCCGATGGCCAGCAGGCCGCGATCATGCTGCGTGCCAACGACAACAAGGACCGCTGGATCGCCACCGTGACCCCGACCAGCGGCAAGCTGGAGACGCGTCATCGCCTGACCGACAGCGCCTGGATCAACTGGAGCTTCAACGATTTCGGCTGGTCCAACGACAACCGCACGCTGTGGCTGCTGTCCGAAGAATCCGGCTATTCGCACCTGTACACCCAGCAGGGCACGGCGAAGCCGCAGGCGCTGACCGGCGGCAAGTGGGAAACCTCGATGCCGGTCCCCAGCGCAGACGGCCGCGGGTTCTACGTCCTGTGCAACCAGCAGTCGCCGGGCGACTACGAAGTGTGCGCGGTGGACAGCGCCAGCAGGCAGGTGCGTGAGCTGACCTCGCTCAATGGCGTGGAAGACTTCTCGCTCTCCCCGGACGGCCAGCAGTTGCTGGTGCGTTACTCCGGCGCCTACCTGCCGACCCAGCTGGCCGTGGTGCCCACCGCGGGTGGCCAGGCCAAGGTGCTGACCGATACCCGTAGCGCCGAATTCAAGGCGCGCGAGTGGATCCAGCCCAAGCTGGTGCAGGTGCCGTCCAAGCACGGTGCCGGCGTGGTCTGGGCCAAGTACTACGGCCCGGAGACCTTCGCGCCGGGCAAGCAGTACCCGATCGCCATGTTCGTACACGGCGCCGGCTACCTGCAGAACGTGCACCAGCGTTACCCCGCCTACTTCCGCGAGCAGATGTTCCACAACCTGCTGGTGCAGAAGGGCTACATCGTGCTGGACATGGATTACCGCGGCAGCGAAGGCTATGGCCGCGACTGGCGCACGGCGATCTACCGCAACATGGGCCATCCGGAACTGGAAGACTACAAGGACGGCCTGGACTGGCTGGTCCAGACCAAGCAGGGCGACCGCGACCACGCCGGCATCTACGGCGGCTCCTACGGCGGCTTCATGACCTTCATGGCGCTGTTCCGCTCGCCGGGCACGTTCAAGGCCGGTGCCGCGCTGCGTCCGGTGGTCGACTGGCACCAGTACAACCACGGCTACACCGCCAACATCCTCAACACCCCGGACATCGACCCGGAGGCGTACCGCACGTCGTCACCGATCGAATATGCCGAAGGCCTGCAGGATCACCTGCTGATCGCGCACGGGATGATGGACGACAACGTGTTCTTCCAGGACTCGGTCAACCTCACCCAGAAACTGATCGAGCTGCACAAGGACAACTGGACGATCGCGCCGTACCCGCTGGAGCGCCACGGCTACGTGCGTGCCGATTCCTGGCTGGACCAGTACAAGCGCATCCTCAAGCTGTTCGAAGAGACCCTGAAGTAATCCAGCGATGACGTCGGTGCCCCCTGACGTGCAGCACGCCGCGGCGACGATCGATATCGTCGCCGCGGTCGTTTTCGATGCCGGCGGCCGCGTGCTGGTGGTGCGCAAACAGGGCTCGGAGACCTTCATCCAGCCCGGCGGCAAGTACGAGCCCGGCGAGGCGCCCCTGGTAGCCCTGGCGCGCGAGCTGCAGGAGGAACTCGGTGTCACCCTGGTGGCGGGAAGCGCCGTGGCGTTGGGCCGCTTCGAGACGTGGGCGGTGCATGAAGCCGGGCATCGTGTGCGCGCCGATGCGTATCTGGTGACGGTGACCGGTTTGCCCCGGGCGCAGGCGGAAATCGCCGAACTGGCCTGGGTGCCGCTGCGCCCGCCGCATGGCGTGCGCTTGGCACCACTGAGCGCAGACCATATCCTGCCCGCGGCCGCGAACGCGGTGGCTGCGACCTAGACGTCGTGGCCTGCCCAACCAGGACACCGGATGTCAGCGTCGTTTCCCCCGCAATTGCCTTCGTTCACGCCACGCCCCAGCGGGGATGGCGCACCTGCGTTCCTCGCGCCCCTGCTCAAGTCCGTGCTGCTGGTCTGCCTGGCCTCGGCCGCGCTGTGGGCGGTGCTGGCGCTGATCTCCATTCCGTTGTCCGGTGCCGACACCCTGCAGGCGTTGCTGGCCGGCGAGGACCTGCACTGGCTGCCCGGCACGCTGCAGTGGCTGCTGGCGCATCCGGTCCTGGCCAACATGGTGCTGTGCGTGTCGAGCCTGGCCGGCGCCGTGTCGTGCTGGGGCATGCTGCGCCGCTGGCGCGGGGCGTGGGCGTCGTTCGTCGTGCTGCTCGCCGTGACCGCCGTACTCAACGGGGTGGTCGTGTGGGCCGTCGACGATGCGTTCCGGCATGTGCTGGCGCAGCTGCCGGCGCAGACCTATTCGCTGGAAATCCTGCAGCTTCGCAGAGACCTGCGGGTGCTGCGTGTGATCTGGACGGGATTGACCGGACTGACCGCTGTCGCGTTCGCGGTGCTCCATGTCTGGCTGATCGTGCGCCTGTGCGCGCCGGATGTGCGTGCGCTGTTCCGCCGCTGAGATTCCCCCGCAGCGCCCGCGTGCGCTGCACCACCCCCGCAAGGATGATGCTGTGACTGTTTCGATTCCCCTCCTGCGCCGCCACGGCTGGCGCGCGACGCTGTTCACCCTGCTCACGGCGGTCAGCCTGCCCGCGGCCGCCCAGGCCATGGTCTGCGGCACCTTCCTGGCCGAGGACACCGGCACCACGCTGACGCTGGAGAGCGCCAACCAGGGCTATCGGCAGATTCCCGGGCAGGCGCCCGAACCGTACCTGCTCAGCCGCCTTGGCAACGAGTTGAAGCTGGCCGACCTGGACAACGGCGGCGTCGGCGCGCTGACCGTGGAGGACGGCGGCCGCCGGCTCAGCGACCGCTTCAACGCGTACCGGTTGCAGAAGGCCGCCCCCTGTCGCCCCGCCACGGTGTTCCCCGCTGCGTCCTGCCGGGCCGAGATCGGCACCTGCCTGGACGACATGCTGTTCGCCAACAATGACCGCCTCCGCCAGTGGTGCCGCGAGGATGTCCCGGCCGCCTGCAAGCGCCTGCTGTCCAACTTCCAGTCCGAGGCGCACGAGGCCAGGACGCTGGCGGCCACGCAGGATGACAGCCCGGATATGGCCGAGCCGGAGGTCTGCAAGCCCGACGCCGCCCAGTACGACCAGGCCGCCTGCCTGGAGGCCGCACGTGACGCCATGGGCCAGGCCTTTGCCAAGGCCCTGGTCGGCGGGCTCGCGGCCGCGGCTGCCTCGCCGCTGCCGGCCGCGCAGCTCGATGAGATCACCACGATCTGCCAGGCACAGACCGGCGGCACGTTCTGCGCCAAGGCCGCGGAAGCCCTGTGGGAGGCCGGCCGCCTGGTCCCCGCCCGCGATGCCCTGCAGCGGGCCTGCAGCCGCGGCAAGGACCCGCGCGCCTGTGAGCGGGCGGCGCCGCTGGCCAAGCTGGATGCCAACGCACTGACGCCACTGGCGGCCACCGCACTGCCCTGCGGCAGCTACGTGGCCAGCCAGGGCCTGATGGACCATCTGCCGTTCGGCGATGGCGGCATGATCGACAGCGGCTTCGGCGGCAAGCTGCGCGCGCGCCTGGTCGACGGCGACATCCGCGTGCGCCACGACCAGGGCGACGACTTCGTGTTCAAGCGCCTGGCCAACGGCAACCTGATCGGCATGGACAGCTGGAACCGCTTCAGCTACTACGAGCGCACCGGCGAGGCGCAGCAGTGCAGTGCGCCGGTGGTCTTCGTCGAAACCCCGCTGCCGCAGGACTGCCCGACGCTGGGCCGTGAGGGCGGCGCCCAGGCCTGCTGCGCGGCCGGCAAGCTGCAGGGCTGCAATGCCGCCGGCCACCAGCTGGCCCTGCGCGACCGCTGGGCCGAGGCGGCGCCGTTCTATCTGAAGCTGTGCACGGCCGGTGTGCGCGAAGGCTGCGAGAACCTGGCCAGCGTCTACGAACACACCGGTGACGAACAGCTGCCCGAGCAGATGGCCGCCGTCTGCGCAAAGGATGGCAAAGGCACGCACGTCGCCTGCGATGTGCACGCGACCCGCAACTGGGGGCTGATGCAGGTCAGCGCCGGGCTGGAGCAGATCGCCGAGCGCATGGCGGTCGAAGCGGATGCGGATGCTGATGCGGACGTCGATGGTGAGGACACGCCGCCCAAAACGCCCGCCCCGACGAAAAACAGCAAGAGCACCAACCGAAAAGGCGGCCGTTGAGCTCACCCGGGCACACGCAGGCCGTGCACCGGCCTGCGGTAAAGTAGCGCCCATGAACGACTTCGACCGCGTCCGCGCGTATCTGACCGACCTGCAGGACCGCATCTGTGCGGCGATCGAAACCGCCGACGGCCAGGCGCGCTTTGCCGAAGATGTCTGGCAACGCGCGGAGGGCGGCGGTGGCCGCACCCGCATCCTGCGCGATGGCGCGGTGTTCGAGCAGGCCGGGATCGGGTTCTCCGATGTGGCCGGCACGCGCCTGCCGCCATCGGCCTCGGCCAACCGCCCCGAGCTGGCCGGTGCCTCATGGCGCGCCACCGGCGTATCGCTGGTGTTCCATCCGGCCAATCCGTACCTGCCGACCACGCATGCCAACGTGCGCTACTTCCGCGCCGAGCGCGATGGCGTGGCGGTCGCGTCGTGGTTCGGCGGCGGCTTCGATCTGACCCCGTTCTATCCGATCGACGAGGACGTGCGGCATTGGCACCAGGTCGCGCACGATCTGTGCGCGCCGTTCGGCGAGGAGCGCTATGCCGCGCACAAGCGCTGGTGCGATGAGTATTTCTTCCTGCGCCATCGCAACGAGACGCGCGGCGTGGGCGGCCTGTTCTTCGACGACCTGCACGGCGATTTCGAGCGCGATTTCGCCTACCTGCGCGCGGTCGGCGATGGCTTCCTGGAGGCCTATCTGCCGCTGGTCGAGCGTCGCAAGGACACCCCGTATGGCGAGCGAGAGCGCGAGTTCCAGCTGTACCGTCGCGGCCGCTACGTCGAATTCAATCTGGTCTACGACCGCGGCACGCTGTTCGGGCTGCAGAGCGGCGGGCGCAGCGAGAGCATCCTGATGAGCCTGCCGCCACGCGTGCGCTGGGAGTATGGCTTCCAGCCGGAGGCCGGCAGCGATGAGGCGCGGCTGGCGGATTACCTGGTGCCGCGCGACTGGGTGTAGCAGTAACGGGGACGGAGGTAGTTAAGCGCACGCGCTTAACTACCTCCGTCCCTGTTATTTTTTATTTCTTTGGCACGATCGTGATGTGCCCGTTGATCTCCAGCACCGCCAGGGCGACGTCGTCGATCGACAGGCAGCCCTGCTGGCGCATCGCGGCGTCCAGATCGGCCGGGGTGACCAGTTCGCGCTTGAGCACCGAATCGAGCACCTTGCCGTCGCGGGCGATCAGGATCGGCTCGCCTTCGACCAAGGTCTCCACACGACGGCTGCGCGTGCTCAGCCAGCCCACGCCGTAGTTGATCGAGATCAGGGTCGCCGCCAGCAGCAGGCCGCCGCCCAGGGAGGTGTCTTCGCCGAGCAGCGCGTTCTGCACCGCGTTGCCGAGCAGCACGATCAGCAGCACGTCGAAGGGCGTGATCTGGCCCAGCGCGCGTTTACCGGACAGCCGGACCATGCCCAGCACCACCGCGTACACCACCACCGCGCGCAGGATGAATTCCCACCACGGCATGGCCAATGCAAACAGGTCGCTCATTGCCTCTCCCCGGACTGGTCCGGGCAGCATGGGCCGGCACCCGGCGCGAGGCAATGGCCGGCGTCGCGGGCGGCCATGTTCCGACGCCACAAATAAAAAGCCCCGCCAACCAGGGGGAGGTTAGCGGGGCCGGGGAACGGGCGCTTGGGGAGGAGCCCCCGTTCCGAGATCTGCTCCAGGGGATGGGAGAGATCCACAACAGGCATTGCGCCTGTCGAGGTCTATAAAAGCACCCCGAACATTGATAGTTCGTGAAGGGGCCCAATTAATCCGGGCCTCTCCCTATAAACATTCATCCAACAGTCAGATTATCGCGGGGCACTGAACCAATTCAGCCTTTTGACTGTGATTCAGGCCTCAATGCGCCTCGTCCCAGTTGTCGCCCACGCCCGCATCCACCACCAGCGGAACACGCAGTTCGGCGGCGGAGGACATCAATTCAACGACTTTCAAACGCAAGGTGTCGAGGAAACTGCTTTCGGTTTCAAAGACCAGTTCATCGTGCACCTGCAGAATCATCTTGGCCTGGTCGCCGTGGTCCTGCAGCCAGCTGTCCACGTTCACCATGGCGCGCTTGATGATGTCCGCGGCGGTGCCCTGCATCGGGGCATTGATCGCGGCCCGTTCAGCACCGGCCCGCAGGCCCTGGTTGCGGGCGTTGATGTCGTTCAGGTACAGGCGGCGGCCGAACAGCGTCTCGACATAGCCCTGCTCGCGGGCCTGCTGGCGCATGCGCTCCATGAAATCGCGCACGCCCGGGTAGCGGCTGAAGTACAGGGCCACGTAGTCCTGGGCCTGGCCGCGGTCGATGCCCAGGTTGCGGGCCAGCCCGAACGCGCTCATGCCGTACATCAGGCCGAAGTTGATCGCCTTGGCGGCCCGGCGCTCGTTGGAGGTCACCTCGTCCAGGGGCCGGCTGAAGACTTCCG
Source organism: Stenotrophomonas sp. TWI1149 (assembly GCF_039673155.1). Classification (NCBI taxonomy): domain Bacteria; kingdom Pseudomonadati; phylum Pseudomonadota; class Gammaproteobacteria; order Lysobacterales; family Lysobacteraceae; genus Stenotrophomonas; species Stenotrophomonas sp. TWI1149. Next base: position 43,428 of record NZ_JBDJLB010000017.1, read on the forward strand.
CCGCGGTCGCCCGGTGCACGTCCACGCCCTGCTCGAAGGCCCGCACCAGGCCCGGGTCCTCGGAGAGGTGGGCCATGATCCGCAGTTCGATCTGCGAGTAATCGCAGGCCAGGATCTTGCGCCCCGGCGGGGCCACGAAAGCGCGGCGGATGCGGCGGCCGTCCTCGGTGCGGATCGGGATGTTCTGCAGGTTCGGATCGGAGGACGACAACCGGCCGGTGGCGGCACCGGACTGGTGGTAGCTGGTGTGTACCCGCCCGGTGTCCTGGTTGATCATCTCCGGCAGCTTGTCGGTGTAGGTGCTGCGCAGCTTGGCCAGCCCGCGGTACTCCAGGATCACGCGGGGCAGTTCGTGCTGCTCGGCGATCGCCTCCAGCGCCTCTTCATTGGTGCTGGGCTGGCCCTTGGGGGTCTTCACCAGCGCCGGCAGCTGGAGCTCGTCGAACAGCACGGCCTGCAGCTGCTTGGGCGAATCCAGGTTGAACGTGCGCCCGGCCAGCTCGGTGGCCTTCTGCTGGGCGGCCAGCATGCGCGAGCCCAGGTCCTGGCTCTGCCGGCGCAACTCGGCCATGTCGATATGCACGCCATTGGCTTCGATCCGCGCCAGCACCGGCACCAGCGGCATCTCGATGTCGCGGTAGACGCCATCCAGCGACGGCGTGGCCTGCAGCTGGGGCTGCAGCGCGTGGTGCAGGCGCAGGGTCACGTCGGCATCTTCGGCGGCATAGCGGCAGGCTTCGTCCAGGCCGACCTGCGAGAACGAGATCTGCTTGGCCCCCTTGCCGGCGACCTCCTCGAACTTGATCGTGGTGTAGCCCAGGTAGCGCATCGCCAGCGAGTCCATGTCATGGCGCGTGGCGGTGGAATTGAGCACGAAGCTCTCCAGCATGGTGTCGTCGTGATACCCCTGCAGGTTCACGCCGTGGCGGCGCAGCACGTGCAGGTCGTACTTGCCGTGCTGGCCTAGTTTCTTCTTGGTGGGGTCTTCCAGGGCAGGACGCAGCGCCTCGAGCACCTGCTCGCGCGGCAGCTGCGCCGGCGCGCCGGGGTAATCGTGGCCGACCGGGATGTAGGCGGCCCGGCCCGGTTCGACCGCCAGGCTGATGCCGACCAGGTTGGCGCGCATGGCGTCCAGCGCGTCGGTCTCGGTATCGAACGAGATCAGCTCGGCATCGGCCAAGCGCTGCACCCAGGCCTCCAGCTGCCCGGTGGTCAGCACCATCTCGTACTCGCCCGGGGCGGAGAGTGCGGGATCGACCGGCACCACCGCGTCATCCGGCGTGGCACGGGCGTAGCCGGCCGCGGTGCCGCGCAGGCTGACCGGGGCATCGCTGGCAGCGGCCGGGGCCGGCACGGGGCCGCCCAGCTCCTTGAGGGCCTGGGTGAAGCCGTAGCGCAGGTACAGCTCGCTCAGCGACGGCACGTCCGGCTCGCGCAGCGGCAGCGTCTGCGCCGTCACTTCCAGCGGCACATCGGTACGGATCGTGACCAGCTCGCGGTTGAGCGGCAGGCGCTCCAGCGCCGCGCGCAGGTTTTCGCCGATCTTGCCCTTCATGGTCGGCGCCGCCGCCATCACCCCATCCAGGTGCTGGTACTCGGCCAGCCACTTGGCGGCGGTCTTGGGCCCGCACTTCTCCACGCCGGGCACGTTGTCGACCGCGTCGCCCATCAGCGCCAGCAGGTCGACGATCTGGTCGGCGCGCACGCCGAACTTCTCCATCACGGCCGCGTCCGAATCCATGCGGCTGCCGGTCATGGTGTTGACCAGCTCGATGCCCGGGCGGACCAGCTGGGCGAAGTCCTTGTCGCCGGTGGAGATGGTCACCTGCAGGCCCTCGCGGTGGCCCTGCAGGGCCAGCGTGCCGATCACATCATCGGCTTCCACGCCGGGGATGCGCAGGATGCTCAGGCCCAGCGCCTCGACGATGCGGCACATCGGCTCGATCTGCGGGCGCAGGTCGTCGGGCATCGGCGGGCGGTTGGCCTTGTAGTCGGCATACAGGTCGTCGCGGAAGGTCTTGCCGGGCGCATCGACCACGAAGGCGACGTACTCGGGGCGCTCCTTCAGGGTGGCGCGCAGCATGTTGACCACACCGAACAAGGCACCGGTGGGTTCACCGTGTGCGTTGGTCAGCGGCGGAAGCGCGTGGAACGCGCGATACAGGTAACTGGACCCGTCAATCAGGACTAATCGGCTCATATGACGATTCTACGCGCCCGGCCCTGACCGTCGTCGGCACCGGGCTCACGATCCATCGGGCATAATCAGGCCTTCTTCGCCCAAGGACTCCCGGCCCATGAAGATTCTGTTGCTCGCAGGCCTGCTCGCGCTGGCCGGCTGTGCCACCGGTGGTGGCGGCAGGCCCCCGGTCGATGTCTCGGGTGCCGACGTGCTCAAGACCGTCCAGGACAATGGCGACACCATCGAGGAATACCGGGTCGGTGGCCAGCTGCGGATGGTCAAGGTGACTCCGTCGCGCGGCGCGCCGTTCTACATGTACGACCAGAACGGCGATGGCCGCATGGACAGCGACAAGGACGGCGTCTCGCCGGTCTACTGGAAGCTCTACAGCTGGTGAACCCCGCTGGTGTCCGCCCCGCCGCCCCGCGCCCGCACGCGGCGGCCGGGGCAGCAAGCCCGTCCCTGCACGTCTACGCTCGATGACCACACCCGAACGCCGCAACGTCCCGAATCCGGCTGAACTGCGCGCCGGCCTGACCGCGGAGCAGCGCCAGGCGGTGGAGACACTCGAACATTTCGGCTGGCAGCTGCGCTTCGTGCGCCGCCCCCTGTTCCGTGATCCGATCCCGGTGCTGTTCGACCGCAGCGGCGAGCGTTACGTGGTGCTTCAGCCGGATGGCACGCTGGATGAATCGCAGACGTTGAAGCTGCGCGACTGACCGGACGCGCACGCTGCGCAACGGATGCGTAGTGCCGGCCGCTGGCCGGGGGCGCGGGGAGCGGGCGACGCGCGGAGGCGGCCAGCGGGCGGGCCGAGCGGTGGGGGCGGTTGCGGGTGCATCGGACTACCCGAGGAGCCGGCCAGCGGCCGGCACTACCGGTGTCTCCGTTACCGGATACCGCTTTCCCCGTTATCGGATGACCAGCACCGGCACCGTGCTGCGGGCCAGTACCTCGGCGGTCTGGCTGCCCAGCAGTACGCGGGTGACGCCGCGGCGGCCATGCGAGGTCATCACGATCAGGTCGCTGCCGCGCTCGGTGGCGGTATCGATGATGCCGTCGGCGGCATAGCGGTCCAGCACGTGCACGGTGGTGGTACGCAGGCCCTGCGCTTCGGCGGCGGCCTTGGCCGGCTGCAGCACTTTCTGCGCGGTCTCTTCGCGGTCGGCCTTGTACTCGGGCGTGTTCATGTAGCCCACGCTCCAGCCCATCGCGTCGTACATGCCGACCGCCCACGGCTCGGAGACAGTCACGATATCGACCTCCGCATCGAGGTCCTTGGCCAGCTCCAGGCCCTTGGCCAGGCCTTTCTCGGCCAGCTCCGAACCATCGGTGGCAATCAGGATGCGCTTGTACATGGCAGAGCTCCTTGGGGATGGGCAATGGGGACACCACCATTGCACACCCGATGTGGACGCGACGCCTTGAGCTGGATCAATCGCCGTGCGGCCGTGCCGGTACCTCCCGCGCGGGGTTGCCGACCACGGTCGCGCCGGCCGCTACATCGCGGGTGACCACGCTGCCGGCACCGACCACCGCATCGTCGCCGATGCTGACGCCGGGCAGTACGATCGCCCCGCCGCCGATCCAGACGTTGCGGCCGATCCGCACCGGCCTGGCCGACTCCAGGCCCTCGGCACGCGCCTGCGGATCGCGCGGGTGGTCGGCGGCGTAGAGCTGCACCGCGGGACCGATCTGGGTGCCATCGCCGATGCTGACCTCGGCCACGTCCAGGATCACGCAGTTGTAGTTGAGGAACACGCCCTGGCCCAGGCGGATGTTGTAGCCGTAGTCGCAATGGAACGGCGGCCGGATCACCGCACCTTCGCCGACCGCACCGAGCTGCTCGCGCAGCAGCGCGCGGCGCGCGGCCGGGCTCTCGGCCAGTGCCGCGTTGTAGCGGACCATCCAGACCTTGGCCGCGGCCATGTCGGCCTGCAGCTCCGGGTCGCCCGGGCGATACGGCTTCCCGGACAGCATCTTTTCCTTTTCGCTCGGACCCATATGGCCTCCTTCGGACAGAGGCTGATGATGCCGGTTGGCCGCCCGCCTGTCAGCGCGCCTTGTAGCGCGTGCCCAGCAATGCGACCACCGCGAAGACGATGCCACCCAGCCAGAACCACAGCGTCGGCCGGCCGACGTACACCACGCTGGGCGGCGGCTGGCAGCGCAGGCGCAGCAGGTCGAAGTCGCCACCGCCGGCCAGGCAGGTCTGGGCGTGCTGGAACAGGGCCAGCACCGGCTCGGCCCAGCCTGCCGACCATGTCAGCAGGACCAGTGCAGCAAGCAGATACGGAATTCCCTTGTTCACGAGTGCGCTCCCAGCGGACAGGGGCAGACTCTGGGCGCCGGCCCGGGGAGCGACAAGCGGCACGCGACGAACTGCGTGAAATCCGGGATGAGTCGGGGGCGATCGGGGATGAAGCGAGGCGCCCTGGCCCACCGCAACGCGGATAGCGCAGGCATGCGCTGCCCATGCTGCAGCGGCAAGCCACGCGCCGGACGGCTGATCAGGCGGTACGCACCACGCGTGCGCCCTGGCACAGCGGGTAGCTCGCCAGCAGATCGGCGATGCGCGCGTGCATCGTGTCGAACGAGGCGCCATACAGATACAGCGCGGTCTCGGTCGGGCCCTGCCACCAGCTGCAGATCTCGCCGTGGCCGTCGATGCGCTCGACGATCTGCTCGAACACATAGTTCGAATCGCACTGCTCGTAGACTTCGTCCGGCAGATCGGTGCCGTTGAGATACAAGGCCAGGCCTTCGGTAACGCCGAACGGCTGATCGGGAGCGCCTTCGCGCTGGATCAGCGAACCCTTCGGCGCGCCCAGCTGCTCCAGCAGCTCGATCACGCCGGGCAGCGAGGCCGGATCGTTCAACGCGATCTCGATATCGCCGTAATCCACTTCGCCTTCTTCGCTCAGCGCGGTGCCACCGCCGGTGATCTCACCCAGCTCGGCACTGCCCAGCAGCGCATCGAGCGGGTCTTCGAACAGCTCATGGCGATGCTCGGACTGGAGCCTGGCGTTCAATTTGACGGTGAGGTGCAGCGGCGAATCGGTCATGGCGGGGGCCTGTTCGAAGAGGGTGACGCCATTGTAGTGCCGGCCGCTGGCCGGCTCCCGACACCGCCACGGTAAAGCGCAGCCGGCCAGCGGCCGGCACTACCGCAGACGTCGGCGCATCCGCCGGGCGCCTGCCTCGGCTCACCGCAGCAGCGGTGGCACCTTGGCCTGCAGCAACGCAACCAGCGCAGGTGCCATGAACGCGTAATCGTCCGGAATATCCAGGCACACGATGCGCTTGCCACCGAGCCAGCGCTGGAAGCGGCTGGCCAACCGTCTGCGGTGAGCGCGCTCCATCACGACGATCAGATCGGCCCACTGCAGCAGTTCTGGACTGACAGGTACATCGGCATCGGGCTTGAGACCCGCAGAAGCGGTCTCGATGCCCGGCCAATCCGCAAACACCTGCTCAGCGGTGGGGCTGCGCAGGCGGTTCTGGCTGCAGATGAAGAGCACGTGGCGCGTCATCCGTGACACACCTGCTCAGAGCACCGTCAGATTGGCGTACGCCATCACCAGCCACTTGCTGCCGGCCTCGATGAATTCGACCTGCACGCGGGCGTGCTGGCCGCTGCCTTCGTAGTCGGTGACCATGCCTTCGCCGAACTTGGGATGGTTGACCATCGCGCCCAGCTTGAGCGGCGGTGCTTCCAGCGCCGCATGGCCCATCACCCGGTTGGCGCCGAGCGAGGTACCGCGCGAGACCTGCACCTTCGGGCGCACTTCGTTCACCAGCTCACGCGGGATTTCGCGCAGGAAGCGCGAGGGCACGTTGTAGTTGTCCTGGCCGTGGATGCGGCGCGATTCGGCATAGCAGAGCACCAGCTTCTGGCGCGCGCGGGTGATGCCCACGTAGGCCAGGCGACGCTCTTCTTCCAGTCGGCCACTTTCTTCCAGCGAACGTGCACTCGGGAACAGGCCGTCTTCCATGCCGGCCAGGAACACCAGCGGGAACTCCAGGCCCTTGGCGGCGTGCAGCGTCATCAGCTGTACGCCCTCTTCGCCGGCCTGGGCCTGGCCTTCGCCGGCCTCCAGCGAGGCGTAGGCGAGGAACGCGACCAGCTCGCTCATGTCCTGGGTTTCTTCGACATCGTCTTCGCGACGGACGAAGCGCGAGGCCACCGAGACCAGTTCGTCCAGGTTGTCCGCGCGCGATTCCGAATCCAGCGCGTTGCGGCTTTCCTTGGACCAATGCTCGCGCAGGCCCGAGCGCACCAGCACGTGGTCGATGCGTTCGGCCAGCGTCATCTCGTCGGCTTCGGCCTGGAGCTGGTTGACCAGCACCAGGAAGCCGGCCAATGCGTTGCGTGCGCGCGCGGCGAGCGTATTGCCCTGGGTGGTCAGCATGGTGGCTTCCCACAGCGAGATCGCGTGGGAACGCGCCAAGCGGCGCACTTCATCCAGGGTGCGGTCGCCGATGCCACGCGTCGGCGTGTTGACCGCGCGCTCGAATGCCGCGTCATCGTTGCGGTTGGTCATCAACCGCAGGTACGCCAGCGCATCCTTGATTTCGGCACGCTCGAAGAAGCGCATGCCGCCGTACACGCGGTACGGCACCTGCTCGGAGAGCAGCGCTTCTTCGAAGGCACGCGACTGCGCGTTGCTGCGGTAGAGCACGGCGACGTCGCCGTAGCTGCCGCCATCGCGCACCCACTGGCGCGCGCGCTCGACCACGTAACGCGCCTCGTCCATCTCGTTGTAGGCCGCGTACAGATCGATCGGGTCACCGTCGCCGCTGTCGGTCCACAACTCCTTGCCGATGCGGTCCGGGTTGTGCGCGATCACCGCGTTGGCCGCGCCGAGGATGTTGGCGGTGGAGCGGTAGTTCTGCTCCAGGCGCACGGTCTGCGCGCCCGGGAAATCCTTGAGGAAGCGCTGGACGTTCTCGACCTTGGCGCCGCGCCAGCCATAGATGGCCTGGTCGTCATCACCGACCACGAACACATGGCCGGTATCGCCGGCCAGTACGCGCACGAAGGCGTACTGGATGGCGTTGGTGTCCTGGAACTCGTCCACCAGGATTTCGCGGAAGCGCGACCGGTAGTGGGCCAGCAGCGCCGGGTTGTCGCGCAGCAGTTCATGCGCGCGCAGCAGCAGTTCGGCGAAATCGACCAGGCCGGCGCGATCGCAGCGCTCCTGGTAGGCGATATACGCCTGGCGCATGGTTTCCAGCCACGCGTCATGCGGCTCGGGCTGGATATGCTGCGGGCGACGGCCCTCGTCCTTCTGCTCGTTGATCCACCAGGCGATCTGCTTCGGCGGGAACTTGCCGTCGTCGATCTCCAACTGCTGGACCACGCGCTTGACCAGCCGCAGCTGGTCGTCCGAATCCAGCACCTGGAAGCTGTCGGGCAGCTTGGCGTCCTGGTAGTGCAGGCGCAGCAGGCGGTGGGCCAGGCCGTGGAAGGTGCCGATCCAGGCGCCACGGCTGCCCTGCGGCAGCTGCAGGTCGATGCGATGACGCATCTCGCCGGCGGCCTTGTTGGTGAAGGTCACCGCAAAAATGCCATGGGTCGGCACGCCGCAGACTTCATTGAGCCAGGCGATGCGGTGGATAAGCACGCGGGTCTTGCCGGAACCGGCACCGGCAAGCACCAGATGGTGGCCGGGCGGGGCGGACACAGCTTCGCGCTGGGCGGGGTTCAACCCGTCGAGCAAGTGGGAAACATCCATGTCCCCATTTTACCCTCGGGCGGGTCGCTCCGGGCCGTTACCCGGCGCCCGGATCGAACGGGTTCAGCCGCGCGCGGCCAGTTCGGCCTGTCCGCGCAGCTCCGGGATCGCCAGGCTCTCCCACAGGGTGCCGATGCGCAGGCTGCCGACCACCCGGATCGCCGGCTGCGGCTGGCCATGTCCATCGATCAGGCCGCCCTCTTCCACGGTCGTATCCAGGCCGAGGCCATGCGGACCCGGGCGCGCATGGCCGTCGGCCAGCAGCTGCCGGATCAGCGGATTGCGCATGGACAGCGCGCGGGTCTCCACGCCGGTGGCGTTGATCACCGCCGCCACGGTCAGCGGTGGGAGCCCGCTGCCCGGGCTGCGCCCGTGCAGCTGCAGCCCGGTTTCCTGCACCAGCACCGTGTCCAGCCGAGCGCGGTGGCGCTGCAGCTGGCCGCTGCGCTCCAGCTCGGCGACCTGGGCATGCACCGATTCGCCGATGCGGTGGCGGTGCACGTCCCAATAGCGCACCACGTGGCGCAGGAAGCGGCGCTGGTCCCCCTCGCCCAGGCTCAACCACAGCGCCTGGCCCATCGGCCGGATGCGGTCCATCACGCTCTGCCACGGGATGCCCTGGGCGACCGCCGCGCGGGCCTGCCCGCGCAGTTCGCGCACGCGCTGGCGCAGCGGCATCGCCAACAGCGGCTGCGGATCGAAGCTGACCGCCGCGCCGTGGGCGTGTGGCAACGGCAGCAGCGCGTGGCGCGACAGGACGAAGATGCGCCCACGGTGCCCGGCGGCGGCCAGCGCGACCACGCTGTCGGCCATGCTCAGGCCGGAGCCGATGATGGCCAGATCGTCATCGCCGGCCAGCACGCGTACGCCGTCGTAGTCCCAGGCTTCCACCACCTGCGCGGGCGGCAGGGCATCGGCACCGGCAACCGGCAGCGGGCGCATGCTGTTGCCGCAGGCCAACACCACCCGCCGCGCGTTCCAGGTCATGTCGTCGTCCAGCCGCAGCTGCACGCCGTGTGCATCGGGCTGCAGCGCGAACACCGGCTGTTCCACCACCTCCAGCGCCGCCGCGCTGTGCGCGCGCGCCTGCTCCAGCCGGGCGCGCAGGTAGGCGGCATAGTGGCGGCGCGGCACGAACTGGTCCGCGAGCACCGTGCGCGGCACGTCGGGAACCGCATCGCTGTCGAGCAGGTAATCGAGGAAATCCGCGGGCTGATCCGGCAGCGCGCTCATCTTGCCGGCCGGCACATTCAGCAGGTGCTCCGGCCACGGCGTGGCGTAGGCGATGCCTTCGGCCAGGACCGAGGCCGGCTCGAACAGCACGATGCGTGACGGCCGGGTTGCATGGCGCAGGGCGTGCAGCGCGACGAGGACGCCGGCAGCGCCGCCGCCGACGATGGCCAGATCACACTGGCGGTGGGTATCGGACGCAGTCATGCCCGGATTGTAGGCGATGCGCGTGGATCGGCCGTCCACGTGCGTCACAGCGCACTACATCAACGCATCGGCCAGCCGCGCGATCCCTTCGCGGCTGCGCTTCCATGCCGGTCGCTGGCGCCACGTCGCCAGGTCCAGTGGGTGCGCGTGTTCGAGATAGTCGGCTTCGATCTGCGCCAGCTGGCGCACCATGCCAGCGTCATAGCAGAGCATGCCGATCTCGGCATTGAGCGCGAACGAGCGGATGTCGAGATTGATCGAGCCGACCAGGGCGATGTCCTCATCGACGGTCAGGTGCTTGGCATGCAGGAAGTGTGGCGCGTACAGCGCGATCCGTACGCCGCTGCGCAGCAGTTCATCGTAGTACGCCTCCTGTGCCCACGAGGTCAGCCGCTGGTTGGTGCTGGCCGAGAGGATCAGCTGCACCTGCACGCCGGACAGCGCCGCGATGCGCAGCGCACTCAGGGTCGCCTCATCCGGCACGAAATACGGCGTGACCAGCACGATGCGCCGCCGCGCCAGATGGATCAGCGCGTTGACCGCATCGCGCGCATTGCTGAAGGGATACGCCGGGCCACTGGGCAGCAGCTGGGTCGGCACGTCGGCCGAGCACACCGGCACCGCCGTGAGTACGTCCAGGCGCTGCCCGGTTTCCATGTACCAGTCGCTGGCGAACACCGCTTCCAGATGCGCCACCACCGGCCCGCGCACGCGCGCCACCAGCTCCTTGTTGGGGTAGCCGGCGACGAACTGCGGCCCCGCCAGGTTCTGCGAGCCGATGTAGCCGACGCGGTTGTCGATCACCGCGATCTTGCGGTGGTTGCGCAGGTCCATGCGGCCGCTGCGGCGCCAGCGCAGGCCGCCGGGCAGCATCGCGCGCACGTCCACGCCCAGCGCCTGCAGGCGGCGCCGATAGTGGCGCAGCCCGCGCTTGGCGCCGACCGCATCGAGCAGCAACCTGCAGTGCACCCCACGCGCCGCGGCCCGCTGCAGGGCCTGCACGATGGCCTCGCCGACCGCATCGTCGAACATCAGGTAGTAGAGCAGGTGCACGCGCTCGCGCGCCTGGTCGATGTCCTCGATCAATGCCTGCAGCGAGGCGTCGTAATCGGTGAGCAGGTCCACCGCGTTGCCATGGATGGGCATGAAGTCGCCCTGGCGCTCGATCAGCGGCACGATTTCGGCGGTGGCCGTGTCCGGCGGGGGCGTCCAGCGCAGCGGTGGCTGCAGGGCCTGCTCCTCGCGGATCACCTGGGACGCTTCGGCCTGGCGCTGCACGCGCTGGCGCGACAGCCACGGATGGCCGAACAGCAGATACAGCGGCAGCCCGAGCAGCGGCACGAAGCCGACCAGCAGCAACCAGCTGCGTGCGGCACCGGGCGTGGTGCGGCTGGGAATCCAGAACAGCGCGGCCAGCCGGATCAGCCAATCCAGCATCAACAGCCACGAACCCAGCAGCCACTCGAACAGCATCGCGTCGCCCGTCGGGAGGGGAACCGCATTCTGCCATGGGCCGCTGCATGCAACCGGTAGTGCCGGCCGCTGGCCGGCTCCACGTATCGCCGGCCCATGAAAAAACCCGCCACGGGGGGCGGGTTTTTTCGGGAAGCTCAAGAATCCTTGCGGATTACTTGATCTTGCCTTCCTTGTACAGGACGTGCTTGCGCACGACCGGATCGTACTTCAGGAATTCCATCTTCCCGGGGGTGTTCTTCTTGTTCTTGTCCGTCGTGTAGAAGTGGCCAGTGTTGGCCGTCGAAATCAGACGGATCTTATCGCGCTTGCCTGCCATGATCGTTTACTCCTCAGACCTTTTCGCCGCGCGAACGCAGCTCAGCCAGAACGGAGTCGATACCGTTCTTGTCGATGGTGCGCAGGGCATGCGCGGAAACACGAAGCTTGACCCAGCGGTTTTCGCTGGCAACCCAGAAGCGGCGCTCGTGCAGGTTGGGCAGGAAACGACGACGGGTCTTGTTGTTGGCGTGCGAGACGTTGTTACCCGTCTGCACTCGCTTGCCGGAAACTTGGCATACGCGGGACATTGCGCACCTCGATAAAGTAGTTGTCAGCCCATAGCCCGGGCGACGGCGGCCTCGGCGGTTTCCCGCCACACGTCATGAGAATCAAAGGGTTACGCTGTCGAGGGCGGGCCGGATGACGTGTTCCCGGCCACCGATCCAAAGGTTTTTGGACACAGCGAGCCGCGCATTATGCCCGCTCCGGGGGCCTGCGGCAAGCTGGGCTGGCCCAGGCGCGCCATCCCGGTTCCGTGACAGCCCCTCCGCTAGGCTGCCCGGGCCTGCAACCCGGACGTGACGATGACCCCAGCGCCTTTGCTCTCCTTCGCCTGCGGCCTTTCATGAAGCTGCTCGCCCTGACCTACGGCACCGAAGGCGACACCCGCCCGCTGGTGATGCTCTGCCATGGGCTGATAGGCGCAGGCCATGAGGTGCTGTTGCTGGCCGAGCGCGGCACGCTGGAGACGGCGCGCCAGCTGGGCGTCCCGCATGCCGCGCTGGAGGGCGATATCCATGACGAGGTGGTGGCGCTGGTCTCGCGCGGCAACGCCCGGCTCGCCGCCTCGCAGGGCCTGGCGCGAATGGCGCAACGGCACGTGCCCGGCTGGATGCGCCAGGCCGATGCAGCAGCCGCCGGGTGCGATGCGGTGCTGACCGGCGGGCTGGCCGCCTTCGTGGGCCTGGCCGTGGCCGAACACCATGGGCTGCCGGTAATCGGCACGGGGATGATCCCGCTGACCCCGACCGCCGGCTTCCCCTCCCCGTTCCTGCCACGGCTGCGCCTGCCCGGCGCGCTCAATCGCCTCAGCTATACGTTGGTCAACCAGGCGGTGTGGCGGACCTTCCGCCGTCCGATCAACGCCGCGCGACGGGCATTGGGCATGCCGGGGCGCGCCTCCCCCTGGCGGGATCTGCCGATGCTGTACGGCATCTCGCCGAGTCTGCTGCCGCCTCCGCCGGACTGGCCGTCCAATCACCGGATCTGCGGTCAGTGGCGCGCGCCCGAACGTGGCTGGCAGCCGCCGCCGGATCTGCAGGCCTTCCTGGACGCTGGCCCCGCGCCGGTCTACCTCGGGTTCGGCAGCATGACCGGCTTTGATCGCGACCACGTGCTGCCCGCGCTGCTGGCGGCATTGGCGCCGCGGCGGGTCCTGCTGTTCCCGGGCTGGGCCGGGCTGCCCAGCACCCCGCTCCCGCCCAACGTGTTCGTGCTCGGGCCGACCCCACATGAAGCACTGTTCCCGCGCTGCGCGCTGGTCATCCACCACGGTGGCAGCGGCACCACGCATTCGGCCTGCCGGGCCGGGGTGCCGTCGCTGGTCATGCCGTTCGCTGCGGACCAGTTCTTCTGGGCGGACCGGCTGCAGCAGGTGGGCGTGGCACCGGCGGCGCTGTCGCCGAAGCGGTTGGACGCCGGGACACTGGGGCGGGCAATCGCGTTTGCAGAACGTGCCGATACCCGCGACCGCGCAGCCGCGCTGGGTCACGCGATGGCCGCCGAGAACGGCGTCAGCACCGGCGTCGCTGCCATCGAGGCATGGCTGTCACCTCGATAGCAGCGACCACGGCGCACACGGACTTTCTTGCGCCGCCTGAAGAATCACCCGACCAACGGTCGGGTGCTACCCGACGATCAAGGATTACCCACCAGCCCGTGCCGCGTCGTCCTTCCGATGCAGCCACCGGTACAGCACCGGCAGCACCAGCAGGGTCAGCAGCGTGGACGAGACGATGCCACCGATCACCACGGTCGCCAGCGGCCGCTGCACTTCCGAGCCGGCGCCCACGTTGAAGGCCATCGGCACGAAGCCGAGCGAGGCCACCAGCGCGGTCATCAGCACCGGGCGCAGGCGGCCCAGCGCACCGCCGCGTACCGCCTCCGGCAGCGGCATGCCGTGCTCGCGCAGGCTGCGGACGAAACTGATCATCACCAGCCCGTTGAGAACGGCCACGCCGGACAGCGCGATGAAGCCGACGCCGGCCGAGATCGACAGCGGAATACCACGCAGCGCCAGGGCGAGCACGCCGCCGGTCAGCGCCAGCGGCACGCCGCTGAACACGATGGCCGCATCCTTGACCGAGCCGAACGCCCAGAACAGCAGCGCGAAGATGATCGCCAATGTCACCGGTACCACGACCGACAGGCGCTGGCTGGCCGAGATCAGCTGCTCGAAGCTGCCGCCGTACTCGATCCAGTAGCCGTTGGGCACCTGCACATCCCGTCCGATCGCCTGCTGCAGGTCACCGACGAACCCGCCGAGATCGCGATCGCGCACGTTGGCGGTGACCACGATCCGGCGCTTGCCGTTCTCGCGGTTGATCTGGTTCGGCCCTTCGCTGTTGCTCAAGGTTGCCAGCTCACGCAACGGCACCGTGCGTGCACTGCCGCTGGTCCAGCTGCCCGCTCTGCTGGATTCATCGGCCGCATCCGCACGCGCGGGCTCCAGCGACACCGGCAGGTCCGCCAGTGCGGCCGGGTCCTGGCGCAGCGCTTCAGGCAGGCGCACCACGATGTCGAAGCGGCGGTCGCCTTCGAACAACTGCCCTGCCACCTGCCCGCCCACCGCCGTGGCCACGGTCGACTGCACCTGCCCTGGATTCAGCCCATAGCCGGCCAACGCGGTGCGATTCGGGGTGACGGTCAGCAGCGGCAGCCCGCTGGTTTCCTCCACCCGTACGTCTGCCGCGCCCGGCACGGTGCCGGCCACCGCCGCGATGCGTTTGCCGACCGACAGCAGCGTGTCCAGGTCATCGCCGAACAACATCACCGCCACGTCGGCACGCACGCCGGAGATCAGCTCGTTGGTGCGCATCTGGATCGGCTGGGTGAACTCGTAGTTGTTGCCGGGCAGCTGCTCGACCGCTTCCTCCAGCTCGCCGAGAAGGGCCGCACGCGATTTGCGGGGATCCGGCCAGGCCTTGCGCGGTTTCATCATGATGAAGGTATCGGCCACCGAGGGCGGCATCGGATCGGAGGCAACCTCGGGCGTACCGATCTTGGAGAACACCTTGTCCACCTCGGCGAACTGCACCAGCCGGTTCTCGATCTGCTTCTGCATCTCGATCGACTGGGTCAGGCTGGTCCCGGGGATACGCATCGCGTGCATGGCGACATCGCCTTCGTCCAGGTTTGGCACGAACTCGCTGCCCAGCCGCGTGGCCAGCAGACCGCAGCCGATCACCAGCACCAGCGCACCGCCGACCATCCAGCGGCCGCGACGCAGGGCGAACGCGAGCATCGGCTCGTAGCGCCGGCGCACCCACGCCATCAGGCGGTTCTCCTGCTCCTGCACACGCCCCCCGAGGAACAGTGCGATCGCGGCGGGAACGAAGGTCAGCGCCAGCACCATCGCACCGGTCAGGGCCAGCACCACCGTGATCGCCATCGGGTGGAACATTTTTCCTTCCACCCCGGTGAGCGCGAAGATCGGCAGGTACACCGCGGTGATGATGCCCAGCCCGAACAGGCTGGGGCGGATCACTTCGGCCGTCGCGCTGGCGGTTTCGGCGAAGCGTTCTTCGCGGGTCATGTCGCGGCCGAGCACATGCTGGCGTTCGCCGAAGCGGCGCAGGCAGTTCTCGATGATGATCACCGCCCCGTCGACGATCAGGCCGAAGTCCAGCGCACCCAGGCTCATCAGGTTGGCCGACACACCGCCGCGGGCCATGCCGGTCAGCGTGAACAGCATCGCCAGCGGAATCACCGCCGCGGTGATCAGCGCCGCACGGAAATTGCCGAGCAGCAGGAACAGCACCACGATCACCAGCAAGGCGCCTTCGATCAGGTTCTTTGCGACCGTCTCGATGGTGCGGTCCACCAGCGCGGTGCGGTCGTAGCTGGCGGTGACGGTGACGCCCTCGGGCAGGCTGGCCTGCGCCTGCTGCAGGCGCGCCGCCGCGGCCTGGGCGACGTCTCGGCTGTTGGCCCCGATCAGCATCACCACGGTGCCCATCACCACTTCATGGCCGTTCTGGGTGGCCGCGCCGCTGCGCAGTTCCGGTCCGTCCTGTACTTGGGCGACGTCGTGCACGTGGATCGGCACGCCTTCGCGGCGGGCCAGCACGATGTTGCCGATCTCCTCCAGGTTGGCGACCTGGCCGGGAATGCGCACCAGGAACTGCTGGCCGTTGCGTTCGATGTAACCGGCGCCGACGTTCTGGTTGTTGGTCTCCACCGCCTGCGCGACGTCTTCCAGCGTGAAGCCCAGCGCGCGCAGCCGGGCCGGGTCGGGGGTGATGTGCACCTGCCGCTGGAAGCCACCGATGGTGTTGACCTCGGTCACGCCGGGCACGTTGCGCAGCTGCGGCCGGATCACCCAGTCCTGCAGGGTGCGCAGGTCGGTGGCGGTGTACGCCGTGCCATCGGCCTTGCGTGCCTTGGGATCGGCGTCGATGGTGTACATGAAGATTTCGCCGAGGCCGGTGGAGATCGGTCCCAGCTGTGGATCGAGGCCGTCCGGAATCTGCGACTTGACCTGCTGCAGGCGTTCGGCGACCTGTTGGCGCGCGAAGTAGATGTCGGTGCCGTCCTTGAACACCACGGTCACCTGCGAGAGCCCGTAGCGCGACAGCGAACGCGCCTGCTCCATGGCTGGCAGGCCAGCCATCACCGTTTCCACCGGGTAGGTGATGCGTTGCTCGGTCTCCAGCGGCGAATAGCCGGGGGCGGCGGTGTTGATCTGCACCTGGACGTTGGTGATGTCCGGGGTGGCGTCGATCGGCAGCCGGGTGAAGCTCCAGCTGCCGATGACGATCAGCACCAACGTCAGGGCCATCATCAACCAGCGATGGGCGATGGCGGCGCGGATGATGCGCTCAAGCATGGGGGCGCCCTCCGTCTGCGGGGCACGGCAGCACGTCAATGTTCATGCGATGCCCCTGCCTTGCCGATATCGGCCTTGACCACGTAGCTCTGCTCGACCACGACCGCTTCGCCGAGGGTCAGGCCACCGAGCACTTCGACCTTGCCCGCGTCGCGCGCACCCAGCGTCACCGCACGCGCGGCATAGGTATCGCCCTGGCGCACGAATACCACGTCCTTGCCGTCCATCGTCTGCAGCGCGCTCAGCGGCACCACCTGCGCAGCCGGTGTGGTGGCCACGACGATCCGCGCCTTGACCGCGGCACCGGGCCGCCACTGACCATCGTCGTTGCGCAGCGTCGCGCGGGCGACCGTGCTCTGGCTGGCGGTGGCGGTGCCGGGCAGCACACGTTCCAGCGTGGTGGCCTGGCTGACGCCGTCGGTCATCCGCGACACGGTGACCGGCACGCCGGCGGTGATGTGCTGGGTGTCGTTGCCGAAGATATGCAGGTCCACCCACAAGGTGGAGAGATCGCCGATCTCGAACAGCGGCGTACCCTCACCGGCGACGCCGCCGACCTGGGCCTGGCGCGCGAGCACCACGCCACCGATGGGTGCGCTGACCGTGTACGTGGTGAGGCTGAGATTGCTCTCGATGCTGGCCAGCACCTGGCCGGCGCGCACGCGGTCGCCGACGTTGGCGCGCAGCGAGCGGATCGGGCCGGGGAAGCGCGCCATCACCTGGGCGACGCGGCCATCGACCGGGGTCAACAGGCCCTGCACGTCGTGTTCGTCGGCGATGGTGCCGGCCACGACCGGTGCGACGCGGATGCCGGCCTGGTCGGCCATGGCCGCGGCGATGGTGGTGCTTTCCGGGGCGTCGTGATCGTCATGATCATCGTCGTGCCCGGCCTCACCATGGCCGGCATCGGTCCCGGCCGGCTTGGCCGGTGCCGCAGCGGGTTCAGTGCCGCCGCAGCCGGTGAGCGCCATCAGCGCGATCAAGAGGCTGCCGGCCAGCGCGGTACGGGTCTGGGAACGGGTCATCGGCGGTCCTCCGTGGACACGGTGTCGGTAGCGGCGACCATGCTCTGGCCGGTCAGGCGCTGGATTTCGATCAGGGCGGTCTGTGCGGCGATGGCCGCTTCCAGCTGGCGCTGGCGTGCGTCGATCCGCATCGCCTGCAGCTGGGCCCATTCCATGTAACTGATCGCACCGGCGCGCCAGGCCTTCTCGGCAGCGTTCTCGGCACGCTGCAGCTGGGGCAGCACATCGCGCCCCATGCGGGTGACGTCCAGCCGCGAGGTCAGGTAGCGGCCATGCGCTTCGGCGAGCGTGGCGTACAACTGCAGTGCGCGCGCATCGCGCTCCACGCTGTTGAGCGCCAGTTCGGCTTCCGCCGCGCGGATCTCCGGCCCGGCACGGCGCACGCTGCCCAAGGGCAGGCTGAAACCCGCGACCAACGAGGTATCGCGGGTATCCCGGCTGTTGCGCACGCCGACCTGCCAACTGACATCGGGCCGCGCCTGGGTGCGGGCCAGCTGCACCTGCGCCTCGCGGATGCGACGTTCGCCGGCCAGCACGGCCAGTTCCGGGGTGCGCTGCAGTGCGTCGGCGAGCACCGCGAAGTCCTGCAGCGCGGGCAGTTGCATCGGGTCGCCACTCACGACATCGAAGCCAGGATCGCGCTGGCGCCACAATGCCGACAGCGCCGCACGCGCGGACTGGTCCATCTGCTTGGCGCGATCGCGGTCCAGTTCGGCCTGGGCCAGCATCGCCTGGGCGGTCATCAGCACCGATTCCGGCGAGGCACCGGCCTGCAGGCGCAGCCGTGCGGCGGCGACCGCGCGCCTGCGCTGTTCGATATCGGTCTCGGCGATGCGCAGTTGCTGGCGCGCGTCGGTCACCGCCAGATAGCGGCGTGCGACCTCGGCCATCAGGTCCAGCCGCGCGGTTTCGCGCTGCGGGGCCAGGCTGTCCAGGTTGGCCTGGGCCACGGCGCGGCGGGCATCCAGCTTGCCGCCACGTTCCAGCACGCCGGCCAGGGTGACGGTGGCTTCAGCTGCATCAAAGCCGCGGCTGTCGCCGGTGCCGAGCGCGTTCTCCAGCTCCACGCCCAGGGTCAGCGGGGGCGGGAGCCCGGCGGCGTCACGGCGGGCTTCCCACACCGGACGCTGGGCATCGGCCAGGCGCAGGTCGGGGTGGTACTGGGCAACGCGCGCGATGGCGGCGTCGAGGGTCAACGGTACGGCGGGTGTCGTGCCCTGTGCGTACACGCACGGCACGAACGCAATGGCAGCCAAGGCTGCCAGACGCATCCACATGGGAGTCTCCAGAAAACGATCAGATGGCAAACGGCGGCGCGCGGCCGCAGGGCATCAGATCGCTATCGGGGGACGCAGCAGGTTCTCGGGCGGCTGTGAGCGCAGCTGCGCGATCAGCCCGGCAGGGACACCGTGGCTGGGGGCGGCGGCCAGGCTCCAGGCCATCGCGGCCATCGGCAGCACGCCGCCGTGGCCATGGCAGTGGCCGCAATGCACCAGGGCATGCAGCCAGTCGTCATTGCCATCGTCATCGCCTGGCGCGGTGGACGCCGTGTCATCCAGGCTGCCATGCAGCTCGCTGCTGTCCGCATGAACGGTCAGGTGAATGTCGGCCAGGGCCGAGGCCAGCGAACTGCCGAACACGCCCACACCGACCACCACCAGCATCAGCAGGCGGAGCAGCAGGGACGGACGCGGGCGGGCACGACGGAACATGGCCCGCAGGGTAGCCGGGTGCGAAGCCGTTACACAATCGCAGCGCGTTCCGGTGGTTCACGTTGGCGGGGGCCGGCACGATGACCGGCCCCCACGCGGATCAGCTGGCCGCGGCCTTGCGCTGGGCGATGAAGGCCTGGATCTGTTCCTCCAGCACCGGCAGCGGCACCGAACCCTGGCTCAGCACGGCGTCGTGGAAGGCCTTGACGTCGAAACGGTCGCCCAGCTCCTGCTCGGCCTGCGTGCGCAGGCGCACGATCGCGATCTCGCCGAGCTTGTAGCTCAGCGCCTGGCCCGGCCAGGAGATGTAGCGGTCCACTTCGGTGGTCACTTCATGCTCGCTCAGCGCGGTGTGGTCGCGCAGGTAGGACAGCGCCTGCTCGCGGGTCCAGCCCTTGTGGTGCACCCCCGTATCGATCACCAGGCGCGCGGCGCGCCACATCTCGTAGGTCAGGCGACCGAAATCCTCGTACGGGGTTTCGTAGATGCCCATCTCCACGCCGAGCTTCTCGCAGTAAAGGCCCCAGCCTTCGCCGTACGCGGAGATGTAGTTGTTGCGACGGAACGCGGGCTGCTCGCCCTGCTCTGCCGCGAGCGCGCCCTGCAGCGCATGGCCCGGATCGGACTCGTGCAGGGTCAGCGCCGGCAGGTTGTACAGCGGCCGCGCCGGCAGGTTGTAGGTATTGAGCCAGTAGGTGCCCATGCCACCGCGGCCCGCGGTCCAGAACGGGGCGATGTCCGGCGGCACCGGCACGATGGTGAAGCGCGCGCGCGGCAGCGTCATGTACTTGCCGATCACGCCGTCCACACGCTTGGAAATCCAGGCGGCGCGGTGCAGCAGCTCGTCCGGGGTCTTGGCATAGAACTGCGGATCGGTGCGCAGGAAGGTCAGGAATTCGGCGAAGCTGCCCTTGAACTCGACCTGCTTGATGATGCCGTCCATCTCGGCCTGGATGCGCGCGACTTCCTTCAGGCCGATCTCGTGGATCTGCTGCGGGGTCAGGTCCAGCGTGGTGTACTCGTGGATCTGCTGCTTGTAGTACGCCTTGCCGCCCGGCATCGCCTCGGCGGCCAGGGTGGTGCGCGCCTGCGGCACGTACTCGCTGACGAAGAAGGTGCGCAGCTTGGCGAAGGCCGGCACCACGCTGCCGCCGATGGCCTGGCGGGCCTGCTCCTGCAGCTGCGCCTGCTCGGCGGCGGGGATGCCGGCCGGCAGCTTCTTGAACGGTGCGTACAGCGGCGACTGGGTCGGGTCCTTCAGTTCGGACACGGTGGCGATGGACACCTCGCGCCCATCGAGCACCGCACGCGGGACGCTGAAACCGCGCTTGAGGCCGGCGCGCATGTTCTCGGTCTGCTGGTCGAAATAGCGCGGCACATCGTTCAGGCGCGCGAGGTAGTTGCGGTAGTCCTGCGCGGTCTTCATCTCGCGCCGCGCCATGAAGGACAGGTTGGACCAGAACGAGGAATCGGCATTGAACGGCATCTCATAGCCGCGCAGGCGCACATCGGCGGCCAGGTTGAACACCTGGTCGCGGTAGATCGCGTAGTTGATCCGGTTTTCGGCCGAGAGCGCCTGGGTGTCGACCTTGTCCAGCTGGGCCAGCACGTCGTCCCAGACCTTCAGGCGTGCCTGCTGCGCGGCCGCGCCGACATCCGGCATGCGGGTGGCGTTGGCCGGGCCGTCGCCATCCTCACTGGCTTCACCACCACCGGCCTCGCGCCAGGCCCATTCCTTCTCGTAGATGGCGCGGAACTGCGCATCGGCGGGACCTTCAGTGGCCAGGCTGGCCGGGGCGACGGCCGGGGCAGCCGGAGGCGCGGCCAGGGCAGCGCCGGCAGGAAGGGCCAGGGCGAGCAGCAGCGCAGCAACGAGCGGTGATTTCACGGTCAGGGGTTCCCGAGGGACGACAAACCCCGATGATGGCACCAAGCGGCCGGGCGCTGCATGGATCAAAGGTCCTGCCCCCGACACGGCAAGCATCCACGCATGGCGTGGATCCACCCTAGTGCGCGGCCTTGTCCCGCTTCCATCCGCGGTGCGCGATATCGAGCTTCAGGCTGTACAGCGCGGTGAACGCCGGGAACAGGTTCTGCAGCACGCCCACCGAGTCCTGCTTGGCCGAGAACAGGAAGTAGCTCAGCGTCATCAGGCTGCCGACCACGCTCATGTACCAGAACAGGCGCGGGATCACCGGCTTGCCGGCGCGGCGCGAGGCAACGAACTGGACCAGCCAGCGGCCGCCGAACATCAGTGCGCCGGTGTAGCCGATCAGCTTCCAGCCGGTGACGTGCAGGCCGGTCCAGTACAGCCAGGTCAGCGGCTGGTCGAGCCAGTGCAGTTCCATCAGCGTTCTTCCACGGCGGTGCGCTTGCTGCGCGTGATCAGCCAGGCGACCCCGCGCAGGTCGCGGATGCCGACCAGGGCGCGGCCGAGGTTGTTGTACTTGGATACGCCCGCGGTGCGATGGCGGTGATTGACCGGCACGCTGAGGGTCTTCCAGCCGGCACGCTGCATCAGCGCCGGCAGGTAGCGGTGCATGTGGTCGAAATACGGCAGGTCCAGGAACGCGGCACGCTCGAACAGTTTGATGCCGCAGCCGGTATCGGGCGTGTCGTCGCGCAGCATGCGCGCGCGGATCGCGTTGGCCCACTTGCTCGCCCAGCGCTTGCTGCCCGAATCCTGGCGGTGCACGCGCCAGCCGGCGAACAGCTTCACCTCGCTGGCGGCCGCAGCGCGCGCGGCAAGCAGCCCGGGGATGTCGGCCGGATCGTTCTGGCCGTCACCGTCCAGGGTCGCGATCCACGGCGCGCGGGCGTGCTTGACGCCGTTGCGCACCGCGGTGCTCTGCCCGCTCTGGGTGACATGGTGCAGCACCCGCAGTTCCGCCGTGGTGGCCTTCAGGGAGTGCAGCACCGCCAGGGTGTCGTCGCGCGAATGATCGTCGACATAGACGATTTCGAACTCGATCCGTCCGCGCAGCGCGGTGGTGATCTCGTTGATCAGGGGCGTGACGTTGTCGCGTTCATTGAAGACCGGGACGACGACCGACAACTGGGGTTGGCTCATGGTCGGACTCTGCGAATGGCCAGGATCGAAAAAGAGCGCGCATTTTCCGCACCCGAGGTTATCCGAAGATGAATGGGTGCGTGTGTGTCAGGCGTGAGCACCGAAATAATCGCGGCACCAGGCCACCACCGGCGGCAGGCCGCGCTCGATCGGCATGGCCGGCTCATAGCCGAACGCGTCATGCGCCCGCGTGGTATCGGCCATGGTGCGGACCATGTCGCCCGGCTGCATCGGCTTGTAGACCTTCTGCGCCGGGCGTCCGGCCGCGGCCTCGATGACACCGATGAAGTGCTCCAGCTCGATCGGCGTGTGATTGCCGAGATTGAAGACGCGGTGCGGAACGACCTCGCTGGACGGATGCGCCAGCGCGCCGAGGATACCGTCCACGATGTCGGAGACATGTGTGAAGTCGCGCTGCATTTTTCCGTCGTTGAAGACATCGATCGGGCGGCCGGCCAGCACCGCGCGCGAGAACAGCAGCGGTGCCATGTCGGGGCGGCCCCACGGGCCGTACACGGTGAAGAAGCGCAGGCCGGTCGCATGCAGGCCGAACAGCTGGGCGTAGGTGTAGGCCATCAGCTCGTTGGCGGCCTTGGTCGCGGCGTACAGCGAGCGCGGCTTGTCGATGCGCTGGTCTTCGGAGAACGGCGGGGTGGCGGAATCGCCGTACACCGAGCTGCTCGAGGCATACACCAGATGGGCGACGCCGCGATGGCGGCACAGCTCCAGCATGTTGACGAAGCCGGTCAGGTTGCTGTCGACGTAGGCCTGCGGGTTTTCCAGCGAGTAACGCACGCCGGCCTGCGCGGCCAGGTGGATGACCCGGGTCGGCTGGACCTCGTCGAACAGCGCGGCCAGGCCCTCGCGGTCGGTCAGGTCGAGCACGCGGATGTCAGCCTGCGGGCACAGCGCGGCCACGCGATCGCGCTTGATCTGCGGATCGTAGTAGTCGTTGTAGTTGTCCAGGCCGACGACGCGCTCACCGCGCGCGAGCAGGGCCTTGCAGGTATTGGCGCCGATGAAACCGGCTGCACCGGTCACGAGAATCGTCATGGGGTCCGTCCGTCATACCGCCACGTATCAATACAGTGATGCCGGGGCGCGCGCGTGGCGATCCGCGCGTCCCGGCGCCGCTTCACCACAGGCTCAGCGGCGCTTCCTTGGCCAGGGTGGCCTTGCGTTCCTTGCTGAAATCCCACCACGGCCGCGGTGCCTCGCCCTGCATGAAACGCACCACCGACAGGAACACATCGATCACGCAGGGGTCGTGCATCACGCCGGTGCGCAGACACAGCTGTGCGTACATGTCATAGGCATCGCGGCCGCGCAGGTGCGCTGGCACGCGAATGCCGATCAGACGGAGATCTTTCTCACAGGCCGGCCCGACATTCGGCAGGTCGGTCAGACGCAACAGATGGTTGCGGTCGACCTTGGTGGGGTTCATTGCTTGGGGGGGATCCTCTGACGCCTGCGGGGGACTCAGCCCTTCTGTGCGCGAAGTCGGTCGAGCACGCCATCCAGCGTGTCCAGGTCGGTGTAATGGATGATCAGCTTGCCCTTGCCGCCACGGCCGTGGTTGATCGCCACGCGGGCGCCCAGCGACTCGGACAGTTCGGTTTCCAGCGAGGCGATGTCGGCCTGCGGCGCCGCGGCAGCGGGTTTCTTGCGCAGCGCGCCCGGCACCTTGCCGGCGGCGAACTGCTGCGCGCGGTGCTCGACTTCGCGCACCGACCAGCCCTGGTCGGCCGCTTCCTGGGCCAGCTTGCTGGCCAGTTCCGGCGCCAGCGTCAGCAGCGCGCGGGCATGGCCCATTTCCAGCCGGCGGGTTTCCAGCAGCAGGCGGATCGCGACCGGCAGCTCGAGCAGGCGCAGCAGGTTGGAAACCGCCGCACGCGAGCGGCCGACAGCCTGCGCGGCCTCGGCGTGGGTCAGCGCGAATTCGGTGATCAGCCGCTGCAGTGCTTCGGCTTCTTCGAGCGGGTTGAGGTCTTCGCGCTGGATGTTCTCGATCAGCGCCATCGCGATGACGGTGCGGTCTTCCAGTTCGCGCACCACCACCGGCACTTCATCCAGGCCGGCCAGCTGCGAGGCGCGCCAGCGGCGTTCGCCGGCCACGATCTCGAAGCGGTCCGCGCCAAGCTGGCGGACCAGGATCGGCTGGATCACGCCCTGCGACTTGATCGACTCGGCCAGCTCGCCGAGCTTGATCTCGTCCATGTCGCGGCGCGGCTGGTACTTGCCCGGCTGCAGGTGGCCGACCGGCAGCTTGCGCAGGATTTCACCCGGCTGCGGCTCGACCACCGCCGCTGCCTGCACCTGTGTCACCGCCCCCTTGGGCCCCAACAGCGCGTCGAGGCCACGGCCGAGGCCGCGTTTCTTGCCAAGGGCAGGCTTGGTGCTCATCAGGCGGTCTCCATGGCCTTGTCGGCCTTCTTGCGTTGGTTGTTGCGACGGATGATCTCGCCGGCGAGGCCGAGATAGGCAACGCCACCGCGCGAGGCACGGTCGTAGCCGACGATGCTCTGGCCATGGCTGGGCGCCTCGGCCAGGCGCACGTTGCGCGGCACGATGGTGCGGAACACCTGCTCGCCGAAGTGCTCGGTCAGCTCGGCCGACACGGCGTTGGCCAGGTTGTTGCGCACATCGAACATGGTGCGCAGCACGCCCTCGATCTCCAGCGCGGGATTGAGGTTGGCGCGCAGCGCTTCGATGGTTTCCACCAGCGCGCTCAGGCCTTCCAGCGCGTAGTACTCGCACTGCATCGGCACGATCACCGAGTCGGCGGCGGCCAGCGCGTTGAGCGTCAGCAGCGACAGCGCGGGCGGGCAGTCGATCAGGATGTAGTCGTATTCGTCGCGGATCGGGGCCAGCGCGCGCTTGAGGCGCTGCTCGCGCTCGCTCTGGTCCATCAGCTGGATCTCGGCGGCGGTCAGGTCGATGTTGCCCGGGAGCAGGTCGAAGCCTTCCGGCGTCTTGACCCGGACCTCGGCCGCGGTGCTTTCGCCCAGCAGCAGATCACAGGTGGACGCGGCGACTTCGCGCTTGTCCACGCCGCTGCCCATGGTCGCATTGCCTTGGGAATCGAGGTCGACAAGAAGCACGCGCTTGGGTGCAGCAGCCAGGGAGGCGGCCAGATTGACGGCGGTCGTGGTCTTGCCGACGCCACCTTTCTGGTTGGCGATGGCGATGATGCGGGCCATGCGGGTGAGCCTCATCGGCAGGGAGTGGGACTGGTCATTATGCGTATATGGGGCGTGTCATGCACTGTGAGATGCGCGGCAGGCACGCGCCGCAATGCCGCAGCCGCGCCCACGGGCACGCCGACGACGCGGCACGGGGCCAGGCCGGGAGAGGGGCAGGACGACCGTGGGACGGGCGATGCGGGCAGTGAAGTCACCGGCTCACGGGCCGGTGACCACCACCAGATGGCGCTCACCGGTCAACCCGGGGACGCTCAGCGGCACCACCTTCTCGACCGACCAGCCGGCCGGCAGCTGCGCGATCTCGTCGTGCGGGTACACGCCTTTCATCGCCAGCAGGCGGCCACCGGGGCGCAGCAGATGCCCACCGACCCGGATGATCCCGGCCAGGGTGTCCATCGCGCGCGCGGTCAGGTGGTCATACGCGGCCGGTTCGGCCAGCGCCTCGGCGCGCGACTCGGCCACGCGGGCATTGCCCAGGCCCAGCTGGCGCACGGCCTCACGCATGAAACGGGCCTTCTTGCCGTTGCTCTCGACCAGGGTCACCTGCAGCTGCGGGCGCGCGATCGCCAGCGGAATGCCCGGCAGCCCGGGGCCGGTCCCCAGGTCGGCCAGGGTGCCGGTCTCCAGGTAGGGCTGCATCGCCAGCGAGTCGAGCAGATGGCGGGTGACCATCTCCAGCGGGTCGCGGATCGCGGTCAGGTTGTAGGTACGGTTCCAGCGGTCCAGCAGGGTCAGGTAGGTCAGCAGCGGCGGTGCCAGCGCGGCCTCCAGGCCCATCGCCGACAGCCCGCGCTCCAGCGCGTCGGCCACGCCGGACGGAAGTGTGTGATCAGTCATGCCGTGATTATCGCATCTTGCCTGCAGCGGCAGCGGCGCCCGGGGACGACGGGCATCCATTACAGAGCGTGGAAGGCCAGCGCGGCCCGGAAATCATCGGCCGCCTGCCACTCATGCAGGTGCCAGCGCTCGGCAGGCCCGAGTTCGGGGTCGCACCAGGCCAGGTGCAGGCCACCATCGATGCCCGGCGCGAGCTGCAGCCGGTGCAGGCCGAACGAAATGCCCTGCCCCTGCGCCTTGAGCAGCGCTTCCTTGGCGCACCACACGCGGAAGAACCAGTGGTTGCGGGCGGTCTCGTCCAGCGACTCCAGCCAGGCGATCTCGGCCGGGTGGAAGAAGCGCTGGACGATTTCCAGCATCCGCGGGCGCGGGCGCAGCGGCTCCAGGTCCACCCCGAGCCGGACCCCCTCGCCCATCGCGACCAGCAGCAGCCCGTGGCTGTGGCTCCAGCCGGTGCCCACATGCGCCAGCGGGCCATGCAGCTCCGGCCGGCCACGCGGGTCGCGCTGCAGCGGCAGATCCTCCGGTTCGCCACCCAGCTGCCCGGCCAGCAGCACCCTGGCCTGTGGCTCCCCACGGGTGCCCGCCACGTGCGGCAGGCGCCAGACCGTGACCGGGCCGAAGCGCCAGGGGCCGTCGAGGGTGGCCGGCAGGCTCATGCCACGCCCCCGCCATCGCGGCTGCACGACGACTTCACGGGGTGTGCCGTCAACTGCACAGGTTGCAACCGCACAGAGGGAGTCAACGCTATGGGCATCATCATCTGGTTGATCGTCGGCGGCATCGTGGGCTGGCTTGCCAGCATCATCATGAAGCGGGACGCGCAGCAAGGCATCATCCTCAACATCGTGGTCGGCATCATCGGCGCACTGCTGGCCGGTTGGCTGTTCGGCGGTGGCATCAATGAAGCAATCACCATCCGTACGTTCCTGTTCTCGCTGATCGGTGCCGTCATCCTGCTCGCGATCGTGAACCTGTTTACGCGTCGAAGCGTCCGCTGACGCGCTCACGCAGTTCGTTCGATCAACAAGGCCCGGCACTGCCGGGCCTTGTTGTTTCCGCGGTCAACCCAGCTGCACCCACGCCGGGGCGTGGTCGCTGGGGCGTTCCCAGGTACGCGGTTCGCGGTCGATGCCGGAGGCCAGCGCGCGCGCCTTGAGCGCGTCGGAGACCAGGGTCAGGTCGATGCGCAGGCCCAGGTTGCGGCGGAAGCCGGCCGCCCGGTAGTCCCACCAGCTGAACACGCCCTCTTCCTCGCTGTGCAGGCGGAAGGCATCGTGCAGGCCCAGCTGCAGCAGCTTGTTCAGGGCGCCGCGCTCGGCGGTGGAGGTCAGGATGTGGTTCTCGTTCCAGACCAGCGGGTCGTGCACGTCGCGGGCATCGGGCGCGATGTTGAAGTCGCCCATCACCACCAGCTCCGGGTACCTGGCCAGCTCGGCCTCGACCCAGGCGTGCACGGCCTCGAGCCAGCGCAGCTTGTAGGCGTACTTGTCGGTGCCCACGTCCTGGCCGTTGACCACGTACAGATTGATGATGCGCACGCCGTTGACGGTCCCGGCGATGGCGCGCTTCTGCTCATCCTCGAAGCCGGGAATGCCGATCTGCACGTCCTGCGCCGGTTCGCGCGAGAGCAGCGCGACACCGTTGTAGGTCTTCTGCCCGGCGAACACGCTGCGGTAGCCCAGGCCGGCCAGCACCGCGTCGGGGAACTTGTGGTCCTCCATCTTGGTTTCCTGGATGCCGACCACGTCCGGCGCGAACGCCGTGAGCCATTGTTCCAGGTGCGGCAGGCGCACATTGAGCGAGTTGACGTTCCAGGAGGCGATTTTCATGTGCGCCATTCTACCTGTGGGGCGCGCCTTCGTCGGCGGCCCCTAGCGCACCATCATCTTCAACATCCCGGCGATCTTCGAATACGGCGGTTTGAGCAGATCGCTGGCGGCCCAGCGCGACTGCCACAGGATCGGCAGCTGCTTGCTCATCGCATCGAAGCCGGCACGCGCGTGGTACGCGCCCATGCCACTCGGGCCGACGCCGCCGAACGGCAGCCCATTGACCGCGAAATGCAGCAGCGTGTCGTTGACGGTGACGCCGCCGGCCACGACCTGCGCCAGCACCCGTTCCACCTGCGTGCGTTCGTGACTGAAAACGTACAGCGCCAACGGACGGTCACGTGACTGCACCTCCGCGATGGCAGCGTCCAGATCCGGATACGCGCAGACCGGCAGGATCGGACCGAAGATCTCTTCGCGCATCAGGGCCAGATCGGCCGGCGGATCGAGCACGATGGTCGGCACGATCAGCCGCTCGCGTTGGGCACGCTCAGGATCGACCGTCGCCAGCTCGATCACCGGCACGCCCCGCGCGCGGGCCTCCTCGAGATAGCCGCGCAGCCGCTGATACTGGCCCTCGTGGATGATGCGCGTGTAATCCGCGGCGTCGCTGAAATCGCCATAGCGCGCCTGCACCTGGGTCTGCAGCTGCTGCACCAGCTCGCGCTGGCGATGGCCGTCGATCAGCACGTAGTCCGGCGCGATGCAGGTCTGCCCGGCATTGAAGAACTTGCCCGTGGCCAGGCGCGCGGCCGCCTTGTCCAGCGGGTAATCGCTGCAGACGATGGCGGGGGATTTACCGCCCAGTTCCAGGGTCAGCGGGGTCAGGTGCTCGGCGGCCGCCGCCATGACCTTGCGGCCGATGGTGGTGGAGCCGGTGAACACCAGGTGGTCCAGCGGCGAGCCGGCCACGGCGCTGGCGAGGTCTCTATCGCCCTGCACGACCGCCACGCGATCCGACGGGAATACCTCGGCCAGCAGCGACTGCAGGAAGGCACTGGTGCGCGGCGTGTGCTCGGACGGCTTGAGGATCACGTGGTTGCCGGCGGCGATCGCGGTCGCCAGCGGAATCAGGGCCAGGTTGACCGGATAGTTCCACGGCGAGATCACCCCGACCACGCCCAGCGGCACCGGCCGGGTCTGCGCACGTGCCGGCCAGAACCGCCAGCCGACACCGACCCGGCGCGGTTGCATCCAGCCGCGCAGATGGCGGCACAGATGATCGATGTCGCCGAGCACGGTCATGCCATCGGCGATCAGCGATTCGTGGGTGGAGCGGTGGCCGAAGTCGGCCGAGATCGCGGCGGCCATCTCCGGCAGCCGGGCCTTGAGGGCCGCGCGCAGGCGCTGCAGGTCACCGCGGCGCTGGTCCAGCGTCGGGCGGTTGGCCTGCCAGGCGGTGCGCAGGGCGTGCAGGATCGCGGGAAGCGCGGCGGGATCGGTGTGGGCATCGCTCATGGCCCGACTATAGCGGCAGGCTGCGTGATGGCGGGATCGGTAGTGCCGGCCGCTGGCCGGCAACCTCGCACGCGTACCCGCCGGTTGATCGGGAGCCGGCCAGCGGCCGGCACTACCCAGGACACAAAAAAGAGCCGCGATCTGCATCGCGGCCCCTTCGTCTTGCCATGTGGATCGCCTGTTACTTGGTGATGTCCACATCCTTGGTTTCATGCAGGAACAGGCCACCGACCACGACCGTCATCAACGCGATGATGATCGGGTACCACAGGCCGTAGTAGAGGTTGCCGGTACCGGCCACCAGCGCGAAGGAAATCGCCGGCAGGAAGCCACCGAACCAGCCGTTGCCGATGTGGTACGGCAGCGACATCGAGGTGTAGCGGATACGCGTCGGGAACAGCTCGACCAGATAGGCGGCGATCGGGCCGTAGACCATGGTCACGTACAGCACCAGCAGCCACAGCATGAAGATCGTGCCGGGGATGTTGATGCGCGCGTTGTCCGCCTTGGCCGGGTAACCGGCGGTGCTGAGTGCGCCCTTCAGCTCGCCACCGAAGGCATCGCCCTTGGCCTTGAGCTCTTCCTTGGTCAGGCCTGCAGCCTCGTAGGAGGTCACGGCGGTGGTCCCGACGTTGACCGTCGCCAGCGTACCGGCCGGTGCCGGCTTCACTTCATAGGGCACACCGGCCTTGGTCAGGGCCGCGGTGGCCACATCGCAGGAGCTGGTGAACTTGCGCAGTCCGACCGGATCGAACTGGAACGAGCAGGTGTTCGGGTCGGCATTGACCAGCGCCGGCGAGTTGGTGCGGGCTTCTTCGATGGCCGGGTTGGCGAAGTGGGTCAGGCCCTTGAAGATCGGGATGTAGGTGATGGCAGCCAACAGACAGCCGGCCAGGATGATCTTCTTGCGGCCGATACGGTCCGACAGCCAGCCGAAGAAGATGAAGAACGGTACGCCCAGTGCAAGCGCGGCGGCGATCAGCAGATAGGAGGTGGTGGCGTCGACCTTGAGCATGCTGCTCAGGAAGAACAGCGCGTAGAACTGGCCGCCGTACCACACCACGGCCTGACCGGCTGCGGCACCGAGCAGGACCAGCAGCATCAGCTTGAGGTTGCCGTCCTTGAGGCTGTCACGGAACGGGGTCTTGGAGCCCTTGCCTTCGGCCTTCATCTGCTGGAACAGCGGAGACTCGCTCAGCTGCAGGCGAATCCACACCGACACGCCCAGCAGCACGATCGAGACCAGGAACGGAATGCGCCAGCCCCAGGCTTCGAAGGCCTCATTGCCCAGGAAATAGCGGCAGGCCAGGATGATCAGCAGCGACATGAACAGGCCGAGCGTCGCGGTGCACTGGATGAAGCTGGTGTACAGGCCACGCTTGTCGGCCGGTGCATGTTCGGCGACGTAGGTCGCGGCACCACCGTACTCGCCACCCATCGCCAGGCCCTGGGCCAGACGCAGGATGATCAGGATGACCGGGGCGGCGAAACCGATCGAGGCGTAGTTGGGCAGCACGCCGACCAGGAAGGTCGAGATGCCCATGATCAGGATCGTGACCAGGAAGGTGTACTTGCGGCCGATGCGGTCGCCGAGGCTGCCGAAGAAGGCCGCGCCGAACGGGCGCACGAAGAAGCCGGCCGCGAACGCCAGCAGGGCGAAGATCATGCCCGTGGTTTCATTGACGCCGCTGAAGAACTGCTTGGCGATGATCGCGGCGAGCGAGCCGTACAGGAAGAAGTCGTACCACTCGAAGACGGTACCCAGGCTGGACGCGAAGATGACCTTCTTGTGTCCCTGGGTAAGTTGGGCTTTCGCCGGTGCAGGTGTTGTTGACATGGGACGCTTCCCCTCCGAAGCAATCGTTGTTGTTAGGTGCCGACCGTGGGTCGGCACGCATTTAGAAGCTGTATTTGGTCGTGAACTGCAGGCGGCTGATATCGCCCTTGCGGCCATCCTCGATCTCGCGCACGCCGTACATCAGCTCTGCGCCGACATCGACCTTGGGCATCGGCGTGTAGAACACGTTGCCGCGGATGCTCTGCACGCTCTTGGTGACCAGCGGGCCGAGGCTGCCGTCGTTGTCGTAATCGCTGCGCGCGTAGATCAGGTTGGTGCGCAGCTTCGGGGTGAAGGCGTGGCGCCAGCCCACGTAGCCGGCCAGGACGCCGGTCGGGTTGAGTTCGTCGCGGGCGATGTCATACGCGGTATCGGCGGTGACACCCAGGCCGATGTAGCGCGCGATGCCTTCGCCGCCGGTGACCTGGTAATGCAGCGTGTCGGTCGGACCCATCACCCACTTGCCGCCCAGGGTCAGGCCGCCGGCGATCTTGTCCGCATCGGCACCGGTGGTCTGGTTGTCGACCTTCAACTGGCGGACCACGCCGCCGACGCCGAAGGTGCCCCAGTCACCCTTCCAGCCATAGCGCAGGGTCAGGTCGGGCAATGCGCCGCGATCGGAGTTGCTGGCCACGTTGGTCCACGCACCGGTGACCGGATTGCGGGCGCCGGTGAGCAGCGTGGTTTCCGGGTTTTCCAGCGCGACGCTGAAGCCGCCCTGGGTGTAGCGGATCTGGGCCTGGCGCACGAAGATCACGCCGTCGGTCGGGCCGACGAAGTCAGCGGCTTCCGGCAGCGAGGCCGCGTCCATGAAGTTCGACCAGGTCTGGCCGGCCATCCAGTTGTTCCAGTACATGTAGGCGTGACGCAGGGTCGCACCGTAGGTATTGG
The DNA here is from genome assembly GCF_039673155.1 of Stenotrophomonas sp. TWI1149. Lineage (NCBI taxonomy): Bacteria > Pseudomonadati > Pseudomonadota > Gammaproteobacteria > Lysobacterales > Lysobacteraceae > Stenotrophomonas > Stenotrophomonas sp. TWI1149. The sequence goes on from NZ_JBDJLB010000017.1 coordinate 75,491, forward strand.
TGGCGGTCTGGTTGCCCAGCGAGTTGCCGAAGAAGTCCATCTCGAAGAACGCACCGGACTTGTTGCCGGCCTCGCTGACATTGTCGATGCCCAGGTTGAAGCGCGAGAACTTGGCGTGGGCGTTGTAGTCCACGTCCGAACGCTTGCCGCTGCCGCCGGCACCGGCCACCGGGGTCTGGCCCGGCAGGTACAGCGCGCGGCCGGTGGCGTCGTCGGCCAGCTGGCCGTCGCCGGTCTGGGTAGCCAGGAAATCGGCCTTGATGAAGCCGCCGATCTTGACCGTGGTGCCCGGCGCGGCGCCCGGGGTGATGGTGGTGACCTGGATCGGCTGCTTGCCGGCCGGCACGGTGGCCGCCACCGGCTGCTGCGCCTGGACCGTGCGCACGGCGGTGACCTCGGTCTGGGCCTGGCTGATCTGGACCTGCTGTTGCTGCTGGTTGGACAGCAGCAGCTGGACCTGGCGCTCCAGTTCCACGACGCGGGCTTCCAGTGCTTTCTCTTTTGCGGTTTCGGCGAACGCCATGCCTGGCGCGATCAATGCGACGAACATGGCGGCGGCCAACGGCCGGCGTGTCGTCCTCAGCAAACGGTGGCTCATGTTGCCCTCTCTCCCGGGTGGCAAGGTGATGCCGCGCATGGGGCACGGTCGAGCCGAGGGTGCGGCGCGTTGACGCACCGAAGCTATTGGCCATTAGTCGTACTCGCCCCGACCGGGCGAGTACGACCCGGGCGCCGGCAGGCGACCGGCAGGTGCCGCAGGCACCGCGTAGGTACCGACCGTTGGTCGGTACGCAGTGCCTCACGACCAACGGTCGTGAGCTACCGGGACCAACGGTCGCGAGCTACCGCAGCGAACGGTCATGAGCCATCGGGGTCACCGGCCGTGTCCCATCAGGGCGCGCGGCGTTCGACCATGGTCTAACCACCCCGGTAACGCGCAGGCGGGTGGATGCGGCAAACTGAGGGGGAGAGGTCGTCACTTATGTTGCGACCGCACAACCCAAGTCAACGTGCAAGTGAGGGTGCCATGGCTGATCTTTACCCCGTCGACGCCGCGTTCGCCGCGGCATCGCGGATCGACAGGAACACGTACCAGCAGCTCTACCGCGAATCGGTGGAGCATCCGGATGCCTTCTGGGGCAAGGCCGCGGAGCGCCTGGACTGGTTCAAGAAACCCACCCGCATCAAGAACGTCAGCTACCAGCTCGACGATTTCCGGATCAAGTGGTTCGAAGACGGCGAGCTCAACGCCAGCGTCAACTGCCTGGACCGCCAGCTCGACACGCGCGGCGACAAGATCGCGTTGCTGTTCGAACCGGACAGCCCCGACGCACCGGCCCAGGGTGTCACCTACCGCGAGCTGTATGAACGCACCTGCCGCCTCGGCAACGCGCTGCGCAACCTCGGCGTCAAGAAGGGCGACCGGGTCACCATCTACCTGCCGATGATCGTTGACGCCGCGGTGGCCATGCTGGCCTGTGCGCGTATCGGTGCGATCCATTCGGTGGTGTTCGGCGGCTTCGCCCCGAACTCGATCGCCGACCGCGTCATCGACTGCGGCAGCAAGCTGATCATCACCGCCGACGAAGGTCTGCGCGGGGGCAAGAAGATTCCGCTCAAAGCCAATGTCGATGCCGCGCTGAAGCTGCCCGGCACCACCACCGTGGAAACGGTGCTGGTGGTCCGCCACACCGGCGGCGCGGTGGACATGCAGGCCCCCCGCGACCGCTGGTTCCATGACGTGGTGGATCCGCAGCCGGCGCAGTGCGAACCCGAGCGCATGAATGCCGAGGATCCGCTGTTCATCCTCTACACCTCCGGGTCCACCGGCAAGCCCAAGGGCGTGCTGCACACCACCGGCGGCTACCTCCTGTACGCGGCCTACACCCATGAAGCGGTGTTCGACCTGCGCGAGGACGACGTCTACTGGTGCACCGCCGACGTCGGCTGGGTCACCGGCCACAGCTACATCGTGTACGGCCCGCTGGCCAATGGCGCGACTTCGGTGATGTTCGAAGGCGTGCCGAACTACCCGAGCACCTCGCGCTTCTGGGAGGTGATCGACAAGCACCAGGTCACCATCTTCTACACCGCCCCCACCGCGATCCGCGCGTTGATGCGCGAAGGCGATGCACCGGTCAAGCGCACCTCGCGCAGTTCGCTGCGCCTGCTCGGCAGCGTCGGCGAACCGATCAATCCGGAAGCATGGCGCTGGTACTACGAGGTGGTCGGCGACAGCCGCTGCCCGATCGTGGATACCTGGTGGCAGACCGAAACCGGCGGCATCCTGATCTCGCCGCTGGCCGGCGCGGTCGATCTCAAGCCGGGTTCGGCCACCCTGCCCTTCTTCGGCGTGCAGCCGGCCCTGGTCAACGCCGACGGCGAGATCCAGGAAGGGGCCACCGAAGGCAACCTGATCATCCGCGATTCGTGGCCGGGCCAGATGCGTACCGTCTACGGTGACCATCAGCGCTTCATCGATACGTATTTCCGCACCTACCCGGGCAGCTACTTCACCGGCGACGGCTGCCGTCGTGACGAAGATGGCTACTACTGGATCACCGGCCGCGTGGACGATGTGATCAACGTCTCCGGACACCGCATCGGCACTGCCGAAGTGGAAAGCGCGCTGGTCTCGCACCCGAAGGTGGCCGAAGCGGCCGTGGTCGGCTTCCCGCACGACATCAAGGGCCAGGGCATCTATGCCTACGTCACCCTGATCGCCGACGAAACGCCGAGCGATGAACTGCACAAGGAGCTCGTGGCCTGGGTGCGCAAGGAGATCGGTCCGATCGCCGCGCCTGATCATCTGCAGTGGGCGCCCGGCCTGCCCAAGACGCGCTCGGGAAAGATCATGCGCCGCATCCTGCGCAAGATCGCCGAGAACGCACCGGATCAGCTCGGTGACACCTCGACCCTGGCCGATCCGTCGGTCGTGGCCTCGCTGGTGGAAGAGCGGAAAGTGAAGTGAAGTAACCCGTCACCGTGAAGGCGCAGGATGGGGCCGCGTCATCGCGTTCGCGCTGTCGCTCCCACGATCCGCAAGCGGATCGTGGGCCCCGCCTCACCATCACCCACACCCCGCCGCTTCGCGGCCGCCCCCTGACTCAGGGGGCTGTCATCTCGATAGACTTTTTCGTTGCGTCGCTGCACTCCTCCGCAACATGGCCCCCACCATGACGACCCTCCTGATTGCCGATGACCATCCGCTGTTCCGCGAAGCCCTTCGCGGGGCCGTGCAACGCGTCATTCCCGGCGTGCAGCTGTACGAAGCGGACAGCGTGGAAGCGCTGTACCAGCTGGCCGACCAGCACACCGACGCCGACCTGGTCCTGATGGACCTCAACATGCCCGGTGCGCAGGGCTTCAACGCGCTGGTCCACATGCGCGCCCTGCACCCGCAGCTGCCGGTGGTGGTGGTGTCCGCGCGCGAGGAGCCGACGGTGATGCGCCGCGCGCTCGACCATGGCGCCTTCGGCTTCATCCCCAAGTCCGCCGATTCGGACACGATCGGCCATGCGCTGGGCACCATCCTCGATGGCGAGACCTGGGCGCCGCCGGAAGCGCACAACGTGCCACCGACCGGCCGCGAGGAACGCGAGATCGGCCAGCGCCTGCGCGAGCTGACCCCGCAGCAGTTCCGGGTGCTGCAGATGCTCGGCGCCGGTCGCCTCAACAAGCAGATCGCCTACGACCTCAACGTGTCCGAAGCGACGATCAAGGCCCACGTCACCGCGATCCTGCGCAAGCTCGGCGTCACCAACCGCACCCAGGCGGTGCTGATGGCCGGCAAGCTGGCCATCGATGACGAACAGATCGTGTTGCCGCCGGAAGAAGAGTAGGTCCACGCGCGCCGTCGTTATAGCCGGAGCTATGAATTCCAGCGTTACCTGCGCAATTCGCGGTAAGCGCTCCACGCTGCAACCCCGGTGCTAAGCTTCGCGTCCCCTTGGGGAGTAGCCGGATTCCTGCTGAAGGAATCGCCCGCATCAACATACTCGGCCAGTGCGCCGTGGTGCGGGTAGCCATCTTGGTTGGCGAGACCAGCGGTCCGCGTGCGCAACGACAGGTTGGGCGCGTTCGCGGTCCGTTGCTCGCCATCGCCCGACCTGCCGCGTACCCCCATGTCTCCTGTTTCGATCCTGCTGATCGGCTTTGCCATGTCCACCGACGCCTTCGCCGCGGCGATCGGCAAAGGCGCGGCCATGCGCAGACCGCGCTTCTCCGACGCGCTGCGCGCCGGCCTGATTTTCGGTGTCATCGAAGGCATCACCCCAGTGATCGGCTGGCTGCTCGGGCGCGCCGCACTGCAGTACGTGGAGGCCTTCGATCACTGGATCGCGTTCGGCCTGCTCGGCGCGCTGGGCGTGCACATGATCATCAACGGCCTGCGCCCCGATGACGGCGCCGAGGACGAAGACACCAGCAAGCACCACGGCTTCTGGCGCCTGGCGATGACCGGTTTTGCCACCAGCATCGATGCGATGGCGGTCGGCATCGGCCTGGCCTTCCTCGACGTCCATATCGGCGTGATGGCACTCATCATCGGCCTGTGCACCCTGACCATGGTGACCGCGGGCATCATGCTCGGCCGCGTGCTGGGCGGCATGGTCGGCAAGCGTGCGGAGATCATCGGCGGCCTGATCCTGATCATCATCGGCTCGACCATCCTGTACGAACACCTCAGCGGCGCCATCGCCTGACCGGCCGCGGCCACGGCCCCGCGGCTAGAGATCGCCGCGGGTGTCGTGGAAGGCCGCCAGGAAGGCGCGCAGCGAGGCCGGCTTGATCGGCTTGGTCAACAACCGGTAGCCGCGGTCGCGTGCCATCCGCTTGAGCTCATCGCGCCCATCGGCGGTGAGCAGCGCACCCGGAATCGCACGTCCGGCCTTCTGGCCCAGCGCCACCAGCGTGTCCAGCCCGTCCAGGCGGTCGTGCAGGTGGTAGTCCACCAGCATCACATCCGGCCGCTCGACCACTTTCTCCAGCGCCTGGTCGACCGTGCTGGCGGTGATCACCTGTACCTGCCAGCGTCCCAGCAATGCACGCATGCCGTCCAGGATCTCCTGGTCGTTGTCCACGCACAGCACGCGCATGCCGGCCAGTGAATCGGCGCGGGTGACCGGGCTCGGTGCCGGCAGCGCGGTCGCCGTCGGCAGGGCCGGCGCGGCCACCAGCGGCAGCAGGATCGAGAACATGCTGCCGCTGCCGACCCGGCTGCGCGCGTTGAGGCGGTGATCGAGCAGGCGCGAGATGCGCTGGCAGATCGACAGCCCCAGCCCCAGGCCCTGCTCCCCCCAGTCGAACGGCTGCTGGTAGCGGTGGAACTCATCGAAGATCTGCTGCATGTGATGCTCGGGAATGCCGGGGCCGGTATCCCACACCTGCAGTTCCACCTCCGGCCCGCGATGGCGCACGGCCAGCACGATGCGGCCCTGGCGCGTGTAGCGCAGCGCATTGGCCAGGAAGTTCTGCAGCACGCGGCGCAGCAGGCGGCGGTCGCTGCGCACCCAGGCCGGACGCGCGAACAGGTCCATGCGCAGCCCGCGTCCGGCGGCGACCGGCGAGTACTGCGCGGCCAGCTCGCGCATCAGCAGGCTGACATCGAAATCGCCGATCACCGGGTGCAGGCCACCGGCGTCCAGGCGCGAGACATCCAGCAGGCCGTCCAGCAGCTCCTCGGCGGCGCGCAGCGATGCATCCACGCGCTCGGCCAGGTGCCGCTGCTCTTCGTTGTTGTGGTGGCTCTCGCGCAGCGCCGAGGCGAACAGGCGGGCGGCATTGAGCGGCTGCAGCACGTCATGGCTGATCGCGGCCAGGAAGCGCGTCTTGGACTGCTGCGCCACCTCGGCTTCGTGCGAGCGCTCGGCCACGCGCTGCTCCAGGGTTTCGTTGGCCTCCAGCAGCGCGCGCTCGGCGTGCTTGTAGTCGGTGATGTCGTTGTAGCTGGTGACGTAGCCACCGCCGGGCAGGGCCTGCCCACGCATCTCGATCACCTTGCCGTCGCTGCGGGTGCGCTCGAAGATGTGCGGCGAGCCGGCGCGCATGTAGCCGATGCGGCGGTTGATCTGCAGCTCGATGTCGCCCTCGCCGAGCTCGCCGCGCTCGGCGTTGTAGCGGATCAGGTCGGCGACCGGCCGGCCTACGTAGAGCATCCCGTCGGGATACCCGAACATCTGCTGGTAGCGGCGGTTCCACGCGGTGAGACGCATGTCCGGATCGACCACGCTGACCCCCGCGCTGATGTTCTCCAGCGTGGTGGAGAGGATCTCGCGGTTGAAGCGCAGCTCCTGCCCCGCTTCGTCGAGCACCGCGACCACTTCGCCCAGGTCCATGCCCGAGCCGCGCAGCAGGCTGGTCAGCAGCAGGCGCGCCGAGGCCGCGCCGATCGAGGCGGCCAGCAGGCGCTCGGTGAACTGCACCCAGGCGCGGTCGGCCGGCGCGGAGGCCTGCAGCTCACGGTCCATCGACTGGGCCTGCTCGAAGAAGGACCGGCGGGCATGGCGGTCACCGACCACGCGCGAGGCCAGCGCCAGCAGGTCGCCCACATGCACGTTGCCGGGCCAGGCGCCGGCCACCGAGGGCCGCTGCGCATACGGGTCCAGGAACGGGGCGGCGCGCAGGCGCTCGTCCACGCCCGGGCGCCAGCGCACCGAGACCAGCACCATTGCCGCGACATTGACCAGCAGCGACCAGAACGTGCCGTGGGTCAGCGGGTCCCAGCCGCTCATGCCGAACAGATGCTGCGGTTGCAGCCAGCCGATCCCGAACGGCCCCTGCACCAGCCAGGCCTCGTCCATCCACCCGGCGTGGGTCAGCGCAGGCAGCAGCAGGGTATAGACCCACGTGGCGAAGCCGAGCAGCATGCCGACCTCCACGCCCCGGCGGCTGGCACCGCGCCAGTACAGCCCGCCGATCAGCCCGGGCGCGAACTGCGCCACCGCCGCGAAGGCCATCAGCCCATACGACGCCAGCGTGCTGTCGTTGCTGCTGCCGCGGTAATAGCTGTAGGCGACCAGCGCCAGCAGCAGGATCGCGGTACGCCGGATCCACAGCACGCGCGAGGCGACATCGGCCGCTTCCTGATGGTCGCCACTGCGGCGCAGCAGGACCGGCATCACCAGGTCGTTGCTGACCATCGTGGCCAGCGCGATCGAGGCCACGATGACCATGCCGGTAGCCGCCGAGAAGCCGCCGACGTAGGCGACCAGCGCCAGGAATTTGCGGCCTTCGGCCAGCGGCAGCGCCAGCACCATGCTGTCATCGGCGACGCTGCCACCGGTGCCGAACAGGGTCACGCCGGCGGTGGCGATCGGGATCACCATCGCCGAGATGATCACCAGGTAGGCACCGAACATCCAGCGCGCGCGGCGGATGTCGCGCACGTCGCCACACTCGACCACGGCCACGTGGAACTGACGCGGCAGGCAGATGATCGCCAGGAAACTCAGCAGCGTCTGCGAGATGAAGCCCACCGGCGGCAGCCCGGTGAACAGCGTATGCGCCGACTCGATCACCGCATCGGTGCGGTCGTTGAGCCACAGGTAGGCGAACAGGCCGAGCGCGACCATCGCGATCAGCTTGATCATCGATTCCAGCGCGATCGCCAGCATCATGCCGTGGTGGTGCTCGGTGGCATCCACCTGGCGGGTGCCGAACAGCGTGGCGAACAAGGCCATCAGCAACGCCACGTACAGCGCCGGATCGGTGAAGAAGCCGGTGGGGCCGACATTGCCGGTCAGTACCTGCAGGCTCATCGCCACCGCTTTGTACTGCAGGGCCAGGTACGGCACGATGCCGATCAGCGCGATCACCGCCACCAGCGCGGCCAGGCGGCGCGAGCGCCCGAAGCGCGAAGAGATGAAATCGGCGATGGACACCACGTTCTGGCTGCGGGCGATCAGCGCCAGGCGCTCGATGATGCGCCAGCCGAACACCCACAGCAGCAGCGGCCCCAGGTAGATCGGCAGGTAGCCGATCCCGTTGCGGACCGCCGTGCCGACCGCACCGTAGAAGGTCCACGACGAGCAGTACACCGCCAGCGCCAGGCTGTAGACCACCGGCCGCAGCCACGGCCGGTTCGGATACATCGGGCGACGGTCGCCCCACCACGCCACCGCGAACAGCAGCGCGGCGTAGACCACTGACACCAACAGCAGGATCCAGCTGGAGACCACGCGGGTGTTTCCGTGAGAGCAGCCCGCAGTGTAGGCCACGACCGTTGGTCGTGGCGTTCCAGCGCGGGCCGCCGTGCCTTATTCGGCCGGGACGCCCATTTCCTTCAGCAGTCCGGGTGCCGGGTAGACCTTGGCCAGCAGCCAGCGCAGGTAGCGCATGTCCACGTGCACCGCGCGCTTGAAGCGCGGATCGAACCACCAGCTGGCGCTGACCGACTCCCAGTTGCTGTCGAAGTTCAGGCCGATCAGCTCGCCCTTGGCATTGAGCACCGGCGAGCCGGAGTTGCCGCCGGTGGTGTCCAGGTTGGTCAGGAAGTTGACCGTCTGGGTCTTCAGCACCGGATCGGCGGTGGAGCCGAAATCACCCTTGGCGATCGCGTCCAGCAGCGGCTTGGGCGCATCGAACGGATAGGCGTTGGTGTTCTTCTCGACGATCCCGGCCACGGTGGTCACCGGGTCGAAATGCACCGCATCGCGCGGGGACAGCGCTTCGACCTTGCCGTAGCTGATGCGCAGCGTGCGGTTGGCATCCGGGTACACCGCCCGGCCCTGCTTGGCACGCCAGGCGAACAGCGCCTGCATATAGGCCGGGCGCAGGCGCAGCTGCTCGCCCTCACGGGTCTTGCGCTCGTCATCCAGGCGCAGCTGCGCGGCGACCAGCGGGCCGGCCAGATCGATCAGCGGATCGCGCGCCAGTGCCTTGCCCTCTTTCGCCGCAGCAAAGCGCGACAGGCGCTCGGCTTCGTCGCCCAGATGCGTGCTGGCGTACAGCGTGTCCAGGGTCTTGGCCAGCGCGGCCGGGGTGCGCCCGAAGGCGGCATCGAACTCGGGCACGCGCTGCGCGTCCGGCAGCTGCTGGTAACGGGTCAGCAGCGTGGTCAGCAGGGCCTTTTCGATGGCCGGATCGTACCGGCGCTGGACCTGCTTGAGCACGCCTTCGATCAGCGCCAGATCGCGCTGCTGGTAGCCGCTGTCACGCTCGGCATCGGGCTTGGCCGATTCGATGCGCAGGCGCTCCAGGGTCAATGCCGAACGCAGCAACTGGCTCTGCGCCGAGAGCAGGTCGAGCAGCAGATCGCGCTCGCCCACCGAGGCACCGCTGGACAGCGAGGTCAGCAGCGACTGGATATCGCCCTGGTACTTCGCATCGGTGGCCAGCAGCATCGCCGCTTCATCGGCGGCGCGCTGGGCCTTGGCATCGCTGCGCAGCAGGCCTTCCAGCTCACCGGCGGCGCGCTTGCGGTTGTTCTTCAGCGACTGCAGCTGTGAGGCGTAGCGGGTACGCGCCTGGGCGTCCTTGGCACTGGCCGACTCGATGGTGTCGATCATCTGCTGGAACACCGCCACGCGGCGCGGCAGCACCGCATCGATCTGGCTGGCGAATTCCGCGGCCGTGCGATGGCGGTAGGTGATGCCCGGATAGCCGGCCAGCATCGCGTAATCGCCGGTCTTCGGGCCGTCGATCGCCATCTTCAGATGGGCCGGCGGGTGGTAGGGCACGTTGTCCACGCTGTACGGCGCGGGCTTGCCGTCCTTGCCGACGTAGGCGCGCAGCAGGGTGAAATCGCCGGTGTGGCGCGGCCACATGAAGTTGTCTATCTCATCGCCGTAGTTGCCGATCGCGCGCGGCGGCGCATAGACCAGGCGCACATCGCTCAGCTCGAGCTGGCGGATGCGATAGAAATCGGTGCCGTAGTACATGTCCGCCACGCTGCAGCGGATGTTGCCCTCCTTCTCGCAGTCGGCCACCAACTGCTTGCTGGCGCGGTCCACCGCGTCGAAGTACGCACGCCCGGTCTTGCCGCGGGCATCGCGCAGCACGTCATCGGTGACCTTGTCGAACCCGACCGTGACCAGCACGCGGAAATCCGGGTTGGCCGCGCGCTCATCGCTGCGACCCTTGGCGATGAAGCCGTCGTTGATCAGGTTGTGCTCGGCCGAGCTGTTGTACTGGATCACGCCCATGGCGACGTGGTGGTTGGTCAGCAGCAGGCCGTCGTCCGAGACGAACGAGCCGGTACCGCCACCGGCCCGCACCACCGCGCTCAGCGGCGGCGCGGTGACGTTGGCCAGGTCGCCCGGGTTGCCCTTGAAGCCGGCCGCCTTCAGCGGTTTGGCCAGGTCCGGCAGCTGGGTCGGCATCCACATGCCTTCATCGGCATGGGCGCCGGCGGCGAGGGTCAGGCCAAGCGCCAGCGCGGCGGTGAGGGGTTTGCGTGAAGACATGGGCACATCCGGTACGTCAGAACAGCCCGAGACCTTAGCCGCTGCGCCCGGCAGGGGCAACGGCCGATGGTTGGGCAAGCACCCGCATCACGACCAACGGTCGTGACCTACTTTTCTTTTCGCCAGTTCAGCGACCCACGGTTCTCCACCGTGCTCGATTCCAGCTCCACATCGAAGCCGCGGCGCAGCAGGTACTTCAGCGTCAGCACCGAGCCACTGCCGACCAGCGAGACGCCGTAGCCGATGTAGAGCTTGGGCGAGATGTACTTGCCGAAGCCGATCACCGAGCCGCCCAGCGCGCGCGACTGGCTCACGCCGGCGTCGTCCAGGCCGAGCTTGGCCCCCAGCTGCGAGGCGAGCAGGCCGCTGCCGGCCGACAGCGCCGCCGAGGCCGCGTTGACCTGCTGGGCCTGGTCGCTGCTGGCACCGGTGAGGCTGCGGCCCAGCACCAGATAGGCCAGTGCTTCGGACTGCGACATCGCCGGTTCCGACCACACATCCACGCGCGGCGACTGTGCCCGCCCGGTCACGTCGATGCCGGCGGTGACATCGCCGACGGCGCGCTGGGCCCGGATGTTGATGCGCGGATCGGAGACCGCGTTGTAGTTCCAGTTCAAGTTGCCGCGGGTGATGGTCAGGTCCTGTCCGTAGGCCTTGTAGCGGCCACTGACTTCCAGTCCGCCGTTGGCGGTCATCTCGCGGCCGGGGCGCGCCCATACCTGCATCTTGCCGGTCAGCGCCCCCTTCAGGCCGAACCCGGCCATCTTGACCTTGTCGCCCAGGCTCACGGTCAGGTCCATGTCCAGCGGCGAGCTGGGGCCCTCTTCCGGATCGACCGGATCAAGCACCACCACGTCTTCGGACACCGAGGTGCCACGATCCAGGCGTTCCAGGTCCAGGTCCGCTTCGGGCACATGCACGGTGCCGCGCAGCTGCATCGCGCTGCCGGCCAGGGTGAAGTCCAGGTTCGGATTGGCGATCACGCGCAGTTCGCTGGTATTGGCCAGCAACACGTTTTCGCCGTGGATATGCAGCTGCAGCGGCTGTGCATCGCCGAACCAGGACAGCCCGCCATCGACATACAACGTGCCCTTGCCGGAGTTGGCCTGCGCGGTGATCTTGGCCGAGCCATCCGGCTGCGCGGTGAAGCTGCCCTTGCCTTCGGCGAAGGTGAGGCCCAGCGCGGGGAATTCACCGTTGAACTTGCTCAGCGTGGCTTCGCCGCCCAGCGACGGCGTGCCGCGCGTGCCGCGCAGGCTCACGTGGCCTTCGATCAGCCCGGTCGGCCGCACGATGTCCGGCGAGAACAGCTCCAGCCAGTACAAGCGCGCGATGTTCATGTACAGCTCGCCGTTGAGGGGTGCGTTGGCATCCCAGCCGGTCTGCACCTTCGCATCGACGAAGCCGTCGCCCTGGAAACCGACACCGAGCTTGGCGTTGATCTGCTGCGGGGTCATCTCCAGGTTCACCGAGAACTGGTCGTAGCGCACCAGCTCGCCACGCGCGTTGTCGCCCAGGCGCACCCCGCCTTCGCGCGAGGTGACCGAGGCGCTGCCTTCCCACGCGTTGCCGCGGGGACGGATGCGCCCATCCAGATTCACTTCACCGCGCAGGAAGATGCGGCGCCCGGACTGCGGGGGCAGCCACGGCTGCACCAGCGCCAGCGGCAACGCATCGCCACGCACCAGCAGGCCTTCGCGCGGCCAGTTCGCGCTGGCGCACAGTGCGCCACCGGTGGCCGACCCCAGGCAGGCATCGCTCAGGGTGAAGGTGCTGCCCTGCACGCTGAAGGCAGCCGGCGCGCGCAGGCTCCAGGCATCGCCCTTCATCGGTGCGATGCGCAGCGCAGTGAGGTCACCGCGCCAGGCCTGGCCCTGCTGGCGCACGCCGCCCTGCAGCGCGATGGCACCCAGTTCGTTTCTGGTCTGTGCATCCAGGCGCAGATTGGAGAGACTGCCGCGGGCGTCCACGTTGAGCGTGTCCAGCAGCATGCCGACCTGCACCTTGCTGCCCTGCACCGCCAGCGTGCCGCTGTCGCCCTGCCACGGCAGGCGCCCCTTGATGCTGATCGCCTCGGCGCCCCAGTCGTCCCAGCGCAGGCCGCTGCCGACCAGATCGGCGGTGATGTCCGGCGCGGTGCGCGCGCCCTTGATCAGCACGTGGCCGCGCAGGCTGCCGCTGCTGTTGGGCAGCAGGTCGGCCAACTGCACCGGATCCAGCTGCGCATCGATATCCAGGCGGTCGCCGACCGAGCCCTTGGCGGTCAGTCGGCTGCTGCCCACCGCAAGCTTGAGATTGCCTTCGCCCTGCTCGCCGCGCAGCGCGAACCTGCCTTGCGCATCCAGCGCGCGTTTGCGCAGCGTGCCCTTGATGCCGGGCACATCGACCGTGGCTTCATAGCTGCCGGCGGTGCCGACCGGACTGCCCGCCGGCGGCGGCAACTGGCGGCCCTTCGATGCAAACGAACCGGACAGCTTGCCGTCCCAGCCCGGGGCGAAGTAGCCCGGATCGAAACCGGCCAGCTTGGCCGCCACGTCCCAGTCCAGCTGCGGTGCCCAGGCCACCTGACCGGTGACATCGAGCGAACCGCCCGGTGTGCTCGCCTGCAGCTGTTTGATGATCGCCGCCTGATCGTTACCGCGCACGTCGAAGGTCAGGTCGGCGACCTGTTTCTCGCGTTCGACCGAGGCACGGCCAACCGCCGCCCAGGCCTTCAACGTACCAGCCAGGCCCATGCGCGCTTCTTTCAACGTCACCGGCACCGGCGCCGCGGCGCCCGGGGTGGTGGTATCGGCAGCGGGCACGAAGGTCAGGTCGTTGGCGATGATGGAGAAACGCAGGCTGGCGTTTTCCTTGTCGGTGAAATCGGCGACGCCTTCCAGCCGCGCCTGCCCACCGAAGCCCTTCACCTGCAACGGCGAGACGGTCAGCACCTGGTCGGCGAGGCCGACCTTGGAGGGCGCCAGTTCCACCGCGATGTCGCCCTGTTTGAAGCTGCCCTGCAGATTGGCCTGGCCGCCCTTGCCGTCGGCCTGCACGTCCAGCGCCATCGGCGTGCTGGTGCCCGCATCCATGCCCGGTACCAGCAGCGCCAGGTCCAGCTCCCTGCTGCGCGCGGTGAGTTTCCACACCGGATCGGTGCGTCCATCGAAGACCAGGCTGGCCTGCAGCGGCGCCGGCGCGTTGCCGGCGATCGCCACTTCCATATGGCCCAGATCGCCGCGTGCGACCAGACCGAGTCGCGCCGGGGTGCGCCCACGCGGGGCCGGCATCAGCGCGCCGATGGTGATGTCGGTGTCGTAATCGCTGCGCGGCAGATAACGGCCGTCCACGCGGAAATCGCCCATGTCGCTGTCGACCTTGAGCTGGGTCGCGCGGAATTCGCCATTGGCGATCTCCACGCCGCCGCGCACCTTGGCGATGTCGATCAGCGGCTGCTGTGCCTGGGTGATCCGGAATCCATCGATGATGATGGTGTCGGCCTGGATCGCCAGCGGCATTTCGATCTGCGGCAGCGAGTCCGGCCACGAGGGCAGCTCGAACGGCTCATCGCTCTTGGCCAGGTTCAACGTCGCGTTCTTGATCTGCAAGGCATCGAGCTGCAGCTTGCGACCCAGCAGCGGCCGGATGTCGGGATCCAGATAGGCGCGCTCGGCGGTGAAATGGATGTCGTCGTAACGGAAGTCCAGATCGTGCAGCACCAGCGGCCCGGCGACGGGGCCATCCACCTTGCTCCAGGTCAGCGACGCCCCGACCGGCAAGCGTGCGACCACCTGGGCCAGCAGCACATCGCGGCCGGCCACGGTCTGCAGCAGCCAGTACACCAGCAGCAGCGCGAGCAGCACCAGGCCGAGCACGGTGAAGCCGGACCACGCCCAGAAGCGGCGCTTGCGGTAGAAACGCACGCGCGGCGGCGGCGGGGTGGCGGGTGCGGAAGGCGTCGGCGTGCTCACAGGTCCGCTCCGATGTTCAGGTACAGCTGGAACTGCGAGTCCGGGTTGTTCAGGCCGTGCGCGACATCCACGCGCACCGGGCCCACCGGCGATTTCCAGCGCACGCCGAAGCCCACGCCGGTGTGCAGGTCGATGGTGTTGTCGAATGCGCTGCCGGTATCGACGAACACGGCCGCGCCCCACGGCCCGCCCTTGAAGTAATGCTCATACTCGGCCGAGCCGACCACCAGGTTCTTCGCGCCGAGCGCGAATTTGTCCGGCGGTGCGGTGCGTGGGCCGACTTCGCGGAAGGCGTAACCGCGGATGCTGCGGTCGCCACCGGCGAAGAAGCGCAGGCTCGGCGGCATCGCCACCAGATCGCTGGTCCAGGTCGTGCCACCCTCACCGCGCAGGATCAGGCGGTCGGTGTCGCCGATCGGCACATACCAGCGCAGCACCATGTTGGCCTGCACGAAGCTGGTGTCCGAGCCGGCGCCCTCGATGCCGCCGCGCAGGGTCGCGCTGCCGCTGAGGCCGCGGCGCGGGAACATCTCATCGTCGACGTTGACGTAGTCGGCGACCAGCTGCGGGTAGACCAGGGTGGAGGTGTTGTAGACCGCGTCGGTGAATTCGGTGCCCGAGGCATAGCGCCAGCGCTCGCGCAGGGCGTTGATCGAGGCGATCGCTGTCCAGTACTCGTTGATCTCGCCACTGCGGCTGGCCGACAGCTTGAAGTTGCGCAGGTCGATGTAATCGGTCTGCTCGTCATAGGCGCTGGCGGTGAACGCATACCAGCCATCGAGCCACGCGAAACCCGGGATCCGGTAGCTGGTGACCAGGCTCTTGCGCTTCTGCGCGTAGTCGAGCTGGGTGTTCATCTTGTGGCCGCGGCTGTTGAGGAACCGCCGCTCCAGGCCCCCGCGCACACCGGCGCCGCTCTCGCTGCCGTAGCTCAGGCCGGCGGTGTAGATCGTGCGCTTGGCGCGGGTCAGGCTGACGTCCACCGGCACGTCGCCGTTCTCGTCGGCCTGGTCCGGGCGCGGCTGGATGTCGATCACGCTGAAGTAATCGAGCTTGGTCAGCGACTCGCGCAGGCGGTCCAGCTTGCCTTCGTGGAAGTAACTGCCTTCATCCCAGTACACCAGCGGATCGAACAGCTTGTCGACGAAGTAATTCTGGTGGAAGCGGATCTCGCCCATGTTGTAGCGACGCCCGCTGTCCCAGGTGAGATCGACGTCGGCGGCGTTCTCGGCGCGGGTGATCTGGACCTGGCGCAGGGTGAAGTCGGCATCGAAGTAACCGCGTTCGGCCAGGCGCCGGGTCACCCGAATCTTGCTGGCCTCGTATTCGGTGTGCTCGAACCGCTGGCCCTTGCGCGGCTTGAAGTTCTCCAGGTCTTCCTGGAGGTACTGGTCCAGCTGGGCCGGGCCGGTGATGTCGATGTGTTCGCGGCGGACCAGGGTCGGCGGCCCCTTGTCGACCTGGATCACCACGCGCAGGTTTTCACCTTCGCGGGGGCTGTCCACGGTGATGGTCGGGTTGTAGTACCCGAACGGCTCCAGTGCCTCGCGGGTCTGGCGCTCGGCCTGGGACAACAGGTACTCCAGGCGCGACTCGCCCTGGACCTTGCCGATGGTGTCGTACAGGGACAGCGAGACCTCGATGTTCTCGATCATCTCGGCGTCGTCGCCCTTGTCCAGTCCTTTGATGTCCACTTTTTCGATGGTCCCCCGCGCATGTGCCACCGAGGCGGTGGCAAGGGACAGGAACATCAGGGGAAGGGCGAATTTCGTTGGCTGCATGGCGACAGCATAACGGGCCATCGCGGGCATGCGAAATCGGCGTGGCAGTTTCAGAACGACGGTGAAGACGCCGTTAAATTCCGCGAGAAAGTCGCTGCTGACGCATCGGCCCTGAGCGATGCCGGCACGGTGTCGGACAGAACCGTCCGCGACGGCGCATGACGTTCCCGGCGCGAACGGTGCGCAGTGCGCCGGCCACCCCCTGGAAACGCAGAAGGCGCGAACCGCCGAAGCCGTCGCGCCTTCTGGTGAGCCTCGGGGCGTCCTGCCCCGCAGCGTCAGTTGGACAGGTGTTCGATCGCCGCCACGCTGCCCAGGCGGTCGCCCAGGCGCTTGAGCAGGGCCAGGCGATTGGCCCGCAGCGCGGGATCCTCGGCATTGACCATCACCGCATCGAAGAACGCGTCCACCTGCGGGCGCAGGCGCGCCAACCGGTTCAACACGCTCACGTAGTCCTTCTGGTGCAGGCTGGCGTTGCTGTCATCGATCGCCGCTTCCACCGCTTCGGCCAGTTCGCTCTCGGCCGGCTCGGCCAGCAGCGCCGGGTCGATCATGCCCGGGATGTCGCCCTCGGCCTTGCGCAGGATGTTGCGGATGCGCTTGTTGGCCGCGGCCAGCGCCTCGGCTTCCGGCAGCGCGGCGAAGGTGCCGATGGCATCGATGCGGCGATCGAAATCGTACAGCGAGGCCGGCTTCAACTCGGCGACCGCGTTGAAGTGCGTGGCCGGCACGCCCTTGTCGGCGTAGTAGCCGCGCAGGCGGTCGATCACGAAGTCGTACAGCTCCTGCGGCAGCGCCTCGGTCTTGCTTTCGGCACTGGTCTGCACGCCCGCCGGCAGGCCGGCGATGGCGGTGGCGACCAGCGCGCGCAGGTCCAGGTCGAAGCCGCTCTCGATCACCGTGCGGGCCAGGCCCAGCGCATTGCGGCGCAGCGCGAACGGATCCTTGTTGCCGGTCGGCTTCAGGCCTGCGGCAAAGCCACCGGCCAGCGTGTCCAGGCGCTCGGCGATCGCCAGCACCTTGCCCAGCGGCGACAGCGCGATGTCATCGCCACCGAAGCGCGGCTGGTACGCTTCGTCGATGGCCAGCGCCACGTCCGGCGACTCGCCGCCGACCATGGCGTAATGCCGGCCGGCGATGCCCTGCAGTTCCGGGAACTCGTTGACCATGCGCGACTGCAGGTCGTTCTTGGCCAGTACCGCGGCGCGCCTGGCCAGCACCGGATCCACGCCCACCTGCGGCGCGATGGCCTCGGCCAGTGCAGCTACGCGGGTCACCTTGTCGGCCACCGAGCCCAGCCTGGCCTGGTAGGTGACGGTCTTCAGGCCGTCGCCCATGGATTCCAGGCCCTGCTTCAGATCTTCGTCGAAGAAGAACTTGGCATCGGAGAACCGCGGACGGATCACGCGCTCGTAGCCCTTGGCCACTTCGGCGACATCCTTGGACTCGATGTTGGCGATGCCGATGAACTTCTCGGTCAGCTTGCCGCCGGCATCGAGCACCGGGAAGAACTTCTGGTTGATCTCCATCGTCTCGATCAGCGCTTCCTGCGGGACCGCCAGGAACTCGCGTTCGAAACTGCACAGCACCGGCGCCGGCCACTCGACCAGGTTGACCACCTGCTCCAGGTTGTCCGGGGTGATGCGCGCCTGGCCGCCGGCCTGCGCGGCCGCCGCGTTGACCTGCTCGACGATGCGCGCGCGGCGCGCGTCGGCATCGACCAGCACATAGGCGGCCTGCAGCGAGGCGACATAGTCCTCCGGCGCGCTCAGCCACACGGTCTTGTCATGCATGAAGCGATGGCCGCGGCTCATGCGGTCGGCCTTCAGGCCCAGCACCTCGGCCTCGATGATGTCCGGGCCGTGCAGCAGCACCAGCCAATGCACCGGGCGGGCGAAGCCGTAGGTGTGGCTGCCCCAGCGCATCGGCTTGGGGATCGGCATCGCGGCGATCGCCTCGCGCAGGATCTCCGGCAGCAGGGTCGCGGTGCGCGCGCCCGGCGTAGTGGAGCGGTGCACGAAGCGCTCGCCCTTGGCATCGGTGGTGCGCTCCAGCGCGGTCCAGTCGATCCCGGCCTTGGCGGCGAAGCCCTGCAGCGCCTTGGTCGGCTGACCGTCGGCATCCAGCGCGATGTTCAGGTACGGGCCGAGCACTTCGGAATGCTGTTCCGGCTGCTCAACGGCCACGCCGGGCAGCAGCACGGCCAGGCGGCGCGGGGTCGAGAGTGGCTTGGCATCGCCACGTTCGATGGCCACGCCACGCTTGCTCAGGCCGTCGACGATGCCATCGAAGAAGGCCTGGGCCAGGCCCGGCAGCGCCTTGACCGGCAGTTCTTCGGTCCCCAGTTCAATCAGCAGCGGCTGCATCGTGCTCATGCCTGCACCTCCTTGGCGGCGACGGCTTCGAGGCGCTTGGCCTCGTACAGCCTGGCCACGGCCTGGGCCAGCGCGCGCACGCGCAGGATGTAGCGCTGGCGCTCGGTCACGCTGATCGCGCGGCGCGCATCCAGCAGGTTGAAGGCATGGCTGGCCTTGCAGACCTGCTCATACGCCGGCAGCGGCAGGCCGACATCGACCAGCTTCTGTGCTTCCTTTTCGCAGGCATCGAAGCGATGGAACATCTCGTCCACGTCGGCATATTCGAAGTTGTAGGTGCTCTGCTCGATCTCGTTCTGCAGGTAGACATCGCCATAGGTGACCGGGGTGCCGTCCGGACCGTAGGTCCAGATCAGGTCATAGACGTTGTCGCAGTTCTGCAGGTACATGCACAGGCGCTCCAGACCGTAGGTGATCTCGCCGAGCACCGGCTTGCACTCCAGGCCGCCGGCCTGCTGGAAGTAGGTGAACTGGGTGACTTCCATGCCGTTGAGCCAGACTTCCCAGCCCAGGCCCCAGGCGCCCAGGGTCGGCGATTCCCAGTTGTCCTCGACGAAGCGCAGGTCGTGCACCAGCGGGTCGATACCCAGCGCCTTGAGCGAATCCAGGTACAGCTGCTGGATGTTGTCCGGGCTGGGCTTCATCGCCACCTGGTACTGGTAATAGCGCTGCAGGCGGTTGGGATTCTCGCCATAACGGCCGTCGGTCGGGCGGCGCGAGGGCTGCACGTACGCGGCATTCCAGCTTTCCGGACCGATCGAGCGCAGGAACGTGGCCGGGTGGAAGGTGCCGGCACCGACCTCCAGGTCCAGCGGCTGGATCAGCACGCAGCCCTGCTGCGCCCAATACTGGTTGAGGGTCTGGATCAGGCCCTGGAAAGTGATCGGAACGTTCGGAGTGGCGGACATGCGGCGGATTCTTGCCTGCAGAAGGGGTGCGCTAGTATAGCGACCGACCGCACGGGCCTTCCGTGCCTGGGGAAATGGAGGATGGAACCACGCCTGCCAGCGGCTTTTGCCAGCGTCCCTGAGGGGGTCCTGCCCCTGCCACACGGCCGCCTCGATTTCGACCAGGTCGCCGCGGCGCTGGTCGCCGATGGCCTGGTCGCCGCCGCGGACCTGGAGCGCATCCGTTTCTCCGCCCAGGGCGCGCGCAACGCCAGTGAGGTCCATCCGCTGGTGCTGCTGGCCAACCTGAAGCTGGGCGCCAGCGCCGGCGGCGAACTCGGCCTGGAGCGCCTCAGCGAGTGGCTGGCCCAGCGCGCGGGCGTGCGCTACCTGCGGGTGGACCCGACCCGGGTCGACGTCTCGGCGGTCACCGCCCTGGTCTCCCACGCCTACGCGCGCCGCCACCGCTTCCTGCCGCTGGCCGTGGACAGCGAGCGCGTGCTGGTCGCGACCAGCGAGCCGCTGGCCCAGGAATGGCTGCGCGACCTGCAGCACCTGAGCCGCCGCCGGATCGAGCTGGCGATGGTCAACCCGCTCGACCTCCACCGCTACACCATGGAGTTCTACGGGGTGACCCGTTCGGTGCGCGGCGCCCGTGGCGATGTGCGCAGCGACACCAGCAGCTCCCTGCCCAGCTTCGAGCAGCTGGTCGAGCTGGGCCGCGCCGGCGACGTCAATGCCGACGACCAGCACATCGTGCACATCGTGGACTGGCTGCTGCAGTACGCCTACGAGCAGCGCGCCTCGGACATCCACCTGGAGCCGCGCCGCGACATGGGGCGCATGCGCTTCCGCATCGATGGGGTGCTGCACAAGGTGTTCGAGGTGCCGCCGGCGGTGATGACCGCCGTGGTCAGCCGGATCAAGGTGCTGGGCCGGATGGATCTGGCCGAGCGCCGGCGCCCGCAGGATGGCCGCATCAAGACCCGTTCACCGGGCGGGCGCGAAGTGGAAATGCGCCTGTCGACCATGCCCACCGCGTTCGGCGAAAAGTGCGTGATGCGCATCTTCGACCCGGATGCGGCGTTCAAGAGCATCGACCAGCTGGGTTTCAGCCCGCAGGAGGCAGCCGGCTGGACCGCCCTGGTCGAGCGCCCGCACGGCATCGTGCTGGTCACCGGCCCGACCGGCTCGGGCAAGACCACGACCCTGTATTCCACCCTCAAGCGCCTGGCCACGCCCGACGTGAATGTCTGCACCGTGGAAGACCCGATCGAAATGATCGCGCCGGAATTCAACCAGATGCAGGTGCAGACCAACATCGACCTGGATTTCGCCAGCGGCGTGCGCACCCTGCTGCGGCAGGACCCGGACATCATCATGATCGGCGAGATCCGCGACCTGGAGACCGCGCAGATGGCGGTCCAGGCCTCGCTGACCGGCCACCTGGTGCTGTCCACCCTGCATACCAACGATGCCCCCTCGGCGATCACCCGCCTGCTCGACCTGGGCGTGCCGCATTACCTGCTCGCCTCCACCCTCAACGGGGTGCTGGCCCAGCGGCTGGTGCGCACCCTGTGCACCACCTGCAAGGTGCCCACGGTGCTCTCGACCGAGCAATGGGCGGTGCTGACTGATGCCGATGCGGCATTACCTGAGGCGCCCACGCCATATGCACCGGTCGGCTGCATCG
The DNA here is from genome assembly GCF_039673155.1 of Stenotrophomonas sp. TWI1149. Taxonomy (NCBI): domain Bacteria; kingdom Pseudomonadati; phylum Pseudomonadota; class Gammaproteobacteria; order Lysobacterales; family Lysobacteraceae; genus Stenotrophomonas; species Stenotrophomonas sp. TWI1149. Next base: position 96,583 of record NZ_JBDJLB010000017.1, read on the forward strand.
ACTGCCGGCGCACCGGTTTCCTGGGCCGCGTCGGCCTGTATGAGTTGCTGCCATTGGGTTCCAGCCTGCGCCGGCACATCCGCGCGGACATGGATCTGGCCGCCTTCAACCGTGCCGCACGTGCTGAAGGGGTACGAACCCTGCGCCGCGCGGGGCTTGAAAAGGTAGCGGCAGGGCTGACTACAATCGAGGAAGTCCTCTCGGTCCTGCCTCCCCCGGATGAATTCCGCCCCGTTCCTGATTCTTGAAACCGGCCAACCCGTCGCCTCGCTGCGCCGCTACGGGCGGTTTTCGCACTGGATCCGGGTCGCGGCCGGGCTGGATGCCGATGAGACGGTAGTGGTCGATGTGGAGCACGGCGGTACCCTGCCCAGCCACCGCGATTTCGCCGGGGTGATCGTCAGCGGCTCGGCCGCCTACGTCACCGACCGCGCAGAATGGAGCGAGCGCAGCGCGCAGTGGCTGCGCGACGCCGCCCACGACGACCGCCCGGTGTTCGGCATCTGCTACGGCCATCAGCTGCTGGCCCACGCGCTGGGCGGCGAAGTCGCCTACAACCCGGCCGGACGCGAGTCCGGCACGATCGAACTGGCGCTCGACCCTGCGGCCGTCGACGATCCGCTGTTCGGCGGCCTGCCGGCGCGCTTCCCGGCGCATGCCACCCACCTGCAGACGGTGCTGCGCGCCCCCGAGGGCGCGGCGATCCTGGCGCGCTCGGCACAGGACAACTGCCACGCGTTCCGCTGGGGCGCGCATGCCTGGGGCGTCCAGTTCCATCCCGAGTTCGCCACCCACCACATGCGCGGCTATGTCCGCGCCCGCGCCGAGTGCATCCGCCAGCACGGCGGCTGCGCGCGCAGCGTCGCCCGCGAGGTCAGCGCCGCGCCGCTGGCCCGCCAGCTGCTGCGCCGTTTCGTCCGCCAGGCGCGCAACGCCTGACGCCCGCGCCGGTACCGCCTCCGGGCGCAACGCAGCGGCCGCGCCGCGCATGCCGGCCTTCAGGTCACGCGTCGGGAAAACAGGGATAATCGACCGCACTCGGGCGTTCGCGCCTTCTCCCCTGTCCCGGAATGTTATGAGCGAGATTCGCAAGCTGCCGGCCTCCGCCGGCGCGGAATGGCTGGTGTCGGGTTTCACCCTGCTGCGCAAGGCGCCGTTGGCGCTGGGCCTGCTCGGCGTGATCTGGGCCGTGGCCGCGTTGCTGGTGATGTCGCTGGCGATGGTCAGCCCGGCGCTGAGCACGCTGGCGCAGCTGTTGATGGCGCTGGCCGGCCCGCTGTTCTTCGGCGGCCTGGTCTGGGCCGTGCGCGAAGTCGACCAGGGTCGCGTCGCGCAGCCAGCGCACCTGCTGCAGGGCCTGCAGGAAGGCCGCGCGTTGAACCTGCTCGCCTCGCTGCTGCCGCAGCTGGTGGCCGGCCTGTTCCTGGGCGTGTTGTTGCTGGTGCTGATCGGCAGCAGCGGCCTGCAGCACCTGAGCGAGGTGATGGTGCAGCTCAACGCGATCAGCCAGGCCGGCGCGCAGCCGGACCCGGCCCAGATTGAAGAGTTGATGGCCAGCCTGCCGGCGATGCGCATCCTGCTGTGGCTGGCGCTGGTGGTGGTGACCTTCCTGGCGATGGCGCTGGCATTGTTCACCCTGCCGCCGCAGGTGATGTTCGAACATCGCAACGGCCTGCAGGCGATGCGCCTGAGCCTGCGCGCCTGCCTGCACAACGTGCTGGCGATGGTGGTGTTCTTCCTGCTCGCCTTCGTGGCCGTGTTCGCGATCTACTTCGGCGTGATGCTGGTGGCCCTGATCGCGCAGCTGATCGGCGGCACGATGATCGCCCTGTTCGTTGCGCAGCTGCTGCTGATGGGCGTGGTGATGCCGGTCTTCGCCGGTGCCATCTACACCGCGTGGAAGCAGATGTTCGGCCAGCAGGGGCCGCAGACCCCGCCGCCGATGCCGGGCCCGAACAACGTGTTCGCGGCCTGATCAAAACGAAACCCCGGCCAAGGCCGGGGTTTCTGTTTATGCGTCACTCCGGCTGTTCTTTCCCGCCCGCGCGTGGCACCAGCCAGCGCGCGGCATGGATGCCCAGCTCGTAGAGCAGACACATCGGAATGGCCAGCATCAGCTGCGAGACCACGTCCGGCGGCGTCAGCACCGCGGCCAGCACGAAGATGCCGACGATCGCGTAGCCACGACCTTCCTTGAACTGCTGCGGCGTGATCCAGCCCAGCAGCACCAGGATCACCATCGCCACCGGCAGTTCGAAGCTGGTACCGAAGGCGAAGAAGATCGCCAGCACGAAATCCAGGTACGCCGTCGCGTCCGGGGTGATCGCAATCACTTCCGGGCGGAACGTGGTGAGGAAGTGGAACACCGCCGGCAACACCAGAAAGTACGCGAACGCGCAGCCCAGGTAGAACAGCAGCACCGACGAGGCCAGCAAGGGCACCGCCAGGCGTTTCTCGCGGGCATACAGGCCGGGCGCCACGAACGACCACAGCTGGAACAACAGCCACGGCACGGCGATGAACACCGCCACGAAGAACGTCAGCTTCAACGGCGCGAAAAAGGCGCCGGCCGGATTGGTCGCGATCATCGTCTGCCCGTTCGGCAACTGCGAGATCAGCGGTTCGGCGATCATCGTGTAGATCTGCCGCGAGAACGGCATCAGCCCCAGCAGCACCACGCCCAGGCCGATCAACGCACGCACCAGGCGCGCGCGCAGTTCGATCAGGTGTTCGACCAGCGAACTCTCGCTGCTTTCATGCTCGCTCATCGCGGTGTCTCCTCGCTCGGCGGCGCAGGCGTGCGCGGCGCGGTGTCCGCCAGGGCCGGTGACGCCGTGGGCGGCTCCACACGGGGCGCGCTGCCGTCGATTCCGGGGGGCGACATCGCATCGCGTGGCAGTTCGGCCTCGTCGGTCGCCACCACGTGCTGGGCCACGCTGGCCGGGGAGCCCGGTGCGGGACCGGTCATCACCGGTTCGTCTTCGGCCCCTGCGGCAACGTCATCGGCCTGCCGGGCCACGTCCTGGCGCATCTGCTCGGCTTCGCGGCGGACCGCTTCGCCACTGGCGCGCAGCTGCGACTCGGTATCACGCACCGAGGACTTCACATCGTCGAACTGCCGCTTGATCTCTTCGGCATGCAGTTCGCGTTCGAGCTCCTGCTTCACCGAATCCCACTGGTTGCGCGCACGGCGCACCCACAACCCGGCGAAGCGGGCGGCCTTGGGCAGCCGCTCGGGGCCGAGCACGACCAGGGCCACCACCGCGATGACCAGCAGTTCACTGAAACCGATATCGAACACGCCAAGCCGCCCGGATCAGCGCGGGTCGCGGTCGTGCTCGGTCTGCGACGTCGTCGTCGAGTCCTGCGGACGCGAACTGTCGCTGAGCTGCGCATTCGGCTTGTCCTCGTCGCGCATGCCCTTCTTGAATTCCTTGACGGCGCTGCCAAGGTCCTTGGCGCCGCTGGTCAGTTTCTTGGTGCCGAACACCAGCAGAACGATGACCAGCACGACCAACCAATGCCAGATGCTGAAACTGCCCATGACTCGCTCGTTACGTAGTGATCAGACGGTTGAGCATAGCGCACCGGCGGTAAGCCGGCGCGCGTGACAAAAGTCAGTTGCCGTCCAGCGATTCGGTACGGACTTCACCGTCGCCGACCGGCTGGAAGCCCTGCTGCGGGGCCGGTTGCGCCGGCACGGACTGCAGCGGGGCGGTGGTCGCGCCGGCGGCGGCCGGGGCCGGTGCCTGTTCAGGTCGGACCGGCACGGCAGCGGCGCGCGGCGCCGGGGCCGGTGCAGGCGCACTGCCCGCGGTGCCGCGCTTCTCGCGGGCGGTGTAGGTGGCTTCTTCCAGGCGATCGCGGAAGGCGACTACATCCACCGACGGCGGCTCGCCGACGCGGCCTTCGAACACCATGCGCGGCGTGGTGTTGCTGCCGTAGGCATCCAGGTTGGCGGCATCATCGATCTGCAGCACGGCGCCATCCAGCGCCACACCGGCGAACAGGCCGCGGGCGCGCGACCAGGACCAGATTTCAGCCTTCAGCTGGCCATCGGTGGCGGCGGCGGCGTTGCGGCCGACCGGACCTGCGGCGACGCCGGCATCGGCGCCCAGGGTGAATTTGCCGTTGACGAGATTGTCCAGGCTGCGGTCATTGCGGAACACCAGCACCACGTCGGAGGACTGCACGCCGGCCTGGAAGCCGATGCTGCCGCCGGTGAGCTTGACGAACACCGGGTTGGACCAGCTGCCGTCCGGCGTCTTGACCGACATCAGGCCGTGGCCGCGACGGCCACCGATCACCAGGCCGGCCTTGATCGTGTCGGGAATGACGATGACCGCGCGGCCCTCGTCGAGCAGCTTGTCCGGAATCCCCTGCTCGGGGATGTCCTGGATTTCATTCAGGACGCGCACGGCATTGCGGGCGCGCTGGTCCTCCTGTGGCCCGGCCATCGCCTGGGTCGACAGCAGGCTGGCGGAGATCAGCAGTACAAGGCTGAGGCGGCGCATGGGTGGGCTCCAGAAAGTCGATTCATACAAGATAGCGGCAGGTACGACCGGGGTCGATACGCTTCTCGACGTTAGAAGGCCCGCGATGAATCGGCAATGAGTATTCCGGGCTATCGATATGCCTGCTGGATCACGTTCATCATCCAAATCCATCCCGCCAATCGCGTAGACCTGCGAGAATGGCGGCATGCTCGACGCACCCGACACCGCCGTGCTGGCGGTCAATCTAGGCACGCCCGAGACGCCAACCGCCCCGGCGGTGCGTCGCTACCTGGCTGAGTTCCTCAGCGATCCGCGCGTGGTCGCGATTCCGCCGCTGTTCTGGAAACCCTTGCTGTACGGGCTGATCCTGCCGCTGCGCAGTGGTCGCTCGGCCGCCAAGTACGCCCAGGTCTGGCTGCCGGACGGCTCCCCGCTGATGGTCTACACCCGGCGCCTGGCCGAGGCCATGCAGGGCCTGATGCCCGATCTGCGGGTGCGCCACGCGATGCGCTATGGCAGCCCGGCGCTGCCGGCCGAGCTGGATCGTCTGGCCGCCGAGGGCATGAAGCGGATCGTGGTGCTGCCGCTGTATCCGCAGTATTCGACGACCACCACCGCCTCGATCGAGGACCAGGTGCGCGAATGGCAGCCCAAGCACCCCGGGGTCACCGTGACCCTGGTGCGCGATTACGCGGTCGATCCGGACTGGGTCGCCGCCGTCGCCGGCAGCATCCGCCAGTGGTGGGATCAGCATGGCCGTGGCGAGACGCTGGTGTTTTCCTTCCACGGCATTCCACAGCGTCTGGCCGACGCCGGCGATCCCTATCCGCAGCGCTGCGAAGCCAGTGCGCGGGCGATCGCGCAGGCGCTGGAGCTGAGCGACGATGCCTGGCAGCTGACTTACCAGTCGCGGTTCGGCCGCGAGAAATGGCTGCAGCCCTACGCCGAACCCACGCTGTGGGCGATGGCCGAACGCGGCGTACGCAGCATGGACGTGGTCTGCCCCGGCTTCGCCACCGACTGTCTGGAAACCCTGGAAGAAGTGGCGATGGGCTTCACCGAGACCGTCGCCCAGCGCGGCGCGACGATGCGCTACATCCCCTGCCTCAACGACGCGCAGGCACATGCACTGGCGCTGTCGCGGCTGAGCATCGCGGCGCTGGCATGACCCTGACGTCCTTCTCGCTGCCGGTTGCCGGCACCACGGTGGCCGGCCTGCGCTCCCCGGGCACGGGTGGCCAGCGTGTGCTCGCCCTGCACGGCTGGCTGGACAACGCCGCCAGCTTCGTCCCGCTGGCGGCGCAGCTGCCCGGGCTGGAGCTGGTCGCGATCGATCTGCCCGGCCACGGCCACAGCGCGCATCTGCCGCCCGGCACGCAATACAACACGCCCGGTGCGATCTGCCATGTCCTCGACGTCGCCGATGCGCTGGGCTGGGACCGCTTCGTGCTGCTCGGCCATTCGATGGGGGCCGGTATCGCCAGCCTTGCCGCGGCCGCCGCACCGGAACGCGTGGAACGCCTGGTCGCGATCGAAGCGCTGGGCGGCCTGCGTGGGCCCGAGAATGAAACCGCGCAGCGCCTGCGCGAGCATGTACGTGCCGCGCGTGCGCTGCCCACCCGCAGGCTGCGTGTGTTCCCCGACCTTTCCGCACCGATCCGCGCGCGCATGATGACCAACCAGCTCAGCGAGCCGTGCGCACGGCTGCTGGTGGAGCGTGGCGTCAAACCGGTCGACGGCGGCTACAGCTGGTGCAGCGATCAGCGCCTGATGCTGCCCACCGCGATGCGCCTGAGCGAAGCGCAGATCGATGACCTGCTCGCGGCGATCGAATGCCCGACCCAGGTGATCTACGCCACCCCGGCGCAGGCCTATTACCCCGAGCCGTTGCGCAGCGAACGCATCTCGCTGCTGCGCGACGGTCGCCTGGCGGTGTTCCCGGGCACGCATCATCTGCACATGGAGCATCCGCAGGTGGTGGCCGAGGTGATCCGGACCTTCCTGGCCGGGTAGTCCCGGCGCGGTGCGACACACGGTCGCACTCAACTTATCCCGGCAGCGACCGATACCGATGATGCAGGCCGATTTTCCTCGGCCGCACTGTCGTCGCTTGCTCCGCCGTTGCGAAGCCGCGCATCACCCAGGCTTCCAGGGAACGTCGTCGCAATGCCGGATTGGCCGTGCCATCGCCCACAGGACCGGGCCATGCCGGCGGTGATCGCCACCGCCGACGCGGCGTCCGCCGCTGCCCGTTCCCTGCGCACCCATCCGTTTCTTCCCGCTGCCGCACCCACCGCTACGCCGGTGACGGGTGCGGCATCCGCCTGCGTGCGTACGCGCCGCGGGCTCTCTGCTTTCTACTGATCCTGGAGCCGCCATGTCCGCCCTTCCTGCTGCCACCTCCCGACCGCCCGACCAACGGCGCGCACGATCGCCCCGTGCCTCCGTGGACAGCGCGTATCTGCTCGCGACGGGCGTGCTGCTTGCCGCGGCCGTGACCACGGCGATCTGGCAGCGGCAGCCGTGGGGACTACCCTTCATCGCGGTCGCAGCCGTGCTGCTGGGCCTGGTGGCGCTGCGTTCGCGGCGGCAGGCCCACGCCCTGCGGCAGGCCGAGCAGCGATCGATCGCCGTGGCTGCGGAAGCGGCGCGCGACCACGCCCGCGCCAGCATCGGGCATGCCCATGACGCCCAGGTAAGACAGGCACTGGACGTCTCGCGCACGGCGATGATGATCGCCGACAACGACCACGTGATCCGCTACGTCAACCAGGCCGTGGTGAGCCTGCTGCGCAACCAGCAGGCCAGCCTGCGCGAGGCCTTCCCCGACTTCGACGCCGAACGCCTGGTCGGCAGCAGCATCCACCGCTTCCATGTGGATCCGGACCGCATCCGCGGCATCCTCAACACCTTGAGGGTCACCCACCACGGTCGCGTGCGGATCGGACCGGTGCACTTCGCCCAGGTGGTGACACCGGTGTTCGATGCGCAGGGCCAGCGCCAGGGCTTCGCGGTGGAGTGGCATGACCGCACCCACGAACTGCTGCTGGAAACCGCGGTGGCGAACATCGTCGAGGCTGCCAGCAAGGGCGATCTTGATCGTCGGCTGCAGGCCACCGAGGGGGGCGCCAGCTTCCTCACTAGCCTGACTGGCGGGATCAACCAGCTGTTGGACAGCGTGGGCGGCACGGTCGGCGAGATCCGCCGCGTGCTGTCGGCCCTGGCCGATGGCGATCTGGACCAGCGCATGCACGGCGACTTCCATGGCTCGTTCCAGGCCATGCAGCGCGATGCCAACGCCACCGCCGAGCAGCTGACCGCGATGGTGGAGCGCATCAAACAGTGCACCGGCTCCATCTCGCTGGCCGCCCACGAAATCACCAGCGGCAACGATGACCTGTCCGAGCGCACCGAGCGCCAGGCCGCGCATCTGGAAGAGACCGCCGCCTCGATGGAGGAACTGACGTCGACCGTGCGCCAGAACGCCGAGCACGCACGCCAGGCCAGCGCGCTGGCGCACGGTGCGCATGATGTCGCCACGCGCGGCAGCCAGGTGGTCAGCCAGGTGGTGACCACCATGGATGCGATCCAGACCGCGTCGCAACGGATCGGCGATATCACCCGGGTGATCGACGGCATCGCCTTCCAGACCAACATCCTGGCACTCAACGCTGCCGTCGAAGCGGCCCGTGCCGGCGAGCAGGGCCGCGGCTTTGCGGTGGTCGCCAGCGAAGTGCGCATCCTCGCCCAGCGATCCGCCGACGCGGCCAAGGAGATCAAAGGATTGATCGATGCCTCCGTGGTGCAGGTCGCCGAAGGCGCGCGCCTGGTCCAGGACGCAGGGCAGACCATGGGCGAGATCGTCAGCAGCGTGGCCAGCGTCAGCGGCATCATGGCCGAGATCTCCTCGGCCTCGCAGGAGCAGGCGGCGGGCATCGACCAGGTCAACCAGACCGTCGCACAGATGGACGATGCGACCCAGCAGAATGCCGCCCTCGTCGAAGAAGCCAGTGCCGCCGCACGCCTGCTCGAAGCCCAGGCCGCCGACCTGACCCAGGCTGTCGCGGTGTTCCGTCATCAGGAACAGGCCTACCGCGCAGCCGCGTAAGCCTCATCTGCGTCAACGCCCAGCGCCCCGCTGCGGCGCCGCGTCCTGCAGCCAGGCGGCGACATGCTCGACCGCCTGGCTGGCACGCGATGGTTGGGTTGGCCTCCGGGCCGGTGCAGCGGACGCGCTGGCCAAAGAGCGTTACGGCAGCGATACCGGGACTGCATTGGTCGAAGCTGACACCCCTCTCTTCCCGGCGAACCGCAGCTGTTTCGCCGCAGCCAGCTGCATGTCTGTGGCGCTTGGCACCCCGAACTGAGTTCGCTTCCGAACGCATGGCCACTCCGCGCCATGCGTTGACTGATCCTGCCCAGACCATGCCGCCCCGGACACACACCTTGCAGGGCGTGGTGTCGCCGGTGCCCTGTCGTCAGGATCCGTTCCCGCGCAGCGCGGTGGCTACGGGCACCCACAGAGGTAGCACACCAGGATCAGCGTCCACGCTGCCGCGACAGCCAGCTCCATGCTTGGTCGGGCATGCCTGTCGGTGACGTCCACTGGATCAAACTTCGCACGATGCACGGGGTGCACCCCGCTCGCGCGGCGCAGCCCGCCTGGAACCAGTGCAGCCTCCAGGAACCAGTGCAGCGATCCGGGAACCAGTGCGGCCCTCCTGGACCCGCAGGAAATCATGCGCTGCACCTTCGCCACCGCGATATCGATATCCCGCGTTGCGCGTGCCGCGCGTGATCTGCCGTCACCGGCCGAAGCGCGGCGTGAGCGATGCGACGTTGCCCGGCGTGCGTTCCCGCATCATCCAGAATGCCCGATTCGAAAGCGCCGACCGCCGGGAAAAGCGGCGTACTCGACGTTCGTCCTCGCCAGGAGGATCGCTGAGTCGCTGAATCGCAGACAAAAAGAAAACCCCGCTGCGTGAGCAGCGGGGTTTTCGGGTAAAAACCCTGGCGATGACCTACTCTCGCATGGCTTAGGCCACACTACCATCGGCGCAGCTGCGTTTCACTTCCGA